>JBDUAO010000117.1:0-8142 GCA_040004595.1 Candidatus Dormiibacterota bacterium | reverse complement strand
GCCGGTGGCACGGTCGCCGCAGGCACCGCTGTGGCAGGCAACTGAGTGCCGGGCGGAGCTGCCGGCGCGGGCTTCCATTCCGAGGGAGTCGGCCCAGCAGGCAGGTCCGGAAGCTGGGAGTCGGCGTTGCCGAAAGCGGACGGCGGCCATGCCGGCATCGTGTGCTCGGTCGGGGGCTCAGGCGGCCAGATGTCGCTCTGCGTCGGCATCTCGGCGTCGTGTTGCGCCTTTGGCGGCCAGGTCAGGGGCGCCGATCGCGTGGGCGCCGCCGTCGGGCTCGGTTCTGGGTCGCCGGCTGCGTCCGCGGGGGCAGGCACGGTCTGGGCCCACGAAGGCGCCGGCTTCTGCATGGGGACCGCGGACTTTGGCTTCGTATCGTCGTCTGCCACAGGCGCCGGATCGGCCGGCGGGTTGCTCTGCGCCCACGACGGCGCGGTCTTTTGCATTGGCAGGGCGGCCTTCGGCTCACCCTCGAGAGTCGCCTGTAGAGCCTCGGTCCCCAGCGGTGCCGCCGGCTCGGTTTCGGCAGGAGCGTCAGTCGCCTTGGTGTCGGCTGTGGTTTCCGCCGGCTCGGTTTCGGTGGCGGGCTGAACCGGCTCAGCGCCGTTGGAGCTGTCGGCGGGCGCCGCATCCGCCGGCGCCGCTTCGGCCTGCAGAGGGAGCTCGGGCTCGGTCAGCGGGTCGAAGGCAGGCGTAACCAGAGGCAGCTCCGGCTCCGTCTGGTCCTGCTGTTGCGGGTCTTTTTCCTGTCGATCCATAGGGCGGTCAGTCTATCGCCGCGGCGACAACCCCGCAGCGCATTCGTAACGCTACGCGAATACGTTCTTGAGCGCGTCCTCGGCGATCGGGTCTGGCTGCTGCTCGGCCCAGTCGGCGGCCTCCGACGCTTCCGCATCGCACTCGGCCTGCGCGTGTGCGAGATCGTCGGTCGTCTGCCAGCGACGCTCGACAAGCCATGCGCCGAACCGGGCGATGGGGTCATGGCCGGCCGCCTCATCGATCTCGTCCTTTCCTCTGTACTTCACGTGGTTGTCCTCAGAGGTGTGTGAGTTCATCCGCCAGACCTTGGCGTCGATCAGGGTGGGCCCATCACCACGTCGCGCCCGCTCCACCGCCTCTTGACAGACTGCATAGCACCCGGGAACGTCGGTGCCGTCCACGGTGGCGCCAGCGATCCCATAGCCCGCCGCCCGATCGGCCACGTTGGGGTTCGCCATCTGCAGCCGGATGGGAACCGAGATTGCGTAGCTGTTGTTCTCGCAGACAAAGACGACTGGCAGGCGGTGAACCGCGGCAAAGTTGACGCCCTCGTGGAAGTCGCCCTGGCTCGTGGCCCCATCGCCGAACGTGCAAAGCGTCACCGACCCTTCGCCTCGCAGCTTCGCGGCATACGCGATCCCGGCTGCCTTCGGCACCCAGGAGGCCACAACCTGCGAGACGGAAGCGATCTTTAGCCTCCGGTAGCTGTAGCAGCCGCCGGGGATATTGCGACCTGCCGAAAGGGGATCGTCCGCCTTGGCGAACACCGCCAGCATCCATTCCTTCATGGTCAGCCCACGCACTATGGAGTTGGCGAGGCCGCGGTAATGCGGGACCAGCCAGTCTTCAGGCCCGAGGGCAGCGGTCGATGCGACCTGGATGCCCTCGTGCCCGCGGCTGGAGCCGACGAAAGGAGCCCTACCTTGCTTGACCAGCATGTGCATGCGGTCGTCGAGCGCCTTGGCCATACACATCCAGCGGTGGAGCTGGAGGTACTCCTCCTTCGCGCCGGTCGGAGCCGCGACTGTGGTCTTGGCCATCAGCCTCAGTCTATGCCGTGGAAGCCAGCGCTCTCGCGATGTCCGCCACCTCGTCTCCGGTGAGTCCGAGGCGGTTGAGGTGCTCGTAATAGCGGCGGTGGAAGTCCGAGAAGTCGGCGCGCTCGGCGCGCTCCTCGCGAATACGCTTGACCTCGTTCAGCACCTTCGCTACGAGATCCGGCTCGGGTGGGATGCCCGCGTCCCGCAAAGCGTGCTCGATGACCAGAGCGCCCGAATGCTTGCCGTACACGTACTCGACCTCGGCGCCCATGTCGGCAGGCGGGATGAACTGATAGATCGCCGGGTGGATGAGCATGCCGGCGGTGTGGATCCCGGACTCGTGTGTGAAAACATTCAGGCCGATCCCCGGCTCGGTCGGTTGCACCGGGATGCCGCTGATGAGCTCCAGGTGCCGCGCGAGGTCGCGCAGCTTGTCGTATTTGAAATGCGGAATCTCGATGCCGAAGAGATAGCGCAGCTGCAGGAGCACCTGGTGCATCGGAGCGTTCCCGGTTCGCTCGCCAATGCCGTTGACGCTCGTCGTGAAGACTTCGGCGCCGGACCCCAGCGCCATCACCGTGTTCCAGGCGCCAAGGCCGAGGTCGTTGTGGAAATGCACGACCAGCGGCGCGTCCGGCGCTGCCGCCTTGATCTGGGGGATGTACTCGCGCACCGCGAAAGGCGAGTAGCAGCCCACCGTGTCAGGAGTCGAGGGGCGCGTGCCGCCGGCCTTCAGTCCTTCACGGTGGAGCTGGCGGATGTAGTCGACGTCGGCTCGGCTGCCGTCTTCCCCGCCGAACTCGATTGACGTGGCGCCCTGCGCGCGCGCGTAGGTGATCGCCTCGCACATCATCCGCAGGTTGGCCGCGCGGTAATGCGATACGGGCAGCTCCAGCCATTCGGACTCCGGGATGCCGTCGCGATGCAGCAGCGTCTTGCCCAGCTTGTACTTGATGTGCAGGTCGGATGCTGACGTGAAGATGAAATACGTCACCTCGTCGCGCTTGTGGCCCAGCTCGTCGATGACGCGCATCGTGGCGTCGATGTCCCCCTTGGTGGAGCGCATCATGCAGACCACCTCGAGGTCCGGCCGGATCTCGCCGCGCTGGCGGCCCTCGAGGATGAGTCTCAGGGTCTCGCGCTCGCTCTCGGACACGGAAGGAAAGCCGACGTCCATGATGTGGACCCCGATATCGGAGAGCATGCGGGCCAGCTCGTACTTCGCGGTGGGAGAGATCGCGACCCCAGGCATCTGCTCGCCGTCGCGCAAAGTGTCGTCATAGACGCGAATCTTGTCCGCCGGTGGAAACTGAAGATCGTGGGCGAAGTGCTTGGGGTCTCGAGCCAGTTCTTCGAGCGGCTCCTGCAGCTCGACGGGCTTTACTCCATCCAAGCTAACGTCGACCGGCCAGCTGCCGCCTCTCTTCCAGCCGCTTGCGCACCCAGGGCACCAGGCCGCCCATGTGGATGAGCTCGTTCATGAACGCGGGAAATGCCTCGCACCGATACTCATCGCCCTTGGTGAAGTTCCTCACTATCCCCTCTTCCAGATCGACCTCGAGCTCGTCACCCTCGGACACCCCTTCCGCCGCCTGCGGCGACTGCAGGATCGGATAGCCCATGTTGATGGCGTTGCGGAAAAAGATGCGCGCGTAAGAGTCGGCGATGACCAGCGAGATGCCCGCGCCACGAATGGCGATCGGAGCGATCTCGCGGGACGAGCCGCAGCCGAAGTTGGAGGCAGCCACAAGGATGTCCCCGGGCGTCACCTGCGCCGCCCAACCCTCGCGGCCTGGCACCCCCTCCATTGCGTGCTTACCGAGCTCTTTCTCATCGAGCGAGTAGATCGCGTACTTGGCGGGGATGATCTGGTCGGTGTCGATGTTGGCACCGAACTTCCAGGTGCGGCCGCGAACGACGTTCGCTACCGTCATGCGATCCCCGCAGGCATCTTCTTCAGCACCTCTCCGGGGTGGGTGATGACGCCGGTCACCGCGCTCGCCGCCGCCACTGCGGGATTGGAGAGATAGACCATCGCCTTCGGGTGACCCATGCGGCCGGGGAAGTTTCGGTTGGTCGTGCTGAGGCACACCTCCCCTTCACCGAGCACGCCCATGTGGCCGCCGAGACATGCGCCGCAGGTCGCAGTCGTCCAGGCCGCGCCGGAGGCCAGGAAGATGCCGATCAAGCCCTCCTTCTCGGCCTGGATTGCAACCTGGTGAGACGAGGGCGTGATGATCAGCCGCACGCCAGGCGCCACCTTGTGTCCATCAAGGACGGCTGCCGCGCGCCGCAGGTCGGTGATGCGCGAGTTGGTGCAGGAGCCGATAAATACCTGGTCGAGCTTGGTGCCGGCGACCTCCGACAAAGGCGCGTAGTTGTCGGGCGACATGGGCTTGGCGACTCCGAGCTCGACCTTCTCTGCATCGAACTCGAAGACCTTCTCATACGTGGCGTCGGGGTCCGACGTGACAGGCGTGTAGGCACGCTTGGCGCGGCCGTCGAGGTACTGCTTCGTGACGTCGTCGAACTCCATGATCCCGTTCTTGGCGCCGGCCTCGATCGCCATGTTGGTCATGGTCAGCCGCGCTTCCATATCGATGTGGCGGAGCGCCTCGCCGGTGTGCTCCATCGCCTTCGACCGGGCGCCGTCAACGCCGATCTGACCGATGACATAGAGGATCAGGTCCTTCGCTTCGACCCATTCTTTGAGGCGGTTGTGATAGACGAACTTCAGCGACTCGGGAACGCGAAACCACAGCTCGCCCAGAGCAAACACGCAGGCCAGGTCGGTGGAACCAATACCGGTTGCGAAGTTGTTGAGCGCGCCGTAGGTGCAGCTGTGCGAGTCGGCTCCAACCACCAGCTCGCCCGGCAGCACCAGTCCGTGCTCAGGCAGGACGGTGTGGCAGATGCCGCCCTGCCCCACCTCGAAGTACCACTTGATGCCCATGTCGTGCGAAAACTCGCGCGTCAGGCGGCCGAGGGTGGCACTCGCCGCGTCCTTCGCCGGCTGGAAATGATCCTGGGTCACCGCGACGCGGTCTGGGTCCCAGATCTTTTCTGCACCCATCTGCTCGCGCATGATCCGGCCCGCGGGCGGGATCGTGAGGTCGTGGCCCATCGCGAAATCGACCTTCGCCAGCACGAGGTCGCCAGGGACAACGCTCTCGCGCCCGGCGCCTCGAGCGAGGATCTTCTCCGTCATCGTCATGCCCATTTGGATCTTTTAATCCTTCAGCCTTTTCACGACAGCGTCCCCGGCCTGGGACGTGGACAGGTCGCCTCCGATGTCGCGCGTGCATTCACGCGCTCGGATGGCTGATTCGACCGCACTCTCGATCGCGTCTGCCATTTCATGAGCACCCAGGTGTCTGACCATCATAGATGCGCTCAGGATGGCTCCAACGGGGTTGACGAGGCCCTTGCCGGCAATGTCTGGCGCAGTGCCATGGACCGGCTCGAAGAGACCGCGGCCGGTCTTTGGATTGATGTTGGCCGATGGCGCGATGCCCATCCCGCCGACGAGCTCCGCCGTGAGGTCGGACAGGATGTCGCCGAAGAGATTCCCGGTGACGATGACGTCGAACTGGCTCGGGTCCTTCACCAGTTGCATCGCCGCGGCGTCGACGAGCAGGTGACGGGTCTTCACCTTCGGATGTTGCGCAGCGATCGCTTTCCACCGCTCCTGCCAGAGGCCGCCGGCAAAGGTCATGGCGTTGGACTTGTCGATCATCACGACTTCGCGGCGCGCGACCTGGAATGCGTGCTCGAGGATGCGCGTCACCCCGAGGTGGGTGTTGATGTCTTCCTGCGTCGCGATCTCGTCCGGCGTCCCCTTCTTGAAGCGCCCGCCCATGCCGACGTAGAGGCCTTCGGTGTTCTCACGGACCGTCAAAAGGTCTACGTGGCGCCGATCCTCGCGGCGAAGAGGTGACAGGCGGTCGTCGTACAGCTTGGCTGGACGCAGGTTGACGTACAGGTCGAGCTCGAAGCGAAGGCGGAGCAACACGCCGGCGAGGTAGTTCGTGTGATTGACACGTTCGTCGCCCACCGCACCGAAGAGAATCGAGTCGGCCTTGGCCAGCTGCGACCACACTTTGTCGGTGATGGGGACACCGTCGCGAAGATAGGCATCGGCATTGACGTCGAACTCCTCGAACTCGTAGTCGGCTCCCGCTGCACGGAGGACCTTGATCGCCTCGGGGACGACTTCCTTGCCGGCACCATCGCAGGGTAGGACGGCGATTTTTTTCGGCACTTATGCCTGCGCCGTTTCCCGAGCTGGCTCGCGCAGCTTGTAGCGCTGGATCTTGCCGGTCGCCGTCTTCGGTAGCTCCAGGACAAAATCGACCAGGTGCGGGTACTGGAAGCGCTGCAGGCGCGACTTGCAGTGCTCCTGGAGCTCGGCCACCAACGAATCGTCCGGCACCGCAGAGCCTTTGGTGATGACGAATGCCTTGATCTTTGTGAAACCGTCCACATCGATGCCGACCACTGCACTCTCGGCGACAGACGGATGCTCGAGGAGAACCGACTCGATCTCGATCGGCGAGACCCATAGGCCGCTGACCTTGATCATGTCGTCGGAGCGGCCCTCAAACCAGAAGTAGCCATCCTCGTCGACGCGGTAGCGATCGCCCGTAAAGAACCATTCACCCAACACCGAGCGCTTGGACTTCTCGTGTTGCGCCCAGTAGAGGGCCAACGCGCTGTCACCCTTCACGTACAGGTCCCCCGCCTCGCCCGTTGGTACGGGTTTGCCTGCCTCGTCGAGGATCTTGAGCTCGTACCCGGGCACGGGCTTGCCGCTGGAGCCGGGCCTCACATCGTCCAGGCGGTTGGAGCAGTAGATGTGGAGCATCTCGGTGGAGCCGACTCCGTCCAGGATGGTGAGCCCAAAAGCCTCTTTCCACCGGCGCCAGACCTCCGCCGGCAGCGCCTCGGCCGCCGCCACACAGTGGCGGATCGAGGTTAGGTCGCGGTTCTTTGAACCTTCGAAGTTGAGGATCGCGTTGTAGAGGGTTGGGGCTGAGAAGAACAGCGTTGGGCGGCGCTTCTCAATGGTGTCGAGGGCGGTGGCCGGCGTGCTGCGGCCCGCATGCAGGACTGTGGAGGCGCCGACCCAATAGGGCAGCGTGAGGTTGTTGCCGAAGCCGTACGCATGGAAGAGGCCCGTGGTCGAAAAGGTGATGTCGCGCTCGGTGATCCCGAGGACCTGCTCCCCATAGGTGACGCAGGTGTACGGGATGTCGTGCTGGAGGTGGACCACCGCTTTCGGCTTGCCGGTCGAGCCGGAGCTGTACAACCAGAAGGCCATATCGTCCTTGCGCGTGGGCGCCACCGGGACATCGGGTCCGGGTGCGATCTGTTCGGTGCGCAGCACCACGGGTTTCGTGGCTGCGCGTTGTGCGGCCGCGGTCACCTTTTCTTCGGTGGCGCCGTCCACCACAATGACGCGCGCCAGCGAATCGTCGAGGTAGTGGTCGTAGTCCTCGCTGCGCTGGAGCAGGGGGTTGACCGGCACTGGAACGGCGCCCATCCAGATCGCGCCCAGAAAGGAGGCCACCCAACCCGGGCTGTCGTAGGCGACGAGCAGGACACGCTCCTCCCTGCGGACGCCGAGGTCCATGAGGGTGTGCGCGGCGCCGCAGGCCAGCTCGCAAAGGTCGCCGTAGGTGACGTCGGAGGTGGCTGAGTGGATCGCGACTTTTGAGGCGCGGGTTTTCAGGTTGCGGTGGAGGAGGTCGGCGCCAACGTTGTAGCGCTCCGGCAGATCGAGGCTCCCCATCTCAGCTGTCAGTGTAGTTTCGGCGTGTGACGGATGGCCGGGTGAGCCTGATCTACGACGGGGAGTGCGAGTTCTGCGCGCGGATGGCGCGGTGGGTGGAGCGGGCAGACCGGCACGGGCGAGTGTCGGTCCGGGCCAACCAGGAGGCAGGTTTGGTCGATTCGCTCGGGTTGACGCTGGAGCAGGTTGGGCGGGCGGCGTGGGCGGTGGAGCCGGGTGGGCAAAAGTTCGAGGGGGCGGCGGCCGTCAACCGGGTGCTGAGGGAGCTGGGTGGAGGATGGCGGTTTCTGGGTGCGCTCTATTTGGTGCCGCCCGCGCGGTGGATTGAGGATCGGTATTACGGGAGGGTGGCTCGGAGGCGAGCCTGGTGGTAGCGCGATGCCGGGACGGGACTGGGAAGTAGGAGTGGACGGGACGCTGGTGGTAGGCCGCCTGGGGTGAAGGGCTGGGATGAAGGAGTCGGAGCGGCGTAGTGGGGGTGCTGGCACGCCTGGGTTGCGTTGGCACGACGGCATCAAATCATTTCGGTAAAAAAGCGCGCGCAATCGGGAA
>JBDUAO010000021.1:0-26755 GCA_040004595.1 Candidatus Dormiibacterota bacterium | reverse complement strand
CCCTGGCTGCGATGAGGAGACAAATGCGGACGTCGATGCGAAGTTGACGATCTTTCCGTGGCGGCGCGGGATCATGACCTTCGCGGCGGCCTGCGAGCAGAAAAAGACGCCCTTGACGTTCACGCCCATCTGGCGGTCCCAATCTGCCTCGGTGTAATCGAGGATCGGCTTTCCCACGCCGATGCCTGCATTGTTAACCAGGATGTCGACTGTGCCGTAGGTCTTTACGGACTGGTCGAATAAGCGCGTCACGTCGTCCACTCGCGAAACGTCGCTGGTGACCGCCGTCGCCGTGCCGCCCGCAGCCCTGATCTCATCAGCCACCTCCACGCCGTGATCAGCATTGAACTCGGCGACCACCACACGAGCTCCCTCGCGTCCCAGGCGCAGCGCTACGGCGCGGCCCATGCCGCGGCCGCCGCCGGTCACCACCGCAACCTTGCCGTCGAATCTTTCGGTCACGTCGCGGACTTCGTGAGATCGACGCGATGCAGGATCGATGCGTCGATCGCATCGACTGAGCGGCAACCGGTGATCGACATGGTTCGCGCGAGCTCCTCCTGCAGGGCTTCCACCATCGCTCGTACCCCGTCGCGCCCGCCTCCGGCGCAAGCGACAACGAGGAGTGTGGCGATACCCACCCCATTGGCGCCCAGGGCCAGCGCCTTGAGGACGTCCGCCCCGCGCCTGAAACCGCTGTCGACCAGGATGGGCAGGTTCGGGCACTCGCGCCGGACGGCGGGCAGGGCCTGCAGCACCGGCATGGCAAAGTCGATGGTCTCCCCGCCGTGGGAGCTCACGATCACGCCGTCGGCGCCAAGATCGCGAGCCTGCCTGGCGTCATGGGCACTGAGAACCCCCTTGATCACGAATGGCAGCTTCGTCGCGGCGCGAAAACGGCGCATGTCGTCGAGGGTCTTGTGGCCCAGGATGTCCGGTCCCGGTACCTCGTCCCACGCCTTCTCGAGAAAGAAAACGTCCACGTCCATGCCCAACGCGACACACCCGAGCTCTGCCGCGCGCTCCAGGTGGCGTAGGACCAGCTCGTCGTCCTTGAAAGGTTTCACAACGTGCAGGACCGGCGCGCCCTGCTCGACGATCCGCCCGAGCTCATCGAGGGTGACCATCCCGGTCGACATCATGCTGCCGGAGTCGGCAAGACCCGCGGCGATCTGCTCGAGATATGGAGCATCCCATGGCGCCAGCCGCTTGAGAATGCGCGACTCGCAGATCGCCGCCGCCACGATCGGTGCGCGGAGCCTGGCACCGAACAGGGTCGTCGAGGCATCGGCCTCGTATGAGTCGAGGACTCGCATCTCGAACACGAACGAGTCCATGTGCTCGCGGTTCAGGCGGTTTTGCGAGCGGGTCTCCGCGCCGAGGTCTAGATAGGGCTCCATGCCGATCGACCGGATTCGCTCGAGGCCCTTGTCGTAGATCTCGCGGTACCCCACGGTCAGCCGACCTCAGCGACGCAATCGATTTGGACGCGGACCAACTCGCTTCCAGGCTCTGCGGCCAGGAACTTGACGCCCCAGCTGGTGCGGACGGGGAGGGGCGCTCTGAAGCGGCGCGCATAGGCAGCATCCATGGCCTCGACGTCCGCCGGATCGGTGTACATGATCTGGGTGCGGATCACCTGCTCGAGCGAGCTGCCGCATTCCTCGAGGATCGCCTGCAGGTTGCTGATCGCCTGATTCATCTGTCCGCGCATCCCACCCTCGACGAGCTCTCCATTTCCCGGGTCGCGGCCGGCCTGTGCGGTGACCCAGACCAGGCTGCCGTGGATATGGGCGTGGGGATATGAGCCTGTCGGCTGCGGGCCGCGGCGGCTGACGACGCCTCGGTGCGAGCCCATTCAGTCGAGCGTCGCTATGCAGTCGATCTGGACCTGCGCACCCTTCCAGAGGAAGGCCGCCCCAAAGCTGGTCCGCGCCGGCAGCGGGTCGTGAAACCTCTCGCCGTAGATTCGGTTCATGGCGTCGAGATCGCTCTCCTCGACGAACTCGATCTGCGCTTTGACGACCCGGTCGAGTGACGAGCCCGCAGCTTTGAGGATCGCCTCGAGGTTGTCGATCGCCTGGTTGAACTCAGCCTCGAAGCCCCCGGTTACGAAGTCGCCGGTCTTGGGGTCGCGTCCGATCTGCGCGGTCACGTAGACCAGACCGCCATGTTGTCGCGCGTGGACATAAGGCCCTCGCGGCTCAGGGGCTTCCTTGATCGTGATCGTCGGGTCGTGGGTCATTGTCCTTTCCTCCAGGTTGGTGGCTTATGCAACTGCCGAACGCAAGATGTCAAAGCTTCTAGCCGGACCGTCTTCACTGTCCCAATCCACGTCCACGATCACGTCCGTCGCTCCCGCTTCGGCGAGCGAGGCAAGCCTGGTCGCGA
Organism: Candidatus Dormiibacterota bacterium; assembly: GCA_040004595.1. Classification (GTDB taxonomy): domain Bacteria; phylum Chloroflexota; class Dormibacteria; order Dormibacterales; family Dormibacteraceae; genus Palsa-872. The sequence continues at coordinate 24,364 of JBDUAO010000021.1, read as the reverse complement.
GCCCATCGAGCTTGCGATCCGCGCCCGTCACGCGCACCACGATCCGAAATCCATCCAGCTCACCTGCCGGCCGGCCCGCCTCGTGGCCGGCCTGCTTGACTGCGGAGAGACCGTCCGCGATACCGGTTTCGGAAAGGTCCTCCAGGGCGTACTGCGCGAGCCATCCGTCGGCGATGCGGCCGGCTCTCTGCAGCGCGTTGCGTGACATGCCTCCGATCAGCACGGGCGGCCGCCGTACCGGAGTGGGGCGGCTGTAAATGGCCTCCGGCAGCCGGTAAAAACGTCCCTCGAACGGCTCGACGGTCCCCGTCCAGCAGCGGCGTGCAATGGTCAGCCACTCATCGAGCACGGCGCCACGCGACTTGAAGTCAGCGCCTAGCGCCTCGAACTCTTCGCGCAGCCAACCAACACCCACGCCCAGGACGAGCCGCCCACCGGACAGGACGTCGATGCAGGCAGCCTGTTTGGCAAAGAGGATCGGGTTGCGCATCGGCAGGATGAGGACGGAGGTGCCGAGCTCTGCGCTCGAGGTCGTAGACGTCATCGCGCTGAGCGCGACGACCGGCTCGAGGTAGTCAACGTCGGCAGGCCAGGTCATCCGGCCGTCCGCCGCGAACGGGTACGGGGAGCGGCCCTCGCGCGGAAACACGACATGGTCGCTCGTCCAGATCGACTCGAATCCGGCCCGCTCGAGCGTCGCGGCCATGCGCGCGGTTCCGAGGCGGAAGGGCAGGGGTCCGCTGTTGGGCACCTTGGCGCCGAGCTTCAGAGGGCTTCTCACCAGGCGGCGAGAGTGCCCCCGTCGACCGGCAGGTAGGCGCCCGTCATGAAGGACGATGCGTCAGAGGTGAGAAATGCGACGACCGACGCGATCTCTTCAGGGGGAGCCGGGCGTCCGAGTGGAGTTTTCTCCATCATCTTGGCTCGCTTCTCGGGGTCCGCGAGGCTCCGGGCCGACATCGGCGTGTTGACGACCCCTGGGCCGATGATGTTCACCCGGATGCCGTAGGGAGCCCAATCGAGGGCGAGGGTCTTGCCGAGCATCAGCACACCACCTTTCGAAGCGCAGTAGGCGCTGGCTCCGGGATTGCCGACGATGGAGTTGATGGATCCGATCATCACGACCGTACCGCCGTGCCCGGCCGCGATCATGGCTCGCACCGCCGCGCGCGCCGAAAGCCAGGTGCCTTTGAGGTTGACGGCGATGATCCGATCGAAGTCTTCCTCGCTGAACTCGTGACCGAAGCCGTGCTTCTCGACGCCCGCGCAGGTGACGACGCTGTTGACGTCACCGAACCGCTTCACGGCCTCATCGACCATGCGCTCGCACGACTGCCCGTTGCTGACATCGACCTCGACCGCGATCGCATCCGTAAGCTGGCCTGCGGTTCGTTTTGCCGCGTCCAGCATCACGTCTGCGCAAACGACGCGATCACCGCGATCGGAGAGCGCCTTAGCCGTCGCCGCGCCGATGCCAGAGCCGGCTCCTGTGACGATTGCGACAGCCATCCGGTGTCCCCCAATAACTAACGAGTGTTTGTTCTTATAGCCCGGGGTATTATGGTCGCCGTCTCGGCGTGGCGTCAACGCGCTGCAGTGGTCACGTTTCGTGGAGGTCCTTATGCGATTCGGAGTCGGCCTCTTCAGCTTGCAAAATACCGCCATGCAGCCGGCCCATTGGGCCGGAGCATACCGGGAGATGCGCGAGTACGCCACGCTGATGGAAGAGCTCGGATACGACGAGCTGTGGCTCTCGGAGCATCACTTTTTCTACGACGGATACTGCCCCGCGCTCATGCCTGCCGCGGCTTCCGTTCTGTCGGTGACGGAGCGATTGAGGGTCGGCACCGGGATGCTTATTCTGCCCATGCAAGATCCGACCCGTCTGGCCTCGGTCGCTCGAGACATCGGCCGCAGGTCGGGCGGCCGTCTCGACCTTGGAGTCGGCCTGGGTTATCGAGACGTTGAGTTCGACGGCCACGGCATCTCGCGAAAACAGCGCCTGCCCCGGATGTTGAAGGGCCTCGACGTGCTCGACGCGGCGGAGGCCGCCGGCGGCGCTCGGATCTGGATGGGGGCGCAGCTGGTCGAGCCGGTCAAACGGGCCGGGCAGCGCGGCCATCCCATCCTCTTCTCGGCGGCGCTTCCTTTCGAACGGTGCAAGACCCTCACGAAGATCTGGGAGGAAGGCTGGATGGAGTCTGGCAGGCCGGCGGCGACCAGGCCGTCGATTGGAGCGCTCAGGAACATCTGGCTCACGGAGGACCCCAAAGAGCGTGAGGCCGCACGCGACTGGGTACGCGCCAGCTACGTGCAGTACGCCGGCCTTGGCTGGACGCTACCCGCGGTTGGAGAGCACGAGCAGGCCGACTTTGCCGAGGAGACCGACAAGGCCATCGCCGACACCGTCGAGACCACGATCACCGGCTCGGCGGAGGAGTGCATCCGCCAGCTCCGCGAGTTCGAGGCGATCGGCATCGACCACATCGCGTTCAGGTTGATGCTCGACGGCGCGCCGCGGCGCGCGCTCGAGCCGCAGATCAAGAGACTCGCGAAAGAGGTCATGCCCACCCTCCGCGACAGGGTTGTCGCATGAGGCTCGGTCTCGCGCTTGCCGAAGGTCGCGAAGCAGACATGGCAAGGCTTGCCGAGGCACATGGCCTCTTCGGCGTGCTCACAGGCTGGGGCGACCCGATGACGGCGATCATCGCGGCGGTGTACGCGTCGACCGCCACGCAGCACATCCGCGTGGTGACAAGAGTGCAGCTGGGTCTCGAGCATCCGGTGACGATCGCCGAGGAGCTCTCGATCCTCGACAACGTCAACAACGGACGCACCGTCGTTCTCGTCGACACCGGGGACCTCGAGCACGAGGCGGCCGCCGACGAGATCGCAGTGGTGCGGGAAGCGCTGTCCTGCCGGCCGATTCAGCACGGCGGATCGAAGTGGAACGTACCTGCCGGGCTGCCGGCCAACGTCACGGCGCCGAGTTCGATTTCCGTCACGCCAAAGCCGGCGCAGATGGAAATCCCGTTTTGGGTCACGGGCTCAATGGCAGCGACGGTCGCCGCCGCTTCCGGGTTGGCGGTGCTGGCCCAGCACCCCGATCCGATCAACGAGCCAAGGTTTGTCCAACCCGGCTTAGCGACCATCAGCGGCAATTTGAAGCTCGACCGGGAGCAGGTGATTGCGTGGGCCGCATCCGGCGTCACGCACCTGATGCTCCAGCCGCCGGAGGAAGCAGAGCTCGACGCCATCTTGACTTTGATGTCGCGGCACCTCGGGCCCGAGGTGATGATGCCGCAATTCCCGCGGGTCATGTCCGAGTCGCGGGTGCCCCTTCCCTGGCCTGGTGACACCCGTCGGTAGACTGCCGATCATGAGCCGTCCGACCAAACCTCTCGACGGTATTCGCGTGCTGGCCTTTGAAGTTCAGGTGGCAGGTCCGTACTGCACGATGATGCTGGCCGATCAGGGAGCAAGCGTGGTCAAGGTCGAGCGCCCCGAGGGCGGCGACACGGCGCGCGGCGGGGCGCCGAAGGTCAAAAACGAGAATGGCGAAACCCAGAGTGGCTACTTCCTTCGATTCAATCGGAACAAGCGCAGCCTGACCCTGAACCTGAAGAGCGACGACGGCCGCCGGCTCTTCGGTGAGCTGGCCGACAAATCGGATGTCGTCGTGGAGAACTTCAGGCCAGGCCTTCTGGACGAGATGGGCATCGGCTACAAGGCGCTTTCGGAACGCAACCCGGGTCTGATCTATGCATGTATCTCAGGCTTCGGCAGCCTGGAGGGCTACCTGGGTCCGTATAGCAAACGTCCGGCATACGACATTGTGGCCCAGGCCATGGGCGGCCTTATGAACACCAACGGTCAAGCCGGCGGACCGCCCACCTGGCTTGGCGTCGCTCTCGGCGACATCGTGTCCGGGATGAACGCCGCATACGCGATCATGCTGGCGCTCTACGAGCGCGCCAAAACCGGGCGCGGGCAGTACATAGACATTTCGATGTACGACACCATCATCGGCCTGGCCGAACGGTCGGTCACTGCCTACTCGTTGACGAACCAGGTGCTCGAACGGGGCCGGGAGCTCTTCATGGCTCCCTGGGGACCGTTCGAGTGTGAGGACGGTTGGATTGGTGTGATCGTCGCCACCGAGGGCGATTGGGCGAAGTTCTGCCAGGCCATCGACCGCCCAGACCTGATCGGCCGTGAAGGCGCGACCTCCGGGCCCGAGCGAGCCAAGAACATGGCCGGCTGGCTCGGGGAGATCATCAGCGGCTGGTTCCGCACGCAGACCAAGGCCGGCGCGACCACCAGGCTCCTGGCCGTGGGCTTGCCCATCGGACCCGTGCACAACGCACGGGAGATCTTCGACGATCCACAGGTCGCAGCCCGGCGGTTGATGATCGACGTCCCAGATCCGATCCTCGGCTCGGTCAAGCTCGTAGGCCCTGTCGCCAAGCTTTCGGGCAGTCCAGAGCCGCTTACGGGGCCCGCCCCACTGCTGGGCCAGCACAACGAGGAAGTCCTGGCGGAAATCCTCGGTTATACCGATGAACAGGTCGACCGGCTGAAGGCGGACGGCGTCATCTAGATGAAGGAGATGCAAATGAGCCGCGACGAAGTCGCCGTCATCAGCGCCGTCCGCAGCCCGTTCGGAAAGTTCGGCGGCGTCCTGAGGGACTTCACGCTGCCCAAGCTGGGCGGTCTGGTTGCCGCCGAGGCAATTCGCAGGGCGGGCATCGCACCCGAGGACATAGAGGAGGTGGCCACCGGCGTCAACCTGCCTGGAGGCGATCGATCCATCGCTCGCCAGCTGCTCATCGAGGCGGGCATACCGACCGAACGAGTCGCGTATACGGTGGACCGCGCCTGCTGCTCCTCGATGGCCGCCGTGAACATGGCTTCGCGATCCATCCGCCTTGGTGAGGTCAGCGTGGCGCTGGCAGGCGGCGCAGAGAACATGAGCAGGGTGCCCTACTTTCTGACCGACTTTCGGTGGGGCCACCGTTTGGGCGACGTGCACCTCAAGGATCAGCTCGTGATCGCGGATCCGATGACCGGCAAGCCGCGCGCCCTCCAGGCCGGCGAGGAAGGGGTCGAGTTCGGCATCACCCGCGACGATCAGGACCGCTGGGCGGTTCGCAGCAACGAGCTCTATTTCAAGGCCAAGGCGGCTTGCAGTTTCAACGACGAGCTGATGGCGATCGAGGTGCCCCAGGAGCGGGGTGAGCCCATCGCTTTCACTGATGACGAATCACCCCGCCCGGATGCCACTCTGGAAAAGCTGGCGAAGCTGCCGACGATCTACGGCAGTCCAACCGTCACGGCCGGGAACGCGCCCGGGCTGAGCACAGGCAGCTCGGCCATCGTGCTCATGTCGCTGGAAGAGGCAAAACGCCGGGGCAAGGAGCCGCTTGCGCGGCTGCTTGGATGGGCAATGGCCTCCGGCCACCCTGACCGGATCGCGTCAATCCCCGCCGAATCGGCTCGTCTGGCACTCGCAAAGGCCGGGCTCACTATCGACGATATCGACCTGATCGAGATCAACGAGGCATTCGCCGCGGTGCCGCTCGTCTCCACCCTGATCATGGCGGGACGGGATCAGAAGAAGGCCGAAGCCATTCGCGCGAAGACGAACGTCAACGGCGGCGCGATTGCCATCGGGCATCCAACGGGCGCGACCGGCGCGCGAATGATCATGACGTTGATGTACGAGCTGCGCCGCCGGCGCGCGGCGGCGCAGGACTCGCGCCCGTACTACGGCCTGGCGACGCTGTGCGGCGGCATCGGCGAGGGCGAGGCGGTCATCGTCAAGGTGGAGGGCTAGGCGACTCCGCAGGCTTACGGCAGGGGGGTGCGCCGGGATCTGGCTCCGCCAGTCCCCCGCCCCGAGGGGGGACGTCCCCCCTCAATCAGATGAAGGCGTCCGGCTGATACGAGCCGAAGACCCCACGCAGCGTCTCGCTGATCTCGCCGACCGTGGCATACGCGCGCACCGCCTCGATGGTTGGCGGCACGATGGATGAGCTGCCCCGCGCGGCGGCCTCCAGGCCGGCAAGTGCGTCGCGTACGCGACTGTCGTTCCGCATCTCCCGCACCCTCCGCAGCCTCTCAACCTGGTCCGCCTCGATCGACTCGTCGATCGTGAATGGGTCCGGGCCCGGGCTCCCGTCGTCGACGACGAAGCAGTTGACGCCGACGACCCTTCGCTCGCCGCTGTCGATCTCGTTCTGGATCCGGTACGCGGATTCCGCGATCTGCTCCTTGAACCAGCCTGATTCGATACAGGCCAGCGCCCCGCCCAGCTCCTCGATCTTGTCGAGCTCGGCGCGCACCCGCTGCTCGAGCTCTGCCGTCAGTGCCTCGATGGCGTAAGAGCCACCCAGCGGATCGACCACCTTGGTCAGACCGGTCTCCTCGAGGATCACCTGCTGGGTTCGGAGCGCGAGTGTCGCAGCCGCCTCGGTCGGAACCCCGAGCGCCTCGTCATACGCCGAGGTGTGAAGCGTCTGAACCCCGCCAAGGACGGCCGCCAGCGCATTCAATGTGACGCGGACCACGTTGACCAATGGCTGCTGCGCGGTCAGGTTGGAGCCCGCTGAGAACGCAAAGATGCGAAGCGCGCGGCTGTCCGGGTTCCGGGCGTGGAAACGGCCGCCCATGATGCTGTCCCATACCCTGCGCGCCGCGCGGTACTTGGCCACCTCCTCGAGCAACTCCATGTCCGCCGTGAGGAAGGTGAAAAGCGACGGTGCGAAATCGTCCACCGTGAGGCCTCGATCGACGGCAGCGTCGCAATATGCGATGCCATTCGCAAAGGTGAATGCAAGCTCCTGGACCGCGTTGGCCCCGGCTTCGCGAATGTGATAGCCGCTCATTGACAGCGGGGTCCAGCTGGGCAGATGCCGCGCGCAGTGTGCGATCACATCGGCGGCTATCCGCAAGCCCGCCCGCGCCGGATAGATCTGTGTGCCGCGGGCGATGTACTCCTTAAGGACGTCGTTTTGGATGAGGATCTTCACGGCGTTTGGATCCTGTCCCTTCTTCTCTGCGAGAGCGACGTTCAGCGCCAGCCAAAGGTGCCCGATCGAGTTGGCGGTAGTGCGAATCTGACGGATCCTCCCGAGCGGGATGCCGTCGAACAACGTCTCCATGTCCGCGAGTGAGTCGATTGCGACCCCAACCCTGCCGACCTCTCCGCGCGCGTGCGGGTGATCCGAGTCAAGACCGAGCTGGGTTGGCAGATCCAGGGCGACCGAGAAGCCGGTCTGCCCCGCTTTCAGAAGCTCCTTGAACCGCGCGTTGGTCTGCTCTGCCGATCCGAAGCCGGCGTACTGGCCCATGATCCACGGCTGCTCCCCATACATCCGCTGCGTGATGCCGCGAGTGAAGGGCGGCTGCCCCGGCGCTTCCGGCTCGGCGGCTCCGGCCGCTGCCATCTCGGCCCGTCCGTAGACCGGCTCGAGCGGGATCCCAGAACGAGTCTCAGCCATGCGCGTTTGGCTGGCGCTCGACCGAGTGGCGCAGCGCCGCAGATGCGCCAAAGAGCATCAGCTCATTGTTGCTCACGGTCACGAATCGAACGCCGTGGTCGACCCAGAAATGCGCGGAGGGGGCGTCGGGTACCCAGATGCCGACCGCGACTCCGCGCTCGCCTGCCCTCTCGACGATCTCGGTGATCGCTTCGCGCACCTTTGGATGGTCGAACTGTCCCGGTAGCCCAAGCGACGTCGACAGGTCGTACGGGCCGATGAATAGAACGTCCAGACCCTCGATGGCGAGGATGCTGCCGAGGTCTGAGGTCGCGAGTCGCGCCTCAACCTGCAGGACGATCAGCGGTTGCGGCGAGTCGTCAGCGGTGAGCGAGGCGAAGGGAATGGCCGAGTAATGCAGCTGCCTGGTCGAGGGCGACGAGCCCCGGCTGCCCCGCGGCGGGAAGCGAGTCAGGCTCACCGCGCCCGCCCCGGCTTCGGCTGAGGTCACGCCAGGGCTGACGATTCCTGCCGCTCCGAGGTCGAGCGCTTTGCCGACCTGGTCCGGGGCGCTCAGAGGCACCCGGACAAAGGCCGCCGTTCCACCCGCATCGGCGGCGCGAATCAGATGGGGGAGGGTTTCAGGTCCGTAAGGCCCGTGTTCCATGTCGAGGATGACGAAGTCCCAACCCGACCAGCCAAGGATCTCCACAACCTCAGGGCTGGGCGTCTGGACCCAGGTGCCGTAAAGCACAGCCTTCGCCGCGAGCGCCTGTCTCAGGCGCTCCGGGTTCATGAGCCCGGCGATGTGTGGAGCAGGAGCTTGATGGTGCCCACGACGCACACGTTCTGGTGCTGGTTGCAAAGCTGGAACTCGAGGTCCGCCACGCCGCGCCCGTCGCCCTTGGGCTCGAGGCCGGCGATTCGCGAGGTGTACGTGATGGTGTCTCCGAGCAAGACCGGCTTCACGAAGCGGATGCGGTCGAAGCCATATAGAGCGATCACCGCCTGCGCGGAGATGGGGGCGAGGCCGGTCATCATCGACACTAGCAACAACCCGTGCGCGATCCGGTTCCCAAAGGGGCCTTCCGCGGCAAAGGCTGCGTCATTGTGCAGCGGGCTCCAGTCGCCGCTGACCGCGCTGAACAGGGCCAGGTCGGTTTCGGTCACTGTCCGGCCGCGCGTGCCGGCGAACACGTCTCCAACTGCCAACTTATCGAAATACTGGTCGAGCAAGTGCGAACCTCTCCAATTTGTGGCGAGCCGGGAAATCATACTCCCGGCGTGTCATTTTCAGAACCCTCAGCGACTAATAAACGAACGCTCGTTAGCCAACTAGAATGCAACAGTGCGATTTGCCGGACAGACCGCCATCGTCACCGGTGCCGGTCGCGGCATGGGCCGCGCGGTCGCTCTCGCGTTGGCGGCTGAGGGCGCGAACGTCGTCGTCGCGGAGGTCGACGAACCCACCGCGAACGTGGCCGTTGACGAGATTCTGAAGGCGGGCGGACAGGCGATGGCCGTCAAGGTGGACATCAGCAGCGTGGCCGATGTGCGCAGGTTGTTCAAGGCAACAGTTGACGAGTACCACGGGCTCGACATCCTCATCAACAACGCTGGGATCGGCATCGCCAAGCCGCTGCTCGACTATTCCGAGGCAGATTGGGACCGCCAGCTGGGGGTCAACCTCAAAGGCATGTTCTTCGCCACTCAGGAGGCTGCCCGAATCATGATCCCCAAACGTCGAGGCAAGATCGTCAACTTCGCATCAACCGCGGCCTTCGTGTCGTCATCCACACCCGAGACCGCGTACGACATCAGCAAGGGCGGTGTCCGGCAGCTGACGATTTCGGTAGCTGCCGAGCTCGCGCAGTACCAGATCAATGTCAACGCGGTCGCGCCGGGGACGATCATGACCGACCTCACGCTGCGCGTACTCGACACCGAGGAGAAGATGGCAAGGGCATCGGCAAAGATTCCGCTCGCCCGCCTGGGCAAGCCGGAGGACATGGTGGGGCCCGTCCTCTTTCTGTGCTCGGAGGACGCAAGCTACGTCACCGGTCACGTCCTCGTGGTCGACGGAGGCTGGCTGCTCTTCTGACAGCGTCAACCACGGCTGACGCCCCGCCGGTGCCGCCTCGCAGGTTGCGGTCGCGTCTGTGGTTGATGACGCTCGGTCACTTCGTGATCGATTCGAACGCTGCCCTCCTCTTCGCCCTGTTGCCGCTGTTCGTCAAGGAGCTGAACATCAACTTTGCGCAGGCCGGCGCCCTCGCCACGCTGCTGCTCATAACTTCCAGCGTGACCCAGCCGCTGTTCGGATTCGTGCATGACCGGCAGCCGATGTTCCCGATGTCGAGCGCGGGCCTGCTCCTCGCAGGGCTTGCGATGGGGCTGACGGGTTTTGCGATGAGCTACGGCCAGATGGTCGCGCTGGTCTTCGCCGCAGGCATCGGCGTCGCCGCTTTTCACCCGCAGGCAGTGGCGCAGGCGGGGCACGCCAGCGCCGGCAACCAGGAGTGGGGTATCGCCCTCTTTTTCACGGGTGGGTCCACCGGAACTGGGGCCATGACCCTGCTCATCGTTCCCCTGGCTTCGACATTCGGCCCGCACGCAACGCTGGTTGCCTTGATCCCGGCGATAATCGCTGCCGCGCTCTTCCTGCGCGCCCGGTCGTCATGGATTCGCGACGCGCCGAAGCGACCGGGGTCGGCCAGCGCTGGGGCCTCCATGCGAGCGGTCGCCGTGCCGCTTTCGGCGCTACTTTCGGTCTCGATATTTCGCTCGGCGGTGATGACCGCTTACCTCACGTTTCTCCCGACGCTGATCGTGGTCAGGACCGGTAGCCTGGCGTTGGGCGCGGCGGCGCTGGCGGCCTTTCTTCTGGCTGGATCGGTGGGTGCGCTTCTCGGTGGGGCGGCCGCTCATGCATTCGGCAGCGCGCCGGTGGTGATGGTCTCGCTGATCACCAGCTTGCTCGGGCTCTTGCCAGTGCCCTGGCTTCCCGCGCCGCTGCTTGTGCCCTGGATGTTCGCGGCCGGCGTTCTCCTTTTCGCATCGGAAGCGCAGGTGACCGCGCTTGCCCAGAGGTTGTTGCCGGCCTTTGTCGGCGTGGCGTCGAGTTTGATGATGGGGGTCGGCCTCGGAATCGGGAACGTTGGTGCGCTGGTGACCGGCGTCATTGCGGACCGTCAGGGCATCCAGGTCGCGTTGACGATCACGACACTTCTGCTGGCCGGGGCGATAGCGGGCGCGATCGTGTTCATGGTGTCCATCCGCCGGCTTGGGCCGGCGACTGCGCTGGAGGCATAGCCAGGTGCGTTTTGGAATCGGCATGTTCAGCACCCAGAAGCCGTCGGGTTCCACATACTCACACCCTGAGCTGTATGCCGACATGCTCCGGCAGGCGCGCCTGGCTGAGACGGCGGGCCTTGACTCGTTCTGGATCGCGGAGCATCACTTTGCCGAGGACGGGTACGCGGCCGCGGTGATCCCGGTCTGCTGCGCCGTGCTGGGAGCGACGCAGCGGCTCATCGCCGGGACGAGCGTGGCGATCGCCTCCTTCTATAACCCGATTCGGTTGGCGGAGGACGCCATCGCGGCGGACCTTCTCAGCGGCGGGCGATTCGTCCTGGGCATAGGAACGGGTTACCGCCCGGAGGAGTTCGCGGGCATGGCCGTCGCGGCAGACACCGACGAGGCAAGGCTCGACGAGGTGGCGGAGATCCTCGAGAAGGCATTCACCGGCTTGCCTTTCTCGCATCGAGGCCGCTTCTACGACATCCCCGAGCTGACCATCACCCCGGCTCCGTTTACCCGGGGAGGCCCACCCGTGATGCTCGCCGGCGATGGCGTGATCGATCGCGACGCGGAGCGCGCCGCCCAGCGTGGCAAGCGGTACATGATCGATCCATCTCTTCCCCTCGATGAGGTGTCGCGGCTGGTCGCGCTCTACGATGCCGCCTACACCGGTGACGGCGAGCAGGAGCTGCCGCTGTTCAACTACGGGTTTGTCAGCGACGATTCCGATCCGTGGGAGGAGATGCGTGACGGGTTCACCTACCTCAGGCAGACGTATGACCGCTGGGCCGGTCGTCCAGTACGGGAGGTTCACCGGGATAACCACCGGCTTATTCTCGGAAATACGGAGCAAATGGTCGAGCAGGTTCTTGAATACCACCGGATGTTCGGCGACCGCCTTCATTTTGTGATGCGGCTCAACTATCCCGGCCAGGACCCGGTCCGCTCGGACCGGGCGGTCAGGGCCTGGGGTGAGGTGGCGAGGCTGGTGAGAAGCCGCCTCGCAACCACGGATCGAACATGACGGTGAGGGTCGTCGAGACGATCGACACGCACACACTGGGGGAACCGACGCGCATCGTGCTCAAGGGCTTCCCGCCACTTCGAGGTCGTGCGTTGCAGGACCGCTCGCGAGACCTTCTGGAAAATCACGGTGAGATTCGTCGCGCCCTCATGTGGGAGCCTCGCGGGCACATCGTGATGTTCGGGGCTGTGGTGGTTCCGCCGGCTGATCCGGCGGCTGACCTCGGTCTGGTCTTCATGGACGGTGGCGGGGCGGTCGAAATGTGCGTGCACGGCACGATCGGAGCAGTGACGGCGCTGATCGAAACCGGTCGCTTGAAGGTCGGGCGGGACGGATGGTTGACGGTGGACACGCCCGCTGGGTCGGTGCGTGTCCGCGTCAGGCGCTCCGGCAATCGCGTCAGCGCAGTGGAGCTGGAGGGGGTTCCGGCGCTCAGCGTCGCGAGCGGACTTCCGGCCCGCGTCGCCGGCAAGGCTGTTGGGTACGACCTCGCATACGCAGGCAACCTGATCGCGATAGTCACCGGCCGTGACCTGGGTATCAAGGTTCAACCGGCCGCGTTCCGTGCCCTGGTTGACGCAGGTATGGAGGTCAAAGACCAGGCACAAAAAGCCTGGGTGGCCGCGAGCGGCGGCCTTGGCCCGTGGCGCGAAGTGGTCTCGACGCTGATCTACACCAGGCTTGGAGCGGGTCGATACCGCGATCTGGTCGTCTTTCGCGACCACTCGGTGGATCGATCGCCATGCGGATCGTGCTTCGCCGCCCTGATGGCGCAGCTGCATGCGACGCGGAAGTTGCGCATCGACGAGTGGGTCGAATGCGAGAACTTGCTCGGCCTTTCCTTTCGGGGCCGGCTCGTCGATCGACGTGGCGAGCTCATCCCGCAGCTCTCCGGATGGGCATTCATCACCGGAGAGCACCGTTTCCGCATTGATTCACGTGACCCGTTGCGTCACGGGTTTCAGCTCGCATGACCGCCCGCAGGCTCAAGGTGGGCGTGGTCCTGCCGACGTACAGGCGCCTCGCGAGCCCCGAAAACATAAGACGGGCGGCGACGTTGAGCGAGTCGCTCGGTTTCGATTCGGTCTGGGTCACCGACCACGTGGTGGTGCCTTCGGCCAGCGTCGAGGCGTTCGGCCCGACCTTCTACGAGGGCATGGCGGTCATGTCTTACGTGGCCGGCATCACCAGCCGCGTGCAGATCGGCGCGGCCATCCTGATCGTTCCGTACCGGCATCCGCTGGTGCTCGCCAAGATGCTGGCCACCGCCGACCAGCTGTCGGGTGGCAGGTTGATCCTCGGCGCCGGGCTGGGTTGGCTCGAGAGCGAGTCAACGCTGCTAGGCGTGCCTCACGGCCGCCGCGCCGCCATCGCCGACGAGTCACTGGGCGCGATGCGGGCGTGTTGGGAGGATGACGAGCCGGAGTTTCACGGCGAGATCTACGACTTCGCCGGATTTCACTTTGCCCCAAGGCCTTATGGAAATCGCCGGCTGCCGATTCTCATCGGCGGCGCATCGACCGCGGCTTTGCGACGCGCCGCACGCTTCGGTGATGGCTGGATCGGCGACGGGCAGACGTTCGAAGAGCTCGAGGTCGCCCTGGCGCAGCTGTCCACGGAGCTGAAGGCACAGGGGCGCAGCCTTGACGACATGGAGGTGGCGATGCGAACGGGCCTCCAGGTCGCAGCCGACCGCACAGCGATCACGGAGTCCCCTTCTGAGCAGGGATGGAAGAGCGCCGAGTTCGTGACCGCTGGGCGCACGCCATTCCGCGGAATTCGGGAGGAGGTGGTTGCCGACTTCAAGCGCGCAGCCGCCCTCGGGGTCCGCCACCTGGTGTTCGAGTTTCCTGTTTCACGCGGCGAGGAATCGATGGAGCTGTTCGAAAGCCTCGCCGGTATCCGCGAGGAAGCGAATGTCTGACCTCCGTCATTTCAGCCGCGAAGAGATCATGGCTGTGAATCCCGTGCGGGTGGCAGATGCCCTGGCCGCCGGGCTCGCCATGGTCTCCGCCGGGGCTGCGGTGGCGCCGATCCGCGGCCACATCGACCTTGGCGACGGCAACGGCACGTTCCTAATATCCGGAGTCCTGACCGACCTCGACCTCCTGAGCGTCAAGGTGATCAACGTCCGTCCGGGCAACGCGTCCCGCGGGTTGGAAAGGCTCCAGGGCTCGCTCACGGTTTTCGAGTCAAGCACCGGCCGCCCACTCGCGACTCTCGACGCGCGCGCGGCCACGGAGGCTCGGACCGCGGCGTGCAGCGCAGTTTCGCTTCGACTGCTCGCCCGTGCTGATGCCAGGGTGCTTACGGTCTTCGGAACCGGTCCTCAGGCGGAGGCCCATCTGAGGGCGATGACCGCTGAACGCGACTTCGATGAGGTGCGCGTCGTCGGGCGGAACCCGGACCGCGCAAGCAAGCTGGCCGCGTCCCACAGAGCTCGGGCGATGTCGCCAGTCGATGCGTTGCGAGGGGCCCATGTCGTTGTGACCGCCACCAACTCGACAACGCCGCTGTTCGCCGCGGACACGATCGAACCAGGGACGCATCTCGCGATGGTCGGCAGCGGCAACGCGAACGCGTTGGAGGTCGAGCCGCACCTTCTTGCTCGGGCCGGCGCAATCCGCGTCGACCACCGGCCGAGCTGCCTGCAGGAGGCGGGTGAGATCGTCGGCGCTCTGCGCGCTGGGCTCATCGACGAAGAGTCAGTGCGCGAGCTCGGTGAGGTGGTGCTGGGCAGGGCCCCTGGCCGAACGGCGCCCGACGAGATCACCATCTACAAGTCGGTCGGCAACGGCACGCAGGACGCCGCGCTCGCGGCGGTGCTTCTGGACATGACCTTCAAATGACGCTCCGCCTCGGCGTTGGCGTCTTTGGCATGCAGTCGGTTCCACAGCGCCCCGACCATCACGTGAAGCTTTACCGCGACGTTCTCGAAGACGCCCAGCTCATCGAGAGCCTGGGCTTCGACTCGATCTGGCTGTCCGAGCACCACTTCTGGTTCGACGGCTACTGCCCGGCTGACATCGCGGTCGCCGGAGCGATCCTCGGGCGCACAAAGCGACTGGGTGTCGGCACCGCGGTCATGCTGCTGCCGATGCACTCTGTGCAGAAGGTGGCCGACGACGCGGCCACGATCAGCCGGCTGGGTGAGGGCCGCCTGACGCTCGGCGTGGCGCTCGGGTATCGAGATCCGGAGTTCGACGGGTTCGGCGTGCGTCGCAAGGATCGCGGGAAGCTCATGGACACCATGCTTCCGCGCCTGGCGGAATCGTGCCGGCAGGCCGAACCGCCGGTCCCGATATATGTGGGAGTCGCCACAGCTATCGCGGCACAACGGGCCGCGCGGCTGGGGCTGCCCCTTTTCGCAGATTCGACGATGAACGTTTCCGAGCTGCGTGAGATGCTCGACGCATACAACGCCTCGGCGGCTGCAGCAGGCGTAAAACCGCCGGCGACCCACGCCCTGCAGCGGGATGTGTTTGTCACCAATGATCGCGAGCGCGATTGGGCAATGCTCCTGCCCGAGCTCCGCTACATGCGCCGCCAGTACGGGGGCTGGTCGTTTCCCAAGGAGGCGGGGGAGACCGTGCCGGCATATCTCCAGCGCCTCGAAATTGACATCGAGGCCAAGCTGAAGAACCTGATCATTGGTGACGCGGCCCTCGTCGCGGCGCAATTGCGTGAGTTCGAAGCCCTCGGATTCGACCTCATCGTCTGTCGAAGCCAGTTCGGCAACCTCCCTCGCGAGAGCCTGCATCGCGCATTCGAAGGCCTCGCCGCCACGCGTGAGGCGATCTCGCGATGAGGCTTGGGCTTGGTCCTGTCGATTTGAGCGGCGCCACCAGCCAGAAGCTGGAGACCCTCGCCACGCAAGCGGTTGCATCGTCGTTTGACGCCGTATGGGTTGCCGAATCACGGGCTGATGGGGTCGGAGGTGGCCTGGCGGCGGCGGCACTGCTTGGACAGGTGGTACCGATTCGTGTCGGGGCCGTGGTGGAAGCGGGCTTGTATCACCCGCTTTTCCTGGCGGAAGACATCGCGATCGCGGATCTGACATCTGAAGGCCGTCTCGAGGTAGTGCTGCGCCTCGGGACGTCCGCGTCATCTCGCTACGAGACGTCGCCGGATCAGAGCTTGCTCAAAGAGCATTTGCACGTGCTGGGAGCCGCGCTGAGTGGCGCCCACATTCAATGGCAGGGGAAGCATCTGCGCGTTCCTGCGCAAATCGATGCCAACCAACCGGTACCCTCGCGATTGGCCCTCAACCCAAGACCGCTCCAGCCGGTTGTGCCGATCTGGATCGAAACGTCCGAGACCTGGCTGCAGGAGCTGGCACAGAAAATGGGATTCGGGATCGCGCAACTCTGGAAGCCTGGAGGTCGAGTCCCGCCCTCGACCGGTCGCTGGCCGGGGATGGTCCTGTGTCAGGCGGACGTGGCTGCAGATGACCTGCTGCGCGCGGCGGGAGACGAGGCCGGATACTTCCTTGTGGCGGCGCAGACTGCGCACGAAGTCGCGTCAGCGGGGAGGCGGCTGGCGGGTCCGCTGCGGATGCCCGATTTCCCGGAATGGATCAACGCATGAGCTGAGCGGCGGTCCAGACAAGCGTTCGTTTGTACGCAAATGCCCTGTGGTATGGTGACCCGGGATGGGAACTGCCGGCGACGTCGTCCTGTACACCCTGAACAACGGCACCACCGACCCGACTTGACAAGAATGTTGCAGGGTGAGGGAGTTTCTCTCACAGAACTCGGTCGAGTTCGAGGATCGGAACATCGCCAAGGAACCAGGATGGCGAACGCAGCTGAGAGAGCTGACAGGCGAGATCGTGGTCCCTGTGCTGGTCGTGAACGGCAAGCAGGTGATCGGCCTCGACGACCATTTGATGGCCGAAGCGTTGGGTCTGGCCGATGCGAACTTTTCAGCCAATCGCGACGGCCTCGAGGCCCCGCCGGAGCTCAGCCGGCTGCCGGAGCAGCCCGACGACTCAATGGCCGGCTCATTGACGCACTTCGTGCAACGGCTGCAGCGCGAGATGGAGTTCAACGCGCTCAAGGACGGCGCTCCATATCGCGACGGCCAGCACGACGGCATGCGCTTCGCGCGGGACGCCATCCTGCGAATACTCACCGGCAAGTACGAGCCGGAGCAGATGGTCATCGAACGCGAACGCGACCAGCCGGCCTGACCCCGCACCGGAGATGAGCGAAGCGGCCCCTGCCGCTCACGTTAACCTCGACGGTGTGGCCTCAACGCCAATGCCGCCGATGGTGAGATATCTCGACGAGGACGGCGAGCTGCTCGTCGAGGATTTGCCGATGAGCGATGCGATGGCCCTCGAAGGCTATCGAGTGATGCTCAGGGGCCGCCGTTTTGACGAGCGTTCCGTGAGCCTGCAGCGCCAGGGGCGCATGGTCACGCTGGCGCCCGGCATCGGGCAGGAGGCCGCGACGGTGGGGGCGGCGATGGCGATCGATGCCAAGACGGACTGGTTCGTCCCGCAGTATCGCGAGCTCGCCGGGCAGTTGTGGCACGGCTATCCACTGCGCCTTGCATTCCTGTGGCATGTGGGCCACCCCATCGCGTTTCAGGTCCCAGGCGACCTGAAGATGTTGCCCTTCCAGGCCGCGATCGCAGGTCAGCTGCCGCAGGCGGCGGGCCTTGCCTGGGGTCTGAAGCTCAAGGGCGATCCTGGCGTCGTGCTCGCGATCTTCGGCGACGGCGGCACGTCGCAGGGGGACTTCCACGAGGCCGCGAACCTGGCCGGGGTCATGAAGGCCCCGATCATCTTTCTCTGTCAGAACAACGGCTGGGCTATCTCGACTAGCATCTCTCAGCAGACCGCGTCGGAGACCCTGGCGCAAAAAGCTGTGGCCTACGGTTTCCCCGGCATCCAGTGCGACGGCAACGACCTGTTCGCCGTTTACGCCACGGTCCGTGAGGCGGCAAATCGGGCCCGACGGGGAGAGGGTCCGACCCTGGTCGAGGCCATCACGTATCGCCTGGGACTGCACACCACCGCCGACGACCCAACTCGGTATGAACCAACCGAGATGCACGATCTGTGGGTCAACCGGGACCCGCTGCGCCGTATGCAGCTGCACCTCATCGCCCGCGGCATCGTCGACAAGGCAGCGCTGGAGGCGATCGAGGACGAGGTGAAGGACGAGCTTCGTGTGGCATGGGAGGAAGCCCAGAAGGAACCGGCACCCGACCCTGCTTACTACTTCGGTCAGGTCCACGCAGACCACTCCCCGCGCCTGCAGCGACAGCTCGGACGTTTCGCAGCTCGTGACGGAGAGGCAAAGCGTCGTGCCTGAGGCCACAGTCGTTGAGGCTGTCAACCAGGCGCTGACGCTCGAGATGGCGCGTGACGAGCGGGTAGTCGTCTTCGGCGAGGACGTCGGACGCAGCGGCGGCGTGTTCCGCGCGACCGACGGCCTGTATGGCAAGTACGGGGCAGGCCGTGTCATCGATACGCCGTTATCGGAGGGCGTCATCGCCGGCGCCTCCATCGGGCTCGCGCTCGCGGGCTGGGTGCCTGTAGCCGAGATCCAGTTCCTGGGCTTCGTGCACAACGGCTTCAACCAGGTGGTGGATCAGCTGGCACGTGTTCGGTATCGGTCAGCCGGGCGCTTCTCCGCACAGGTGACGATTCGCGCGCCGTACGGCGGCGGGGTTCGTGCGCCCGAGCTCCACTCCGACGGTTTCGAGGCGCACTTTGCCCATGCGCCAGGCCTCAAGGTCGTCGCGCCATCCACGCCTTACGACATCAAGGGACTGCTGCTTGCCTCGATACGCGACCCGGATCCTGTCCTTTTCCTCGAGCCTCTTCGCGGCTACAGGCAGGTCAAGGGTGAGGTGCCGGAGGGCGACTATGTCGTGGAGATCGGCAAGGCACGGATCGCGCGCGAAGGGACCGACGTCACGTTGATCGCATGGAGCGGGGCTGTCCAGCTTGCACTCCAGGCGGCCGAAGACGCGCAAGCCCAGGGCATCTCCGTCGAGGTCATCGACCTGCGAACCCTGGTCCCGCTTGACGCCGCCACGCTCGCGGCCTCGGTCACGAAGACCGGCCGAGCAGTGGTGCTCCAGGAGGCGCCGCTCACCGCAGGTTTCGGCGCCGAGGTCGTCGCGACCATCCAGGAGGAGGCCTTCTTCTCGCTGCAGGCTCCCATCCGCCGCGTCGCCTCGCCTGACGTGCCATACCCCGTGCAGATGCTTGAGGAGCAATACCTCCCTAACCCCGAGCGAGTGCTCGAGGCCATCATCGCGACCACGCGCGAGTAGCTCGATTGGCGAGATTTGAGTTTCGGTTGCCCGATATCGGGGAGGGCCTTGCCGAAGCCGAGGTCGCGAAATGGCTGGTCGCAATCGGCGATCACGTCAACGAAGACCAGCCGGTCGTCGAGATGATGACCGACAAGGCCACGGTCGAGCTCCCCTCGCCCGGACTGGGTGTGATCGTCGAGCAGCTCGCGGCCGAAGGAGACGTTGTCAAGACCGGCTCCGTCCTCTATGTGCTCGAAACCGACGCCAGGATCGAGATCGGCAACAGCGGCCACACTCCAGTTGTGACCCGGGAAGAGCCACAAGATGCGGATGCTCCGGCCGCGGCATCCGCTGGGGTGCTGGCCCCGCCCGCCGTACGAAAGCTCGCGCGTGAGCTGGGCGTCGACCTCGCCCGCGTCAAGGGCGGTGGGCCCGGCGGGCGCATATCAGCTGAGGACGTCAAGAGCCACGCCTCTGGCGCGCCCGCGCCTGCAGCGGCACCGGCTCCGGCCGCGCCTGGGACGCGGATCAAGCTGCGCGGCGTGCAGAAGCGAATGGCCGAGACCATGGCGCTCTCGGCGCGCACGATTCCGCACGTCACCGGCTTTCACGAGCTTGACGCGGGCGCTTTCGCCGAGCACGCCTCGCGCCTGCGGGCCGATGCTGAAAGCAAGGGCACGCGTTTCCCATTCGATACGCTCCTGGTTCGCGCAGTCGCAATGGCTTTGCGAAAGCACCCGATCTTCAACGCCTCGATCGACGAAGAGCGAGGCGAGATCGTGATGCACGAGAACATAAATATCGGTATCGCCACCGCGACCCGAGACGGTTTGATCGTTCCCGTGGTCAAGAACGCCGATGCCATGGGCCTCGACGAGCTCGCGGTTGCAGTCGGCCGTGTGACGACGGCGGCACGCGATGGCAAGTCGTCGGTGTCCGACCTGCAAGGTGGAACCTTCACGCTGAGCAATACCGGTGCGTGGAGAGGCGGGCTCGGGACCTCGCTCATCAGACCACCCGAGGTCGCGATCGTCGCGTTTGGGCGAATCGAGGAGAAAGCCGTCGTTCGTGACGGCAAGGTGCTGGCGCGGCCGGTGATGCCGATGTCGCTGACGTTCGACCACCGCATCATCGACGGCGAAGCGGGCCTGTCCTTCGCGCTCACCGTGCGCGGCGTCATCGAGGACCCTGAGCAGCTCGGTGCCTAGTTGGTAGCGGGCGACCAGAGCGACCCGGCGGATTGCCTCATCCTCGGCGCCGGCCCCGGTGGATATGTCGCAGCGCTGCGTGCCGCGCAGCTCGGGCGTTCGGTGACGCTGGTCGAACGCGGCCAGATCGGTGGAGTCTGCCTGAACGAGGGCTGCATACCGAGCAAGCACCTGGCGCGCTTTGCCGCCGCTAAGTCCGCGGCTGAGAGGTTCGCGCCATCAGGCATGCCCGCGTTCTCGGGTCAACCTGACATGGCGGCTTTTCAGAGGAGCCGTGCCGCAGCCGTGAGCACGCTTGTCAAGGGCGTTTCGACGCTGCTGGAAGCGGCCGGCGTCACAGTCGTCGCCGGCACCGCCCGATTCGTCGGCCGCACGCGGGTATGCGTCGAGATTGGGGAGGAATCGGTTCGCTACTTCGACTTCAAGGACGTTGTCATTGCCACCGGCTCGCGGGCGGCCGTCCTCGCTGCACTGCCGTTTGACGGCGAGCGTGTGGTGGAGCCCAGCCGCGCCCTCGAGTGGAACCAGGTGCCATCTTCTCTGCTGGTCGTCGGAGACGATTACATCGCGCTCGAGATCGCGGTCGCCTATGCCCGACTCGGCAGTGCGGTCAAGCTCTCGGCGCCTGGTGAGCGTCTGCTGCCGGACTTCGACCGTGACCTGTCGTCGGCGGTGATGCGTGGCGCCCGGGCGGCCGGCGTGGAGGTGCTCATGTCGTCAGATCCGACCCCCATCGCTGCGAACGCGGAGCGGGTCGTGGTGTCGGCCGGTCGGCGGCCAAACCTCGAGGGCCTCGATCTGCAGGCGGCGGGGCTCGCGGCTCCAAACGGGCTGTTCAAAGTGGATGCTCAGCTCAGGCTGGACCGGCACGCGTTCGCCATTGGGGACGTGACCGACGGCCTTCCGCTCGCGCATCGCGCGATGATGCAGGGGCGCGCAGTCGGCGACGTTCTGGGTGGCAAGGCTGGGGGTTTCGACAGCCAGGCGATGCCTCGAGCCGTCTTTGCGGAGCCTGAGATCGCTGCGGTGGGCGTGACGGAGGCCGAGGCCCAGGCTTCGGGCATCGAGGTCGTGATCGGCAGGTTTCCGTTGGCTGCGCTCGGCCGGGCGGTGGTCGAAGCCGCTACCGCGGGCTTTGCGAAGCTTGTCTTCGCCGGGGAAGGCGGAGCCGTTATCGGCGCCCACCTGGCCGGCCCGAGCTCGACCGAATTGGTGGCTGAGATGGCGCTGGCAATCGAGATGGGCGCAACCGCGGAGGACCTCGCTCTCACCGTGCATGCGCACCCGACTTTCGCCGAGTCGCTGATGGAAGCTGCCGAGGTCAGTCTCGGGCGTCCCATACACGTCCGGCGCGCGGCTAAGAATTGATCACGCGCCTCTTCTTCGGACCACGCCGGGCTGACTTGACCACGGCGGCCTGCCTGCAGCATTGGCGCGGCCACCATTCAGCCATCGGTGCGCGCCTGCCCAAGGTTCGGGCCTACGTGCAGAACCATGGAATCCTGGACGGCGGCAGGTTCCTGCTCCCTTACCCAGGGTTCGACATCATGCCCGAGCTCGATTGGGATGACCTTGCCTCCATGGACTCCGCCATCGATTCCCCGGTTCACGAGCAGGATTCGATCGACGACGAGGCCAACTTCATCGACACCGGCCGGACCGGTTACGCGGTCACCACGCGACATGTCCTGGTGGACGGGCAGCCCGGCGCGGGCGCCGTCAAGCTGATCACGCTGCTCCGGCGGGCGCCCAACGCTCCCGCGCCTGCGATTGCGGAGGCGCTCGCCGGCCCTTATGCCGCAGCCGTGAGAGGAACCGGGCCACTGCGGCACGAAGCTCTCATCACCCTCTCCGACCGCGCGGGTCGGGCGCCATTCTCAGTGCAGGCGGTCGACATGCTCTGGTTTGCCGGGCCGCAGGATGCGCTCGCGTGGTCTGGTTCAGAAGCCGCGTATCGGGCGGGTTGGCAGCTGTCCGGAGTCACCTTCGGAACCGAGCGTCTGATAGCGCGTCCCGAAAAGGTCGTCTGAATGCGCTTCGGGGTGGGTGATTTCAGTGGCCAGCGTCCGCCGGGTTCGCCCGCGACCCATCGCGACCTCTACGCTGAGATGCTCGACCAGGCAGAGCTCATCGAGGTGGCCGGCCTCGATTCGATGTGGGTCTCCG
This sequence comes from Candidatus Dormiibacterota bacterium, assembly GCA_040004595.1. Lineage (GTDB taxonomy): Bacteria > Chloroflexota > Dormibacteria > Dormibacterales > Dormibacteraceae > Palsa-872. The sequence goes on along the minus strand of JBDUAO010000021.1, from coordinate 1,910 downwards.
AGCATCACTTCGCCGGGGATGGCTACATGCCCGGCGTCCTGCCGATCGTGGCCGCCTTAATCGGACGGACAAGCCGGATCACGGTGGCGACGGACAGGCTCGCGGCTTCATTGCACAGCCCCATCCGGCTGGCCGAAGACGCGATTGCGCTCGACCTCCTTGGCGGCGGGCGTTTCATCCTCGGCCTGTCGCTCTGCTATCGCAGAGAGGAGCTCGATGGATTCGGAGTCGATCCGTCCACCGACGCGGAGCGATTGGAAGCGCTCGTGCCGGTCCTGCGAGCAGCCTTCGCGGGCCGCACCGCAAGCGTGGACGGCCGCGACGTGGTTGTGACTCCGGGCCCGTCAACCACCGGTGGACCGAGGCTGATGATCGCGGCCGATGGCCAGAATGGCGCCGCGCGCGCCGCTCGACTCGCCGACATGCTCATGGTCGACCCCACCGAGCCCTGGCAATTGGTCGACGACGCAGTCGCCACCTTCGACAGCGCGCGCGGCGATGCCAGTGGGGAGTTGGTGCTGTTCACCTACGGTGGGCTTTCGGATCGAGGCCCAGAAGCCGCGTGGTCGGCTGTGGCCGACGGCTTTCGCTACATGCGCCACAACTACGACAGGTGGATGAGTCGCGAGCCGACCCGCGAGCTGCCTCCCAAGCATTACCGGTTGCTGCTGGGGACGCCGCACGAGGTCGCGGAGCAGGCCGGGGAATATCGCCGACGCTACGGGGATCGCGTCCACCTCGTACTTCGCTGCAACTACCCAGGCATGGCCGCTGAAGCCGTCGCCGACCAGGTGCGACTTTGGGGCCTGGCCGCTGAAGCAGCCAATGCGCACCCCGGAGTTTGAACGCTACGTTTCGAGTGCGTTGAGGGCGTATTTACGAACTAGTGCCCGTTCGTTTGAGTCTTGACACTGAGTTCGATCTGGATATCCTTACGCCGAAGCCAGGAACGGCTGATGGACCATTCAGGAGGAAGCAATGTCGATCGACGAGGAAGCCATTGAAGCCCCGCCAGCAAATCGATTAGAGCTTCCGAGCCGGAGGTCACTCCTCAAGCTGGGCGGCTCGGCCGCTCTGGGTATTGGAGCGTTTGCACTCGCGGCGTGCGAGACCGCCAACAACCCTCCGGGCACCACCGGCAACGCGGCCGGCACGACGTCCGTTCTCGACACCTGGCTTTCGACCAAGAAGGCGAAGCTGGGCGTGGACCTGACCTTCCCACCGATTCAGTTCAAAGACGCCGCAGGCAAGCCGACCGGCTACCAGATGGAGCTCACTGAGGCGATGATGGCCGACCTCGGGGTCACACCTGAGTACGTGGAGATCCCCTTTGGCCAGCTGTTCGCGGGTCTTGTCGCCGGCAAGTTCGACATGATGGGAATCTCGGCGACGATTCTTCCGAGCCGGGCCCTCAAAGGCCTGTTTGCAAACTTCCCGGTGTTCTACGAGTCGATCGTCGTGCTCTTGAAGGCCGGATCCAACGTCAGCAGCGCCGACCAGCTGAACGTAAAAGGCACAAAGCTCGCGCTGTTGCAGGGCAGCTCGCAGGAGTTCAGCAGCCACCTGCTCTTCCCGAACGCGACCTACTCACCATTCGCCGGAGTGGCGGATGCGGTCAACGAAGTCGCGACCGGTCGCGCCGACGCCGTGGTGCTTTCTGAGTTCGACGTTGACGACTCCCTCAAGGCGCACCCCAACCTCAGGATCATGCCTGGCCCGCCCCTGTGGGTCGACGCCAACACCTATCTGATGCCGCTGGGCGACTACAAGCTGCAGGCATGGGTCAACAACTGGCTCCGGTACAACGCAACCCACCAGCGATTGGTCAGCACCTGGAAGAAGTGGCTGGGACCGGGCCTGGCGAAGTACCACCTCACGACATATGGCGTCGGACCCGGAAGCGAGCCTGT
>JBDUAO010000020.1:0-26854 GCA_040004595.1 Candidatus Dormiibacterota bacterium | reverse complement strand
ATCACCGTCTCCACCGTCGCCATCGGATCCGACGCCGGCGGCCCCGCCCTGATGCAGGCGATCGCCGGGTGGGGTCATGGGCGGTTCTACAAGAGCAACAGCATCCAGGACGTGCCGCAGATCTTCCTCAAGGAAACGCGGGAGTCACTCAAGCCGTGGATTGTCCAGGGCGTCATCAACCCGCGCCTGTCGTCGCCGGCCGAAGTGCTGCCCGGGGTGCCACTTGATTCGTTTCCGGCAATCACCGGCTACGTCGCGACGACGGCACGCGCCGCCGCCGACGTCGTGCTGAAGAGCCCGCAGGGCGACCCGTTGCTCGCGGCGTGGCAGTACGGGCTGGGCCGCGTGGTCGCTTGGACGAGTGACGCGCAGGGCCGATGGACCGCGGGGCTGTTGAGCTGGCCGTCGGCCAATCGCTTTTTCGGAGACGTGGTCCGTTACAGCCTGCCCCAGGCGGGCGATGCCGCCCTCCAGGTCGAGGCGCAGGTCCAGGGCGATCACACTCACCTGCTGGTCACGACCCCATCCGCGTCAGGGTCGGCGGTCAGCGTGAGCGCGGTTGCGCCAGACCTGTCGAACGTCGACCTAGCCCTGTCGTCCACAGGTCCCGGACGGTTCGAAGGCAACCTTCCGACTGATCAGGTTGGCAGCTACCTGCTGCGTGTCACGGACTCGATCGGGGGCGTCATCAAGCATGCGAACACGATCGGTCTCGTGGTCCCTTACTCGCCGGAGTACCGCAACCTGGGCACCGACAACGCCAGCCTGAGCGCGATCGCCCGGGCGGGCGGGGGCGTGCTCCTGACTGACGTGGGACCGGTGTTCGACCTGGAGGTTCCGCCGGTCCGCGCGGCCCTACCGATCGCCGAGCTGCTGCTGATCCTGGCGATCCTGCTGTTTCCGATCGACGTCGCCCTGCGGAGACTGGTGCTCAGTGGCGAGGACCTGCCGGCGTGGCGCGCGGCCCTCCAGCGCCGGCAGCTGGAGGCGCTGCCTGTCGAAGCGACGGTGACCCGGTTGCGCGAGCGCGTGGCCGACGCCCGCGCTACGCGCAGCCCCAAACCGCCGCCTTAGACCCGCGCCGCCGGCGCGGGGCGGACATCTGTGCCCTTTTGGCTGAACCAGAGGCCCGGGATGCGACCCCCTTTGTGCCCTTTTGGCCCCAGCGGGCCTCGTGTGGCGCGGTTGTAGCTTGCGGCTGAGCTTCGATTGAAGCGCGCAGGCGCGTCGGGGTCGTAACCTCCAATTTCGAATGCTGATCCGACTCCTCCGCACCTATCTGCGGCCCTACTCGGGAGCGCTGCTTGCCGTGGTCGGGCTCCAGCTCGTATCGACGATGGCGAACCTCTACCTCCCCAGCCTCAACGCCGACATCATCGACAAGGGCGTGGCCAAAGGGAATACCGGCTACATCCTCTCCACCGGTGGGTGGATGCTGGTGGTGACGATCGTCCAGATCGCCTGCTCGGTAGCCGCCGTCTACTTCGGGGCGCGCGCGGCCATGTCATTTGGGCGCGACATGCGGTCGGCGATCTTCCACAAGGTCGGCACGTTCTCGGCCCGCGAGGTGACCCTGTTCGGCGCGCCCTCCCTGATCACGCGTAACACCAACGACGTCCAGCAGGTGCAGATGCTCGTCCTGATGACATGCACGATGATGATCGCCGCGCCGATCATGTGCGTGGGCGGCATCATCATGGCGCTGCGCCAGGACGTCGGCCTCTCCTGGCTGATGGTGGTATCCATCCCTGTTCTCGTCGTGTCGATCGCGTCGATCGTGGTCAGGATGGTGCCTCAGTTTCGCGAGATGCAGGTGCGCATCGACCTGGTCAACCGCGTGCTGCGCGAGCAGCTTTCCGGCATCCGCGTGGTGCGCGCGTTCGTGCGCGAGAGGGATGAGGCTGAGCGGTTTGCCGAGGCCAACACGGCGTTGACGGGGACGGCCCTTCGGGCTGGACGCCTGATGGTCCTGATCTTTCCTACCGTGATGCTGGTGCTGAACGCGTCGAGCATCGCCGTGTTGTGGTTCGGCGCCGGCCGGGTCGACAGCGGCCAGATGCAGATCGGCGCCCTCACCGCCTTCTTGATGTACCTGATGCTGATCCTGACGTCCGTGATGATGGCGACCTTCATGGCGATCATGATTCCGCGCGCCGCGGTGTGCGCGGACAGGATCGGAGAGGTGCTCATGACGGAATCCTCCGTGGTGCCGCCTGCGAACCCCGTTCGAGAGCTGCGCTCGCGCGCCGAGCTCGAGCTCCGCGACGTCGAATTTCGATATCCGGGCGCGGCGGCGCCGGTGCTCAGCAGCATCTCGTTCAGGGCGGAGGCCGGACAGACGACCGCGATCATCGGCAGCACCGGCGCCGGCAAGTCAACTCTTGTCTCGCTGGTGGCGCGGCTGTTCGACGCCACCGCGGGCACCGTGATGATCGATGGGGTCGGCGTGCGAGACCTCGACCCGGAGATGCTTTGGAACCGCATCGGCCTGGTGCCCCAGAAGCCCTATCTGTTCACCGGCACCGTCGCCAGCAACCTGCGTTACGGCAACCCTCAGGCGACTGACGAGGAGCTGTGGGACGCGCTCGAGGTGGCCCAGGCTCGCGACTTCGTCGAGGAGATGCCCGGCGGCCTGGAGGCGGCCATCTCGCAGGGCGGCACCAGCGTGTCCGGCGGCCAGCGCCAGCGGCTGTCGATCGCCCGCGCGCTGGTGCGAAAGCCCGAGATCTATCTCTTCGACGACTCGTTCTCGGCCCTGGACCTCACAACTGACGCGCGCCTCCGCGCCGCGTTGCGCCGGCGCACCGCCGATGCCACCGTGGTCATCGTCAGCCAGAGGGTTTCTACGATCGCCGACGCCGATCAGATCATCGTGCTCGACAACGGAGCGGTCGTCGGCCTGGGCCGCCATGGCGAGCTCCTGGAAACCTGCCCGACCTACGTCGAGATCGTGCAGTCGCAGCTGGCTGCGGAGCCGGCGGCATGAGCGAACGACCCATGGCCCCCAAGCCGGCGCCGGCGAACGGCAAGCCGCAAGCCCCCGTGCTGGCGGCGGCGAATGGCCGGCCGCGCCCCGCGATGCGTGCCGGCATGATGTTTGGCGGCGGCGGCATGCCCGCGGAGAAACCGATGACCTTCTGGCCGTCGGTCCGGCGCCTGATGAAGCGGCTGAGCCCCGAGCGACTTCGATTGGGGGCGGTGCTGGCGCTCGGCGTGGCGAGCGTGGCGTTCATGGTGATCGGGCCGAAGATCCTCGGACGGGCGACCGATCTGATCTTCGCCGGCGCGATCGGCAGGCACCTGCCTGCCGGGCTGACGACCGAGCAGGTGGTGGCGGCTGCGCGCGCCGCCGGCAACCAAAACGTCGCTGACATGCTGGCGCGGATGCACGTCATCCCTGGGCACGGGATCGACTTTGGGGCTCTGGGCGGGGTGCTGATGTTGGCGCTTGCGCTGTACGTTGCGTCTTCCATCTTCGGCTGGATGCAGGGTTACCTGCTCAACGACGTGGTGCAGAGCACCGTGTACAAGTTGCGGTCCGACGTCGAGGACAAGCTGGGCCGGCTACCGCTCCAGTTCTTCGACAAGCAGCCGCGCGGCGAGCTTCTCAGCCGCGTCACCAACGATATCGACAACGTGTCGCTTTCCCTGCAGCAGACGATCAGCCAGCTGCTGTTCGGGTTGCTGACGGTAGTCGGCGTGATCGTGATGATGTTCGTCGTCTCGCCCCTCCTTGCTGTCATCGCGCTCATCACCGTGCCGATATCGATCCTCGTCGCCACGCAGGTCGGGAAGCGCTCGCAGAAGATGTTCGTCGCGCAGTGGTCTCACACCGGGGCCCTGAACGGCCATATCGAGGAAGCTTTCACCGGGCATGAGCTCGTCAAGGTGTTCGGGCGGCAGCGAGAGGTGGAGGAGGTCTTCCGAGCGCGGAACGAGCAGCTGTTCCAGGCGAGCTTCGGGGCCCAGTTCATCTCGGGACTGATCATGCCGGCCATGGCGTTCGTGGGCAACCTCAGCTATGTCGCGATCGCTGTGATCGGCGGGTTCCGTGTCGCCACCGGCGCCATGAGCCTCGGTGACGTGCAAGCGTTCATCCAGTACTCGCGCCAGTTCACACAACCTCTGACCCAGATCGCCGCGATGGCGAACCTCCTGCAGTCAGGCGTCGCTTCGGCGGAGCGGGTGTTCGAGCTGCTGGACGCACCCGAGCAGGAAGCGGACCCGGCTGCTCCTGTCGTGCCGTCGCAGCGCCATGGGAGGGTCGAGTTCGAGCACGTGTCGTTCCGCTACGTGCCTGAGCAGCCGCTGATCGACGACCTCTCGCTCGTCGCCCAGCCCGGTCAGACGATCGCCATCGTTGGGCCGACCGGGGCCGGCAAGACGACGCTCGTCAACCTGATCATGCGGTTCTACGAGCTGGACGCGGGCCGCATCACCCTCGATGGGATCGACATCACCAGGATGCGACGCGACGACCTGCGGGCGCAGATCGGCATGGTGCTGCAGGACACATGGCTGTTCGGCGGGACGATTCGCGCCAACATTGCGTACGGGAACCCGCGGGCGACCGAAGAGCAGATCCACGCAGCCGCCGAGGCGACTTTCGTCGACCGGTTTGTGCAGAGCCTGCCGCTGGGCTATGACACGGTGATCGACGATGAGGGGAGCAACGTCAGCGCCGGCGAGAAGCAGCTGTTGACGATCGCCCGCGCGTTCCTTGCCGATCCGTCGCTGCTGATCCTGGATGAGGCGACCAGCTCCGTGGACACCCGCACGGAGGTGCTGGTGCAGCACGCGATGGCGGCCCTGCGCTCCGAACGCACGAGCTTTGTCATCGCCCACCGCCTCTCCACCATTCGGGACGCGGATCTGATCCTGGTCATGGAGGCGGGGCGCATCGTGGAACAGGGAACCCACGAGGAGCTGCTCGCGACCCACGGCGCCTACCACCGGCTGTACTCGGCGCAGTTCCGCGGGGCGGAGGAAGCGGTGCCGGTGGGAGTGGCGTAAGCCCGGTCAGATTCGGCACGTCTGGCGCCACAAGTGCGTGACATTCGACCGTTTGTGCCCTTTTGGCCGCAGTTAATCGCTGGGAGCGACCGTTAGTGCCCTTTTGGCTGCCTTCAGCCACCCCGTTCCGCGGGGAGTAGAACTTTCCTTATGCGCTCGAAGATCTCTTCGATCTCCCCTATCCCATCGATGTCGTGCACCTTGACGTCCGCCGTGCTGTAGTGGTCCAGAACCTTCTCCGTCAGATGCTTGTACTCGTGCATTCGCTCGGTGATCGCCTCGCGCGTGTCGTCGGCTCGGCCCTCCACCTCAGCCCTGTGCAGGAGGCGTTCGATCAGCACGTCCTCGGGGACCTTGAAGGCGATCACGAAGTCGACCTTGTGGCCCTCCTGGGCCAGCATCTCGTCCAGCGCCCTGGCCTGCTCCAGCGTGCGCGGGAAGCCGTCCAGCAGCACATCCGAGCTGACGTCGGGGTCGCGCAGGATGCGCTGTACGATCCGGATGATGAGGTCGTCCGGCACCAGGTCGCCGGCGCGCATGATCCGCTCGGCCTCCTTGCCGGTCTCGGTGCCGCGCGCGACCTCCGCGCGCAGGATGTCCCCCGTCGACAGGTGCGACAGCTTGAACTCACGCTCCACGTGGGCCGCCTGCGTGCCCTTGCCACTCCCCGGAGGCCCAAAGATCAACCCGATCATGATTCGGGATCCAGCTTGAGCGCTCGGCGCCGCGCCCAGAAGCCGCGCGACTCCTCGTCCAGTAGCGCGTGCAAGGCCGGGTCAGGGCCCGATGGGGCGCCCTCCTGGCTGAGCTGGAGCCAGCGCCTGGTGACCTCCACGTAGAGGTCGGCCTCGGTCCAACCGGGCATCAGCTCGAGCACACGGTATTTTCTGATGAGCTTGATGATGGGCGTGTAGACATTGTCGTACCAGCTGGCTGCCGCCTCCGCCAGCGGAACCTCCCGACCCTGCTCCAACCCCAGAAAGTAGCGGTGGCCGAGGATGTGCTTCAGGATCTCGTCGTATCGACCGAGCCGGCTGCATTCGAGCCGCGCCTCCGGCCGGGTGCGATGGAGCTGCGTGGTATCGAGGAACGCCGAGTACTCGCCTGCTCGCAACAGGGCTGCCCCATCGACATGGGACCCCACCGGCGCTCTCGTCATCACCTCGATGACACGGGCGTTGATCTCCTGGCGGCCAAGGCTGCGAGCCACCGAAACCCTGTGGTGCCCATCGATCACGTAGTAATAGTCGTCCAGCTTGTACACGTCGATGGGCGGTAGCTCGTCGCCCTCGACCATCGCCGTGTAAATCCGCGTCCATCGATCCCTGAGCCGCCTGTTGGCGGGGAGGAACGCCGGGTCGAAATCCTGGGCCTTGGCGTCGGCGGCCGCCGAACCGACCACCCGGTCGAGAGGGATCTCCTGCACGCCGCCGAACGACTTGCCTTCGAGCCCCGCCGCAGCCAGCACCCGGTCGAGCGACAGCAGGCGTTCTTTGCGTCTTGTGAGGGCCGCTGATATCGCTCTGCGAAACGCCTTGAACCGCGCGCTGTCGAAATCCTCGCGCGCGCGAATGGTCTCCACTGGAGACCTAGCCGAACACCGAGCTAGATAAGGGCGAGCTCGGTCTCGGCGTCGAAGAAGTGCAGAGTGCGTGTGTCGAGGCCGAGTTTGACGGTGTCGCCCGGGTCGACCTTCATGCGGGGATCAACCCTCGCCGTGACCGCGTCGCCTCCGACCTTCCCGTACAGGAACTGGTCGGAGCCGAGCCGCTCGACCACGTCCACCTTCATCTGCATGGAGTTGGCCTCGTCGGTGACCCGGTCGGTGACCGCCTCGGGCCTGAATCCAAGAGTTCCTTTGGTCGCGGAAATCGACTTCGGCAGCTTCACTGAGAAGCCCGATGCCTTCGCCGAACCATTCTCGACAGTGGCCGGCACGAAGTTCATGGTCGGGCTGCCGATGAAGCCCGCGACGAATAGGTTCGCCGGGTGGTCGTAGATCTCCCCGGGTGTGCCGACCTGCTGGAGGATGCCCGCGTTCATGATCGCGATGCGGTCGCCCATCGTCATCGCCTCGACCTGGTCGTGGGTCACGTATATGAAAGTCGTCTCGAGGTCCCGGTGCAGCTTCTGCAGCTCGATGCGGGTCTGGCCACGCAGCTTGGCGTCGAGGTTCGACAGCGGCTCGTCGAGCAAGAAGACCTTCGGGTTGCGCACGATCGCGCGGCCGAGGGCGACGCGCTGGCGCTGGCCGCCTGACAGAGCTCGCGGCTTGCGCGCCAGGAAGTTGTCCAGGCCGAGAATGCGCGAGGCATTCTTGACCCGCTGGTCGATGTCCGGCTTCTTCATGTGCTGCATCTGGAGGGGGAAGGCCATGTTGTCGTACACGCTCATGTGCGGATACAGGGCGTACGACTGAAACACCATGGCGATGTCGCGGTCCTTGGCGGCGACGTCGTTGACCACCCGGTCACCGATGCGGATCTGGCCTTCGCTGATGGACTCCAGGCCGGCGAGCATTCGAAGCGCCGTTGACTTGCCGCATCCGGAGGGGCCGACAAGGACCATGAACTCCTTGTCCTTGATCTCGACGTTGAAGTCCTTGACCACTGTCAGGTCCGAGGTGTAGCGCTTGACGACGTGGTCATACGTGACTGATGACATGTTCTTTCTATTACCCCTTAACAGACCCGGCAAGGATGCCGCGGACGAAGAAGCGTTGGAGACTGAAGAAAACTATCAGCGGCACGATCATCGAGAAGAAGGCAGCGGCGGTCAGCAGCTCCCAGCCCTGACCGTTCGAGTTGACGAGGTTGGCGATGGTCACCGTCAACGGCGCGAAATCGGCGGTGCCGCCGACATAGATCAAGGCCACGAGGTAGTCGTTCCAGATCCACAGGAACTGGAAGATGACCAGCGACGCGATCGCGGGCACTGAAAGCGGCAGCACGATCCGAAAGAAGACCGTCAGCGTGCCTGCCCCATCGATCTCGGCCGATTCGAACAGGTCTGTCGGGAGCGATCGGAAGAAGTTGGCGAGCAGGTAGATTGCGAATGGCAGGCCGTAGCCCGTGTGCGCGAGCCAGAGTCCCAGGAACCCGACGTTTTCGGGGGTCAAGCCGAACTTGACGAACAGGCTCAGGATCGGGATAAAGGTCGCCTGCAGCGGCACGGCCAGCAGACCTACGAGGGCGAGGAAGAAGAAGTCGCGGCCCCAGAACTTCATCCAGGAGAACGCATACGCGGCGAACGCCGCGATGCTCACCGGGATCACGGTCGCGGGGATCGTGATCATGAAGCTGTTGAAGAAGCTCGTGCCGAGGTTGCTGGTGTTCAACACGCCGGTGTAGTTATCGAGCGTGAACTTGAAAGGCGGCGACAGGGCCGTCCACCAGCCGCTCGACGCGATGTCGGATGGAGACCTGAATGAGCTGACGAGAAGGCCCAGGGTCGGCACTATCCACATCAGCGTGATCCCGATCACCACCACGTGAAGGAGGCCTTTCGAGAAGACCTGCCCGAGCCAATCGGGAGAGAATCGCCGCTCGGCAGCGGGCACCGCGATGCGCTCGCTGGCGATCGTCATCGTCTTGCCTCCACAGCTCGGAACTGTCGCAGGTTGAAGATAAGGACTGGAACTACAGCGGCGACGAGGATGATGGCAACCGCACTGGATAGGCCTGGTTCGAAGGCTACGAACGCCAGCTTGTACATGCGGTTGGCGAGGACGTCGCTGTCAAAGTTCCCGCCGGTCATCACGTAGACGATGTCAAAAGCCTTGAGCGCGAAGATCACCAGCGTCGTTCCGACCACCACTATGGTCGGCATCATCAGCGGGAAGATAACCCGGCGGAAGATCGTCATCTCGCCCGCACCGTCGACGCGCGCCGCCTCCAGGAGGTCGCCAGGAATGCCTTTGAGCGCCGCCGACAGGATCACCATCGCGAAACCTACGAAGCCCCAGATGCCCGCCGCGATCAGCGCCAAGGTGGCGATATTCGCGTCCTCGACCCAGGTGACCGGATCATGGTGGAACACCTGGAGGATCGCGTTCATCGTCCCGGTCTGCGGGTCGCCGGGCTGCTGGTAGCTGTACATGAACAGCCAGATCACCGACAGCGCGACGAACGAGATGGCCATCGGCATGAAGATCAGAGACTTGACCGGACTCTCGTAAGGCACGCGGTCGGTGAGGACGGCAAACAGCAGGCCGAAGAAGAGCACCACCAAGGTGAAGAGGACCAGCCAGTAGATGTTGTTCCTGAGCGCGATCCATGCGTTTCCATTTGGAAAGCCGGCGAGCTGGTTGGCGTAGTTGCTCAGGCCGACGAAATTGTCACCGCTGGTGTCGAACAGGCTTCTCCAGGCGGTGCCGACAACTGGATAGACGAGGAAGACGCCGACGATGACCAGCGCCGGGCCGACCCAGATCCATGGCCTGACTGCCGGCCTGGATTTGTCGGGCAGCAGGCGGACCAGGTACTCGCCGCCCACGATATAGGCGCCGAGTACCGCTGGCACGCCAACGATGACGATTAAGAGCGTAGGAACGTCGGACAGCAGGACGCTGAAGTCCACAGCCGATTCCCTCCCCCTACGTTTTCTTTACTTGTATGCCGTCGCTTGAACTGCGTCCAGGCCTTGAAGGATCGAATCAAGCTTTGATTGATCGGCCACGAACTTCAGCACGGCGCCCCAGTAAGCGCTCTTCATGGCATCCGGCATGAGGTCGCCGGCGTCGAAGGCGAAGATCTTCGCCCCGGTCATGACCTGCGCGACCTGCTTGGTGGTGTCGTCGGGGTAGTTGCTGAGGTCAAAGGACTTGTTCGGCGAAAGCTTCCCGCCGCGCTTGACCCAGATCGCCTGCGCGTCCGGAGTGGTGAGGTACTTGATCAGGGCGCGTGCCTGTGAGGTGTCCTTGAGCATCGAGAATGCGTCCCCTGCGCCGACGTGCGAGCCCGCGTACTGCGGGTCGACGTCGGGAAGCGCGAAGAACTTGAAGTCGGTGCCCGGGACAGCGTTGTCCTGCTTGACGAAGTTGTCGGTGATGAACGACGCCTGGTTGTGCATATAGCACTTCGGCGGGCTCTTGAACATCCCGTCGCCGCCGTTGCCGAACGGCTGGGAGAGGATGGTCTTCGAGCCGCCGGACACGTTGGCGTCGTTCGGTCCGAGGATGGTTCCCCACGTCTGCCAGGCCGACTTGATCGCAGGATCAGTCCACTTGGTCTTGCCCTGCCACCAGCTTTCATAGACGGTGGGGCCGGCCTGGCTGAGGACGATCTCCTTCACCCAGTCGCTGCCCGGCCAGCCGGAGGCGGCTCCGCTGGAGACCGCGATACACCAGGGAGTGGTGCCGTCAGCCTTGATCTTGGCCTGCAAGGTCATCAGGTCTGCCCACGTGGTCGGCACCTGGTAGCCCTTGGCCGTGAATTTGACCGGGTCGTACCAGACGAGACCCTTGACGGCAGCCCACGCGAAGACCTCGTAGAGCTTGCCGTTGATGGTTCCAAGCTTGATCCAGCCTGGCGAGTACTGGGAGTTGATCGCGGTCATGTCCAGGATTCCGTTGTCGAGCTGCACCAACTTGCCCTGGCCCGCGTACTTGGTCAGCGTGGCGGGGCTGGGCAGCGAAGCGACCTCGGGCGGGTTGCCCGCCGCGATTCGCGTCGCGAGCACGGAATCGACGTCTCGCGTGCTCTCATACAGGACATGGATCCCGGTCTGGGCTTCGAATGGCTTGAGTACGGCCATGAACGAGTCCTGCTCTGCTGCTGCCCAGACGGCGAGCACGTGAACGGTGCCCTTGCCCGTAGTGGAGCCTGTGCCACAGGCGACTGCGCTGAGAAGTGCGGCCATCGCCACAGCAACAAGGCTTGCGAACTTGCGACCGATCATAAGATAACCCCCAACAAACGCCCCGACGGCGGGGCCCCTTCCGATTTCCGGATTCTAACCCTGCGCAGGAAAGCTGTCGACTACCAGTTCGACCGGCCCGCGGTGCTAGATTGGCCCGCTGATGTCCAAGCCATTCCCTGACGGCTTCCTGTTCGGGGCCTCGGTGGGCGCCCACCAGGTCGAGGGCGGCAACACCAACAGCGATTGGTGGTGGTGGGAGCACCGCGAGGGAACGCTCTGCCGCGAACCGTCGGGCGACGCCTGCGACTTCTACCACCGGTATGCCGACGACATCGCCATGCTGGCGGCCCTGGGCATGAACGCCTTCCGGTTCGGCATCGAGTGGGCGCGCATCGAGCCGGCCGAAGGCGAGTTTTCGACCGCTCAGCTCGACCATTACCGCCGGATGCTCGAGGCCTGTCACCGGAGCTCGGTGACCCCGATCCTGACCTTCCACCACTTCACGCTGCCGAAGTGGCTGCTCGACCTTGGGGGCTTCGCCTCCGAGCGCTTCCCCTCCTTGTTCGAGCGTTATTGCGATCGCGCCGCGGCCGCGCTGGGGGATGCGATCGGCGTCGCGTGCACGCTCAACGAGCCGCAGGGGCTGGGACAGAGCGGATACCTGCTCGGCATCAATCCGCCCGGGCACACCGACGACAACGCGGGCGCGCAGGCGGCGATCGACAATCTGCTGGAGGCTCACGCGGCGGGCGCGGCGGCGATCAGGGCGCACACCAGCGCGCCGGTCGGCGTGACGCTGGCGATTCCCGACATCCAGTACGAGGACGGCGCGGAGCCGGGGAACACATCTCTCGAGGTCGAGTCGCGCATCACCGACAGGTTCTTGGAACTTGCCCGCGGCGACGACTTCATCGGCGTGCAAACCTACACGCGCTTTCGGATTGGGCCCGAAGGGCCGCGCAGCCCGGGCCACGATTGGAGCGATTGGACGCGTGAGGTCGACGAGGCGGACGACACCACGCAGATGGGGTACGAGTACTTCCCGCAGGCGCTGGGCAACGCGATCCGGCGTGCGTGGGAGAGCACCGGCGGCATCCCGATCCTGGTGACCGAGAACGGGATCGCCACCTCCATCGACGAGAAACGCATCGCTTTCATCGACACCGCGCTGCGCTCGGTGCAGGAGTGCATTGCGGAAGGCATCGATGTGCGGAGCTACCTGCACTGGTCCCTGCTCGACAACTTCGAGTGGGCGTTTGGCTACACCCCCACCTTCGGGTTGGTGGCCGTCGACAGGCACACGTTCGCGCGATATCCGAAGCCGAGCGCGGCGTGGCTGGGCGCTGTGGCTCAAGCGCGGGCGCTGCCGGAGCGAGCGACCGCATAGTTTCGCGGCCCGGAAAGGCGGCCATTTGTGCCCTTTTGGCTGGTGCCGGTCGCCTGGACGCGACCATTTGTGCCCTTTTGGCTGGTGGGCGGGTTATGCGCTGAAGTTGACGTCCTTGGTTTCGACCGTGCCCGCCTTTCGGCCCGGGGCTGTTTGGTACTTCCAGTACAGGTTTGTGTGTGTGATGACCGCCTCCGGGGGTGGCGCTCCCCACTCCGACTTGTCTCCCGTCGTGTGTGCGTCGCTGACCAGGGTCGCGTCGTAGCCCCTTACCAGCGCGCCATGGAGCGTCGAGCGAATGCAGGCATCCGTCTCGGCGCCAACGATGACGAGGCGCCCGACCTCCAACCCCGCCAGCACTTTCTCGAGAGGCGTTTCTTCGAACGAGTCGCCATAGCTCTTCTCGACGTGCGGCTCGGCGTCGCCGGGAGTCAGCTCGGGGACGATCTGCCAGTCGTCGCTCCCCTTCGTCAGCCCCTCGTCGGAATGCTGGACCCAGACCACTGGGACCTGTTCCCGCCGTGCCTTCTCGACGAGGCTGCCTACGTTCGCGACAACGGCATCGCGCTCGTGGGCCCCCCCGACGACACCGTTCTGCACGTCGATGACCAGGAGGGCGGTGTTCGGCCGGTTCTTGAGTGTGGTCATGGTTTCCGCCTGACCAATTTTACCTACCGGTGGTACGACTCCTGTATCGCTCGTTCGTACACCGACTGGTAACCGTCTGCCATCTGTTTGGGACCGAACCGCTCCGTGGCTCTCTCGACGCACCGCTTCAGGTCGATCTCCCCGACCCGGCCATACGCCTCGACCAGGCCGTCGATGTCCTCCGCGAGCCAGCCCGTGATGCCCGGCTCGACAACCTCGCTCGCGGCTCCGCGGGCCATCGCGATGACCGGAGTCCCACTGACCATCGCCTCGACCATGGCGAGGCCGAAGGGCTCCTCCCACTGGATGGGAAAGATCATCGCCCGCGCCTTTGCCAGCAGCTGTGCCTTCTCGGTGCCGACGACGTTCTCATGCCACGTCACGAGGTCGCCGATATGCGGCTTGATCTCTCTGTCGAAGTAGTCGGCAGAGTCGGGATCGACCTTGCCTGCCAGCACCAGCTTCAGCCCCACGCGCTTGGCGACCTCGATGGCGAGATGCTGGCCCTTGATGGGGCTGATTCGCGCCAGCTGCATCAGGTAGTCACCTTTCTCCTCGGGGCACACGGGCTGGTACTCCCCCGGGTCGACCGCGTTGTGCACCACCCGGCGCCACTTGACATCCGCCACCTGTTCCTGCTGGGAGCGGCTGATCGCGACCAGGTGCACCTCGCCATCGACGGCGGCGAGGAAATCGCCCTCGGCCTCTGTGAGCGAGCCGTGGAGCGTGGCGACGACCGGGGTGTCAAGGCCGCTGGTGGCGGCGACGAGGATCCCAGGCAGGCCCGAGTGATCGTGGATGACATCGAAGGCCCGCCGGCGCACCAGGTGATACGCGCGGTCGAGGAACAGGCATTCCCTGGCTTGCTGATCCCGCGACCCGAGCTGTGGCGTCCAGCTCTCCGGAGCCACCGCGATCGTCTCGAAGGGCCCCTTCGACCCCTGCTGGCCGATCACGGCCACCTGGTGGCCTCGTGTCTGCAGCTCTCGGGCCAGGTTGTAAGCCATGAGCTCGATCCCGCCGTACCCGTTCGGGGGCACCGGGTACCAGGGGCTCACGATCATTGCAATCCGGCGAGGGGTCATGCAATTAGAACTCCCCAAAGGGGCGGCGATACCTAGAGAGCCATCCAGGGAGGGGTTCCTCTAACCACCTCGAGCTCCTTCGGGGCGTCGGATTCGACGGTGCACGACCCATCCGCGGCGCGCTCGATGCGGAGGCGGAAGCGGTGTGGTCCCACCTGCAGGTCCTCGAGGGTCAGCCGCGGGCACCACGGCGGCAGGGCCGGGTTGAGGTAGATGCGGCCCGATGGCATATCGGGCTCGAGGCCGACGAGGATGCGGACCATCTGCAGCACCGCGCCTGCAGCCCAGGCCTGGGGCACGTTGGCCATCCGGTATGGGACCGGGACCGCGAGCTCCTGTCTGGGCAGGCCCGAGAACAGCTCGGGCATCTGGATGTCCTCGAAGCACATCACCGCGGCCAGAAGGCCGTCGATCATCTTCCAGGCTTGCTCGTCCAGGCCATAGCGACGAAGCCCCGCAGCTGCGATCACCGTGTCGTGCGGCCAGACCGAGCCGCGCTGGTACGAGTGCGGGTCGTATGACGGGTGCTGCTCGGACAGGGTGCGCAGGCCCCAGCCGCTGAACATGTCGGGTTGCATCAGGCGCTCGCCCGCCTGGCGGCCGTGCTGGAGGTCGAGAATGCCCATCCACAGGCAATGGCCGGGATCGGAGGTGACGGTCCCGAGCGCACGCTTCTTGCCGTCGATGGCGAAGGCCAGCTCGCCTGTGGATTCGAGCCAGAACTTGTCCTGGAAGCGCTGCCTCAGCTCCGCCGCCCCGGACCTCAGCTTCGCAGCACGCTCGCCATCGCCCCACGCGTCGAACAGGGGCGCCATCTGCACCTTGGCGCCGTAAACGTACGCCTGCATCTCGCAGGTTCCGATTGGCAGCTCAGGGTAGAGGCCTGCCTCGTCGAGTACGCCGTCGTGGGCATCGCGCCATGCCTGGTTGCGGTAGCCGCTCGGCGAACGCGGGGCGTATTCCTGGAACCCGTCGGCGTCGCGATCGCCATAGGTGTCGATCCAGTCGAGGCACCCCTCGGCCACACGCTTGAACGGCGCCAGCGCTTGGGCGTCGCCAAGCCAGCGGTGATGCTCGGCGAGGAGCAGCAGGTAAAGAGGGGTGGCGTCCGCGGTCCCGTAATACGGGCGGTGAGGCACCAGGCCGAAGTGGGCCCACTCGCCCACGCGAAGCTCGTGGGGAATCTTTCCGGGCTCCATGTCGCGCACGGGGTCGTCGGCGTCGGCCTGCCAGCGCGCGAGGCTGGCCAGCGTTCCATTGGCGACCGATGGGTCCGCCATGATCGCCTGCATCGAGGCGATGAGCGAATCGCGTCCGAACAGCGCCATGAACCAGGGCAGGCCTGCAGCCGGCATCCAGTGCTCAGATGTGTCGCCGAGCTCATGCAGGCGCAGCGCGGCGAGATCCTCGATCGCCCGCTCGTACGCGAACTCGAGGCGGACGTCGGCGGGCTTGACTCGTGTGACCGAGCTCTGCCAGCTGCGTGCCTGGAGCTGGGGCTCGTCCTGGCCCTCCAGCTCGAACTCGCATCGGGTAGCCACGTCGGGGAGCACGCCATCGCTGATCAGCAGGTCGTATTGCAGGCAAACGCGCCAGTCCTGGCCCGGGATGAGCTCCACCGGGAACCGCAGCGACCCGTTCGCGTAGCTGACGCCGGCCTTGTCGGTGAGCGTCCGGACCACACACCGGCGGACGAAATCGTCGCGCCGGTAGCTCGCCTCCAGTCGGTTCGGTCCAAGCCACGTCGTGTTGAGGTCCGCGCGTCGCTGCCACTGCTTGAAGCGCACCTCGAACAGGTCCGCAAAGTCGCTCTCGAGGGCGAGCTCGAGGAGCAACGTGAGGGGCGTGCGTCCGTAGGTGTGCAGGACCAGGTCCTCGTGGAGGCGGTTCGAGCTGAGCAGCCGGTCGACGGTGACAGCGACTCGAGCCCCGCGCATGTCGCCTGCGGCGCCGGCGACGTCGTCGGCAATGAGGTGCCAGCGCGCATGCCGGTACGACAGCCGCACCGAGGCCACCGATTCAGGCCGCTTCCCGTTGATCCGTAGCTCGTGGCGCGAGACGAAACGCGTGTCCGCGGCATAGAGGCCGCGCTCGCCTGCCTCCAGGGGTACCGAGCAGGACTGATCCGTGACCATGAAGGTGGCGCCGTAGTTGATCTTTCCGGTCGGGTTGGGGTGGACCGAGGAGATCAGGGTGCGCCACGGCGCCTGGCGCACCTCGCTGTCCTGGCTGCTCCTGGCCGCCTTCAGGGGCGCTGCGCGTTTCGTGCGATTCGGTCTCTTACCCACGTCTGCTTTTTACGTTACAGAGTCGGTCCAGGCCGCATAGTATCGGGGACATGATCGACATCAAATCGACGAAGCTGTTCAAGGGCTTGCCCGACGCGGAGATCAAGAAGATTGAGCGCCAGCTCAAGATCGTTGAGCACCCGGCCGGCCACGAGATCGTGGTGGCGGGGGATGGCGGAGTTGGGTTCATGATCATCACCGACGGCACCGTTACAGTCACCACCGTCCAGGGAAAGAAGCGAAAGCTCGGACCTGGCGACTCTTTCGGCGAGATGGCGCTGCTCGACCACGAGGGCCGGAGCGCGACCGTCCAGGCGGACACGGCGGTGTCGCTGGCCACGATCCCCGAGTGGAGCTTCAAGTCGTTCCTGGCCGAGCACCCAGAGGTGGCGATCCGCCTGCTGCAGGTGCTGAGCCAGCGAGTGCGTCAAGCCGAGGGCGAGTAACCGCTTCAGACCGGCGCGGGCACGACCACCGGGAGCTGGCGGGTCGTCAGCGCGATTGAGCGATGACTTTTGGGTCTGTGGCGGAGTAGCCTACGCAGTCTCCGAATATGGCTGACAAGAAGAGCGGAAAGGCAAAGGCGGTCAAGCGCGCCGCGACGCCGAAGCAAGTCGCGAAAAAGAAATACGAGAAGGAGCTCCGGCGGCTCCAGGTCGAGCTCGTCCAGCTCGAGGAATGGATCCGCCACAACAACCTTCGCGTAGTGGTGGTGTTCGAAGGACGGGACACTGCAGGCAAGGGCGGCATCATCAAGCGGATAACGGCCCTGCTCAACCCCCGTTTTTGCCGGGTCGTTGCCCTCACCGCCCCGACCGAGAGGGAGCGAACGCAGTGGTATTTCCAACGTTATGTGCAACACCTGCCTTCGGCGGGCGAGATGGTCCTTTTCGATCGGAGCTGGTACAACCGGGCAGGAGTCGAACGGGTCATGGGCTTCTGCACGGACGACGAGTACGCAGAGTTCAAGCGCGCGTGCCCCGAGTTCGAGCGGATGCTGGTCCGATCCGGAATCATCCTCATCAAGTATTGGCTCTCGGTGAGCGACGACGAGCAGGAGGTCCGATTCAAGGCCCGCATCAAGGACCCCAGCAAGCGCTGGAAGCTGAGCCCGATGGACCTGCAGGCTCGTGCGCGGTGGGTCGATTACTCGGAAGCGAAGGACAAGATGTTCCGGTTCAGCGACATTAAAGAGGCCCCGTGGCATGTCGTCGAGACGGACAACAAGCGTGCCGCTCACCTGAACCTGATCACACACCTCCTCAAGAAGATCCCCTACAGCGAGGTGCCGCACGAAAAGTCGTTGAAGCTGCCGCCCCGGCAGAAGCGCAAGTACAGCCGGCCACCCAAAACGTCGATGAGGATGGTGCCCGTCCGATACGAGGTGGTCTGACCTGGGCGATTGCTGTACGCCCAGGGGCTACCGGCAGATCTTCAGCGAGCGCAGCGCTCGCGCTCAGGCTCGCGATTACCGCCGCCATGGTCCGGACGCCACCTCGCGCCGCATCGTGGACCTGCTCAAGGAGCGCGGCGTGCAGGGGTTGACCTTGCTCGAGGTCGGGGGCGGCATCGGCGCCATCCAGATCGAACTGCTGAAAGCGGGCCTCGACCGCGCCGTCAGCGTGGAGCTGACACCGTCGTATGAGGAGAGCGCGGTTGAGCTGCTGCGCGAGGCAGGCTTTTCCGATCGCGTCGAGCGGCGGGTGATGGACTTCGTCGACGCCGCCGCCGACGTTGCGGCGGCCGACATCGTCGTGATGAATCGTGTCGTGTGCTGCTACCCCAACCTGCGGCGGCTCGAGGGCGCGGCCGCCGATCACGCGCGTCAGGTGCTCGTGATGAGCTTTCCGAAGGAGCGGTGGTGGTCAAAGGTCGTGGTGTGGATGGCCAATGTGGGCATGGCGATGACCCGCCGCGAGTTTCGGCTGTTTCTGCATCCGGTGGCGCAGATCCTCTCAATCGGCGAGTCGCGCGGGCTTCGGCGGTCTGTGAGCCGCCCAGGCGTTTTCTGGGAGATCAGCCTGCTGCTGCGTAGCCCAGGTACACCACGCCCGAGCTGAACGTTCCACTGTCACGACATCCGGGGCGGCGGGAATTTAGTCTTTGTCGTAGTGAGCAACGCGCCGGTTGGCATCTTCGACTCGGGAGTGGGCGGCCTTTCGGTGCTGCGCGACATCCGTGCTGCGCTTCCCGCCGAGTCAATCGCCTACGTCGCCGACTCCGCCAACGCGCCCTGGGGCGACAAGCCGGCCGAGTTCATCCGTCTTCGTGGCCTCGAGATCGCGGGCTTCCTCGTGGGGCAGGGCGTGAAGGCGATCGTGATCGGTTCCAACACCGGGACCGCGGGCTCGGCGGAGGCGCTGCGCGCCACTCTGACGATGCCGGTGATCGCGATCGAGCCGGGAATCAAGCCGGCGGCGGCTGCGACGCGGTCCGGAGTGGTGGGGGCGATCGTGACGACGACGATGGGCGCTTCCGACCGCATGGCATCGCTGCTCGATCGCTTCGGCCGGAACGTTCGCGTCATCAGCGTGCCTGTTCCGGGGCTCGTGGAGCACGTCGAGGCGGCCGACCTCGACAGCGCAGAGCTGCGCCGGTTGGTCGAGGGATACGTCAAGCCGCTTCTCGACCAGGGTGCGGACACGATTGTGCTTGGGTCGACGCATTACGTGTTCCTTCGGGCGCTGATCGCGGACATCGCCGGTGAGGGCGTCACGATTGTGGATACGGGCGAGGCGGTCGCGCGCCAGCTCGCGCGCGTCCTGGCGGAGCGAGGTATGGCGGCGCCACGCGACGCTCAGGCCACCGAGCGCTTCTGGACGAGCGGCGACCTCGCCGAGTCGACGAGAGTGATATCGGCCCTGCTCGGCAGAAAGGTCAGCGTCGAAAAGCTACCCGTTTAGCGCGGCGATAATACCGACGCACATGAATGGTCACGTCGCGGTCGTGACGGGGGCGGGCAGCGAGGCCGGGATCGGGTTCGCGATCGCGCGCCGCCTTCACCTGGCGGGGTTCCTGGTCGCGATCGCGTCGACCACCGATCGCATCCACGATCGCGCCCGTTCGCTCGACCCCACCGGAAAGAGCGTGCTCCCATTTGTCGCGGATCTCACTGACGAAGAGGCTGCTCGGGGCATCGTCGAGTCCGTTCTGCAACAGACGCAGCGCATCGATGTGCTCGTCAACAACGCAGGCATGACGCAGACGGGCCGGCCGGCGGAGGACATGACCGTGCAGAACACCTCGTACGCGGACTGGCAGCGGCAGATCGCGATCACCCTCAACACCGCGTTCCTCATGACCCGCGCGGTGCTGCCTGGGATGGTGGCGCGAAAGTACGGCCGGATCGTGAACGTGTCCTCGGTCACCGGCCCGCTGGTGAGTCACCCTGGCTGGGCCGCGTACAGCGCGGCGAAGGCCGGAATGGACGGGATGATGCGGGCCGTGGCGCTGGAAACGGCCGCGGATGGGATCACTATCAACGGCGTCGCGCCCGGATGGATAACGACGGCTTCCTCCTCCGATGTCGAGCACACCGCGTCCCTGCACACGCCAATCGGGCGGGCTGGGACTCCGGATGAGGTGGCGGCCGCGGTGGCATTCCTGGCCTCGCCTGACGCCTCATACATCACGGGACAGTCGCTGGTTGTCGATGGGGGCAACATCCTGCAGGAAGACAAGGGCCCCTCGCGCTAGTCGCACTCAGTAGACTCCCGGCCATGGGTGATGGTGGGTCGCGCGACAACGTGATCGGCCCTGTAGACCCGATGAAGGTGCCGCGGTTCGCGGGTCCAGCCACGTACGCGCGCCTGCCGACCCTGGAGGCGGTGGGTTCGGCGCAGGTTGCGATCCTTGGCGTCCCCTTCGACAGCGGCGTCGTGTACAGGCCCGGCGCGCGGTTCGGCCCGTCTGCGATTCGTGCAGGATCCAAGATGCTCCGGCCGTTCAATGCGTGGACCGAGGCAGAGCCGTTTGCCCAGCAGGTCGCGGATGCGGGCGATGTGGCCTGCACGCCCTTCGGCATCGAGCAGGCGATCGGCGAGATCGAGGCGGCGGCTCGGTCGACCTACGAGAGGGCGTCGCATATTCTGGCGATCGGGGGCGACCACACGATCGCGCTGCCCATGTTGCGCGCGGCAGCGGCGCGTTTCGGGCCGCTGGCCCTGGTGCATTTCGACGCGCACCTCGATACGTGGAACACGTACTTCGGGGGCGCGCGATATACGCACGGAACGCCGTTTCGACGCGCGGCGGAGGAAGGTCTCCTTGATTTGTCGCGATCGCTCCATGTGGGTACTCGGGGACCGCAGTTCTCTGCCCAGGACCTACCCGAGGACGCTGCGCTCGGCTTCCACCTGATCGACGGAAGGGCGATTGACGATCGAGGCGTGGCCGCCATCGCCTCCGAAATTCAGGAGGTGGTTGGCTCCGCGCACGTCTACCTGTCGCTCGACATCGACGTGCTCGACCCCGCCTTTGCGCCCGGCACGGGCACGCCTGAGGCCGGGGGCTGGAGCAGCCGGGAGGCGATCGCGATCATTCGAGGGCTCGGGGGCATCCGGTTGGCCGGGGCTGACGTGGTTGAGGTCGCCCCTGCCTACGACCACGCGGAGGTCACTGCCATCGCCGCAGCCAACATCGTTTACGAGCTGCTGTGCCTGTTCGCGTTGACCCAGGGTTCGGCTTAAGCCGGCTTGGCCCCTGAGGTGAGCGCCTGGAGCACGGCCAGGTTGCGCGGGTCGAATCGGTTCAGCTGGATGCTTCGCTTCGCGGCGGCAATGGCTTGGTCGTGCAGCCCCAGGTGGTCGTCCGCGAGGGCGAGCTGGCGGAACACGGAAGGGTCGAACGAGCCGAGGTTGTCCGCCATCGTGTACGCGTCCCTCGCCGCAGTCCAGTCGGCATCCGCCATCGCAAGATTGCCCGCGGCGGCCGCATACAGCTGCTGCTGGGGTTGCAGGCTCCTCGCGTCCCTCAGGAGGCCGGCGGCACTGCCTCGATCGCCTGCGGCGAACGCGTTCGAGGCGTCGCGTAACTTCGCGTCAGCCATGTAGGGCAGGGCGACTGCGAGCGGCGCCAGGACCGCCAACGCGAGGAGGCCGGCGGCGACGTTCAGGGGTCGAGCAGCTCGGTGGAGTGCCTGGGTGGGCGCCGCTTCCCCCTGGAGGATGATGGCGGCCGCGCCGAGGAAAATGCAGAAGGGCAGCGCCGCGGGCACGACCGAGAAGTTGACGAGAATCGTGATGAGGTAGCCGGCGCAGGCGCCGAGGATGCCGGCGGCCACCATTTGATGTCGGCCTTTCCACCAGAGTCGCGCGAATGCGATGCACACCCAGGCGGACGCGGCCAGCCCGATGGCGCCCTGTGTCGCCGCGACCTGCAGGAGCGCCGAATGCGACTCGTCGATGATCGACAACCGCGACCACGCACCGGTTTGAAATATCGGAAACACCAGGCCGAAGTTGTCCGGCCCATAACCCACCAGGGGGCGCGAGGCGATCAGTCCGAGCGTGTCCTTCCAGATGTGGAGCCTGATCGCGCCGGTTCCCGCCGCGGGATCCAGCAGCGATAAGAGCCTGGTTGCGGTCGTCTGAGCGATCGGGACGCCGCCGGCGCCAAGGATGGCGATTGCAAGCACGGCCGCCGCGATCAGACCGGCGACCGCGCCTGCCATTGCCGTGATTCGCCGCCATGACGTCCGCGTGGCGGCGATGACGATCACGACCGCCACAACAGCCCCGACCCAGCCTCCCCGACCGAGGGTCAGCAGGAGGGCGATCGTCACCATGGCAACCACGTTTCCCGCCACGATGCGGTCCGACGTCGAGAGTGCCCGCAGGTACTCGTTCACCGCCAGGGGAAGAACAAGGGCAAGGTACGCGGCCAGGGCATTCGAGTTGCCAAAGGTCGCCGCAGCACGCGTGAGGCTGCTCGTGGGGCCGGCCACCAGGGCCCCGGCGACTGCTTGCAGGACCGCGATCAGCGAGACGGCGAACGCACCCGCCAGCAGCGCCCTGAGCACGCTGCGAGCTGCCGGCGGGTTTGACGACGACTGAACGGTCAGCCAGAACAACAGCCCATAGGTGGCGATGGTCAGGAAGCCCTCCAGCCGGCCGTATGAGCCGAAAAAGGCGAGGTTCATATTGGACGCAAACAAGGTCGACACGCCTGCCGACGCGACGTAAGCCAGGATGGGCAGGTCGAGAGGCGTCCGCCGGACCTCGATTCCACCGCGCAACCAACGCGCAATCAGAAGAGTTGCGAGAAGAAGGACCAGCACCCGCGCTGCGAGGAGCTTGGGCAAGATGATGGGGTCATTCGTCGACCACAGGACGACAAGCGGAAGTCCGAACGCGCCCAGTCGCACCAGCCACAGCTGAGCGCGCTCCAAGCCGCCGCTCAAATCGCGGCTGATTTCGGATCGCTGGTCTGCCGACCAGGCAAGAGCCCGCCGCTCGCCAGCCGCGGGCCCCTGCATCAGATTTCCTACTTGATCGAAATGGTGGTCGGGCCGGCCGTACCGAAATCACACTCCGGGTACCCGCCCGACGCAACAACGGCCGAACACGCACTTCCGTTGACCGTCGCCAGAGCCGTTCCCTTCTTGAAGGGAGGGCTCGTGAAATAGCCGCCAGGGATCACTACGACTGAAGCAGTGTTCACGGTGCCATCGCATCTCGCGATCCCGTTGAACGAACCGGTTCCCTGGGCGACCGTCTTTCCCGATGTCCTCTCCGAGACCTGGACAAACAGGTTGGCCGGCAGGAAGGTTTCGCCATTTAGCGGTAGACAGGTGTAGCTGACAAGAACCGTCGCCGCCAACCTGGCGGTCAGCGTTGCATTGGGTGCTATCGAAAGAGTCATACCCACGCCACCACCGCCACCTCCGCCGGCGGCATGCGCGGTGACAGCGAGGTTGTTGGCGGCGGCCCGCAGAGCCGACGCGCCCGGCGCGGTGCCGGCCAGTACCAGGACCCCGGCGACGCCTAGAGTCAGAGTTGAGCTGAGCACCATCCATAGACGCTTGAGATTGACCATGTAACTCCTCGAGATGCCTCACGGTGGACCCCCTAGGCACCACAGTTCGCTAAATAGGCAGCTCCTTCTTCCCCCGGTAACGCGGCCTGATTGCCAGCTAAACGGGCTTCTCGGAGAATTGGTAACGCGCACTGGCGTGCTGGCTGCAATCAGCGCGGTCGCGGGGGCCCAAGACGCCTCGACCACGGCCGTTGATTGGTGGGCCGGGAGGGATTTGAACCCCCACAGCTTTCGCGGGTGGTTTACAGCCACTTGAGCTCGCCAATGCCCAGCCGACCCAGCAACAGGTGCCGCCATCCATTTGGCGGCGCGACGGCTATCGTACCCGCTCAGACCGCTCGCCCGACGCCATAATTCCTACGTGGCGCGAGGCTACGCTCGATACGTCCTTGCCGTCATGGTGGGGATCAACTTCCTCAATTACATGGATCGGTACGTCGCTGCGGTGGCCTCGCCCCTGATCCAGAAGGAGTTCAACCTCAGCAACGCCGACATCGGGCTCCTCGCCTCGGCGTTTCTGCTCGTCTACGCGGTCGCGGCCCTGCCTTTCGGGTATTGGGCGGACCGCGGCGTCCGCAGAACCGTGGTCGGGATCGGGGTCACGATCTGGAGCCTCGCCACCCTGTTCACGGGCTTTGCGCGCAACTTCTTCCAGCTCTTTCTGAGCCGGGCGATTCTTGGCATCGGCGAGGCCAGCTACTACCCGGCCGGGACCTCGTTGCTGTCGGACTACTTCCCCAAGGAGCAGCGCGCGCGGGTGATGTCCATATGGGGCGTGGGCAGCACGATCGGCATCGCGGTCGGCTTCGCGGGTGGTGGTTACATCGCCGATAAGTTCGGCTGGCGCAACGCGTTCTTCTTCGCCGCGGTCCCCGGAATACTCTTCGCGCTCCTCGCATTTGGGCTGCGAGAACCGCTTCGGGGCAGCGTCGAGGCACGAGGTCCTGCGCTCAGGCAGACTCGAGAGGCGGGCCTGCGCACCTTCCTGGGTCTGTGGCGGATCCCCACCCTTCGAGCCACCATCCTCGCGCAGACGGTGCTGTATTTCGTGTTGGCGTCAAACGCCTTTTGGCTGCCCACGCTGCTGGTTCGCCGTTTCGACCTGTCGGTGAGCCAGGCCGGGCTGTTCGCCGGCATCGTCCTGGTATTGGGCGGCTTGATCGGCACGCTGGCAGGTGGATGGATCGCAGACCGCCTGGCTCGAACCAACCCCGCCGCCTACCTCCAGGTGGGGATCGCGGGCTTCCTGATCGGTGCCGTCTTCATCGTCATCTCATTGGTGGCGCCGCTGAACATCGGGCCGATCCCGATCTTCGTCCCGGCCTTTCTGATCACCGTGATCGCCCTGTACCTGAACGCCGGGCCTTTCACGGCGGTGGCGCAGAACGTGGTCTCCCCCGCCCTGCGCGCGAGCGGCGTGACGATGCTGTTATTCGTCGCTCACGTTTTTGGCGACTCGCATTCCACGTTCGACGTGGGATTCCTGGCCGACCACGTCGGCGGCCTTCAAACTGCGCTCCTGATCACCTCGCCGACCCTGCTCATCGTCGCGGCGATCATCGCCGCCACCGGTCTGCGCTCGGTCAGGCCCGACACGCAGGCGATGGAAGAGGAGTGGGCCGGTAGACCAGCGGAGCCGGCGATCGCCACGGGCGAGGCCTGAGGCCTAGTAGATAAACCCGATGAGTGCGCCGCCGAGCTGTCCGGGCTTGATTGTGCGCTTGCTGATCACTCCGAAGGCTACGAAGTTCATCTCGGACACCGTCCACGAGCCGTCTGCGTTAACCGCCTCGACGTAGGCCACGTGACCGAGGTAGCTCTCCCAGGTGACCATGATGGCACCGGCCTTGGGCTTCGGCCCGACCGGGTAGCCGGCCGCCGAGGCGTTCTGGTACCAGAAGCCTGCGTCGCCACGCCAGGTCACGTTCCGCTTGGTGGCCACGTAGTAGGTGCACCAACCGGCGGGGAAGCCGGTAGCGGGGTATGGGCCAAGGCAGCAACCGAGGACGACCGAGTGGTAGGCGCCACCGCTGCCGGTACCGACTCGCACAAGGCTCTGCCAGACGGTTGGGGGCGGCGGGAACGCGCCGCCGACACCACCCGGGATGACGAGAACGGTGCCAGCGGTGAGCTGCGAGCTGCGCAGTCGGTTGAAGTCGAGAATCGTCTGAGCGTCGGACTGGAACTTCACAGCAAGCGACTCGAGCGTGTCACTCGCCTTCGTGGTGACCACAATTCCGCGCACCGGCGGGATGACGATCTGGTCGCCGGTTGCGATCACATCACTCGAGATGAGGTTGGTGTTCGACCAGCGAATCTGCGCGACGGAGACGTCGAACTTCTTGGCGATGGCCTTGAGGTTTTCGCCCGAGGTAACGGTGTATGTGAACGCTGCGTGGCTGAGCGGCGCGGACAGCGGAATCGCAACGGGCTTGATGATGGTGCTGAAACGTCCAAGGGAGACATCGCCAACCGCCCCACCCTCGCCGCTGACAGTCGCTTCAGCGTTGACAGCCCCGAGGCTGGCAGTGAAGGATGACTGGTAGTGGCGGTCCAGCGAAGCGTACCCAGAGATCGCGACCGCTATTGCGAGCACGACAGCATGGGTCAGATAACGATGGATTTTCAAAACCTACCCCTAAAACGTTGTAAACCCGCCCACGTCGGACGGATCCCCCAAGACGCGGGTCACCCTATCAGACCCCCGACAAGCCCGTCAACACCGAAAGTAGCGGGTTTTGCCGACGAAACGGCTACGAAGGGCCAGGACGCCACTCTCAAGCTGAATACGAAACGCGCATTCAGAAAAGTACCCGACCAAACAACAGTTCGGCCCTCAAAAAAGGCACCCCGGGCCGGTTTTGTCGTCATCAATGGCGTGCCCACGCAGCGTTCAACGGTATTGAGGGTCTTCCCTTGCAAAGGCTTGCGGCGGCCTGTAAACATCCCCGTGCATAGATAGAGACGCGCGTGAGGCCGCTGCGGCGTGTCGTTCCGCCGTCAGGGAGCTAAGCTGCGCTCGATTCCTGATGACCAGGCTCCAGACACCCGTGTGCGACCTGCTCGGCATCCAGCTCCCCATCGTGCAGGCCGGTATGAGCAGCTACACGACGCCGGAGCTGGTGGCTGCGGTTAGCAACGCAGGCGGCCTCGGGATCATCGGTGGGCTGTTCAGAACGCCTGACGACCTGCGCGAGGAGATTCGCAAAGTTCGCGAGCTGACCTCTCGCCCCTTCGGTGTCAACCACGTCATCTCGCAGGTCGACGAGGTGGCGATGGATGTGACCATCGAGCTGCGCGTTCCCGTCCTCTCGCTCGCCTGGGGCAGAGCCGGCGAGACCGTCCGCCACGCTCACGATGCCGGCATGAAGGTGGTCCATCAGGTGAACACGCCGGAGGAGGCGGGGCGCGCGGCGTCGGATGGGGCCGACGTCATCGTCGCGCAGGGTTATGAGGGCGGCGGCCACGTCGGCGCGATGTCCACCCTCCCGTTGGTGCCGCAAGTGGTCGACGTGGTCAGCGGCGTCCCGGTGCTGGCG
>JBDUAO010000116.1:0-8290 GCA_040004595.1 Candidatus Dormiibacterota bacterium | reverse complement strand
TCGGTTTTCAGACATGCAAATAGCAGTCGACGCCATGGGCGGGGATAACGCACCGGCACAGGTGCTTCAAGGCGCGTCGCAGGCGGCCGAGGAGTATCGCATCGACGTTTCGGTCGTCGGCCTGCCGTCCTCTGTCCAACCCTTGCTGGATCAGCACCCGCTCTTGAAGTTGGTTCCGTGCACGCAGGTCGTCACGATGGAGGACCATCCCGCGCAGGCCGTTCGCTCGAAGCCGGATTCGTCCATGAACGTCTGTGCGCGCATGTGCAAGGAGGGCAAGGCGGACGGCTGGGTCTCAGCCGGTAACTCCGGAGCGGTCATGGCGACCGCCCTGTTCATTCAGGGTCGGATCAGGGGCGTCGAGAGGCCGGCACTTGGCACGATCGTCCCCACGCAAACGGGATTTGCTTACTTTCTCGATGTTGGTGCAAACGTCGACTCGAAGCCCGAGTACCTGGTGCAGTTCGCGGCGATGGGCGCTGTCTATGCCAGGCAGATGATGGGCCGCACAAATCCGCGCATCGGCCTGCTCAGCAACGGCGAGGAGGAGGGCAAGGGCAACGAGCTGGTCAGGGAGACCTCGCGCAGGCTGAAGGGCTCCATGCGCTGGTTTGTCGGCAACATCGAACCGAAGGACCTATACGCGTCAAAGGCCGACGTGGTGGTCGCTGACGGTTTCGTCGGCAACATCGCGATCAAGATGGCCGAGGCGACGGCGGACTTCCTGTTCCGAAACCTGCGCGAGGAGATACCGAAAAGCACGCGAGGGAAGGTCGGCGGCCTGTTGATAAGAGGTGGCGTTCGCAAGCTTCGCGACCGCATCGACTGGCGCGAGTTTGGAGGCGCCCCACTGCTCGGAATCGACGGCGTGGCGGTGGTCGCCCACGGCCGTTCCGACGCGCGTGCCATCAAGAACGCCATCAGGGTGGCGAAGGAAGCAGTGGAGAATCAGCTCGTCGGTAAGATTCGGGCAGAGGTGGGCAAGTGAAATCGAATGGTCGGACGCGTGTCGTGGTGACCGGAATGGGGACTGTCAACCCGCTAGGCAAGAACATAGAGGAGTACTGGGACGGGCTGATCGAGGGTCGGAGCGGGGCGCGAACCGTTGAAGGTAGCTACGCGACCGAAAAGCTGGCGACCAAGTTCGCTTGCGAGGTGCACGGCTTCGACCCCCAGAACTACATGGATCGCAAGGCCGCCCAGCGCATGGCGCGCTTTTCCCAGTTGGCCGTCGCCGCGTCCGGAATGGCGCTGACCGACTCCGGGCTGGACCTGGCGAAAGAAGACAGCTTCCGCGTCGGCGTCGACATGGGCACCGGCATCGGCGGCTTCATCGAGATGACCACCGGGGCAATCTCTTACGCGACCAAAGGCCGCCTCAACCCGCTTTACGCGCCGATGATCATCCCGAACATGGCCGCGGCGTCGGTGGCCATGGCCTTCCACCTTCGCGGCCCCAACACCACGGTGACCACCGCATGCGCCGCCTCCACACACACGCTCGGCGACGCCGCTCGAATCATCCAGCACGGTGACGCTGACGTGATGCTCGCGGGAGGCTCCGAGGCTTCGCTGTGCGAGGTGGGCATCACGTCCTTCAATTCCATTCGCGCTCTCTCAACGCGAAACGATGCGCCCGAAAAGGCGAGCCGGCCCTTCGACCGTGATCGCGACGGCTTCGTCCCGGGTGAAGGCGCAGGCACGCTGGTACTCGAATCGATCGAGCATGCGATGTCTCGTGGGGCGCGCATCTACGGCGAGGTCCTCGGCTTCGCCCTCACGTGTGATGCATTTCACCAGGTCGCGCCGGATGAGACCGGTGAGGCGCCGGCGCACGCGATCACGCTCGCCTTGAAGGATGCAGGCATCGAACCGTCGGACGTGGATTACGTCAACGCGCATGGCACATCAACGGGCCTGAACGACGCGGCGGAAACCAGGGCGCTAAAGATGGCCCTCGGCGAACACGCTTACAAGGTCGCGATCAGCAGCACCAAGTCGATGATCGGCCACCTGCTCGGTGCAGCCGGTGCGGTGGAGGCGATCGCGACATTCCTCTCGATCAACCGAGGCATCGTCCACCCGACGATCAACTACGAGAACCCAGACCCGGCTTGCGATCTCGACTACGTGCCCAACCAGGCGCGACGGATGGATGTTCGGATCGCAATCTCAAACGGCTTTGGCTTTGGCGGCCACAACGCCGTGGTGGTCCTCAAGAAATTCGAGGAGTGACCCAGCTTGACTGACGAATACCAGATCGGAACCGTCTTGGGCCGCAGCCTTCAGGAGGAGATGCAGACCTCCTACATGGAGTATGCGATGTCGGTCATCATCAGCCGGGCGCTGCCCGAGGTGCGTGATGGCCTGAAGCCCGTCCAGCGCCGCATCCTCTACGCAATGCATCGCGCCGGCGCGACCGCCGGCAGCAGACATCGCAAGAGCGCGGCCTTCGTCGGCGATGTGTTGAAGCTGTACCACCCTCACGGCGACACGGCGGTGTACGACGCGCTCGTCCGCATGGCTCAACCGTTCTCCTTGCGCTACCCGTTGATTGACGGTCAGGGCAACTTCGGAAGCGTCGACGGTGATCCCCCGGCGGCAATGCGTTACACAGAGGCGCGGCTGTCCGCGATCACGGGCGAGCTGATGGCCGACATCGAGAAGCAGACGGTCGACATGGTTCCGAACTACGACAACACCGAGGAGCAGCCCGACGTTCTGCCCTCGCGGATACCGAACCTGTTGCTCAACGGTGCCACCGGGATCGCAGTTGGCATGACGACCAACATCCCGCCGCACAACCTCCGCGAAATCACGGGTGGGATCAAGCACCTCATCGATAACCCCGAGGCGACCGGTGAGGATCTTCTGTCTTTCATCAAAGGCCCTGACTTTCCAACCGGCGGCAAGATCATGGGTACGGCCGGGATCAAGGCTGCGTACGCAACCGGGCACGGGCGAATCATCGTGCAGGCCCGCCACACCTTCGAGCAGGCGCCCAACGGGCGCGAGCGGATCATCATCGATGAGCTTCCCTATGCGGTCAACAAGGCGACGCTCGTGGCCAAGATCGCCGAGCTGGTGTCAGATCGAAAGCTGGAAGGCATCGCCGATCTGCGCGACGAGTCGGATCGCGATGGCATGCGCATCGTCATCGAGCTCAAACGCGACGCTCGTACTTTCACTGTTCTCAACAACCTGTACAAGCACACAACTCTGCAAACGACGTTCGGCGTGATCATGCTTGCCATAGTCGGAGGGCGCCCCGTTGTTTTGAGCCTGAAGCAGGCTCTCCAGCTCTTCATCGATCATCGTCGTGACGTCATCCTCAGGCGAACACGCTTCGACCTCGCTCGTGCGCAGGAGCGCGCGCACATCCTCGAGGGGCTGAAGATCTGCCTCGACCACCTTGACGAGGTGATCAAGACGATCCGGGCCGCCGCCGACCCTGAAACCGCTTCCTCGGAGCTCCAAAGCAAGTTCGGCCTCAGCGATCGCCAGGCCAAAGCTGTCCTTGCCCTCACTCTTGGCCGCTTGACCAAGCTCGAGCGCGGCAAGATCGATGCAGAGTACGAGGAGGTCATCAAGACGATCGCGTACCTCGAGAGCGTTCTCGCGAGCGATCAGAAAGTGCGTTTGCTCATCAAGGACGACATGGACGACATCGCGAAGAAGTACGGCGATGACCGTCGCACCGAGATCACCGACCAGGAGGCGGCGGACCTCTCTGCCGAGGATCTAGTCCCGAAAGAGGACGTCGTCGTGACCCTGACCCACCGCGGATATGTCAAGCGCCAGCCGTTGCGGGTGTTCCGTGCGCAGAAGCGTGGTGGCGTCGGACTGAAGGGAGCCAAGCCAACCGCGGGAACCGACGCGCCGAGCGGCACTCGTGAGGAGGATTACGCGCTCCATCTGCTCATCACTCACACGCACGCGTCGATGCTCTTCTTCACCCAGAGCGGACGCGTCTTCCAGCTCCGCGTTCATGAAATACCTGAGCGTGAGCGCCAGGCGAAGGGCGTGTCGGTTAACAACCTCATCGACATCGGCCCCAATGAGCGAATCACAGCGGTCTTCATCAAGCCCGAGACGGAGACCGAGGCCCGCTACATGCTCATGGTCACCAAGAATGGATACATAAAGAAGACGGCGCTTGCCGAGTACGGCAACGTGCGCCGCAACGGCCTGATCGCCATCAACCTTCAGGAAGGCGATGAGCTGGACTGGGTCGCGCCGACGACCGGTTTAGACGAGATTCTCATCACGACCGCGCTTGGCAAGGCGATCCGCTTCAGCGAGACCGAGGTCCGCGCGATGGGACGTGACACCCAGGGCGTCATCGGCATGAGGCTTGGCAAGGGTGACTTCGTGGTCGGGATGGCGACGGCCGTATCCGGAGGGGATTTGCTGGTCATCACCGAGCGGGGCTACGGCAAGAGGACACCGCTCAGCGAGTATCCGATGCACCACCGTGCCGGGCAGGGAGTTTTCACGCTCAAAATCACAGATCGGGTCGGCAAGCTGGTCGCCATGCGGGTGGTCAGTGATCCGGAAGAGGAGATCCTGGTCATCAGCGCCAGCGGCATGGTCCTGCGGACGCAGGTCGGGGCGATCTCTCAGATCGGCCGCCAGACGCAGGGCGTGATCGTGATGCGTATCCCATCTGAGGATCAGGTGGTCGCCATTGCACCGGTGGCGGGAATCGAGGAGGGCGACTCCAAAGAGTGACGACGCTTGGTTGGATCGGCGTCGGCCTGCTTGTCGCGGCCGGCCTGGCGATCGTCATCGAATCTGTCGTCGCTGCATGGTGGGGAATGGCCGTCGCCAAGCGCGCGATGACCCTTTCTGGGCGTCTCGAGACAGAGCGCCGCTTGATGGAGTCTGACTTGGAGAAGCTGCGCCTGGCTCTGGAGGAGACCAAGCGATTGTGGCGGCCGTACCGCATTGCCCTCGGCTGGGTGCAGAACCCGCTGCTGATCGCCCTGCTGGGTTCCTACCGCCGCCGCAGGTTGGTTCGGTGACGGAGGCGGCGGATGCGTCCGCGGTCCATCAAGCGGTTGAGGATGCTGTCGCGCGCGAGCGAGCGCGCATGGCACGAGAGCTTCACGACAGCGTAGCCACCGACCTCGCGGGGGCGATCTCCTTGTTCAAGGCTTATTTGGAGAGCCACCCGGGCTCGGCGAAGAAGGGACCAGCGGAAGGCTCGCTGCTGAACGTTTTGGAGATCCTGGAGCGGATGCTGAAGCAGGTGCGTGAGACGCTTGCAGACTTGCGGCCGCGCCCTATCGGACCGGAGGGGTTGGTGGGCGATATCCGACATCAGGCAGAGGAGTTCGCGCGCCTGTACTCGATTCGCGTCGAAATCTCCAGCAACGGCACGGAGGACATGCTCAGCGCGCAGCACCGTGAGGTCGTCTACCAGGTTGTCCGAGAGGCATTGACGAACGTCCGCCGCCATTCGGGCTCCTCGATCTGTCGGGTCAGGATGGGTTTTGCGGCCCGACCATTCCTGATCGAGATCGCGGACGAGGGCCAAGGCTTCGGGTTGAATCGGGCGGGGGGCTATGGGCTGGTCGGTATGCGCGAGAGGTCGGCAGGTATCGGCGGTCGTCTTGAGGTGGTCAGCACCGAGGGACGCGGCACCACCGTCTTTCTATTTGGCCCGAACTAAGACCCGATCGGTTACCAGGTCACAGCCTGAACCTTGGACGGCGAACCGGCCTGTTAACCAGCTCGAGCTCCATGTCGTCGGTCGTGACGATCTTGAGCTTGCGGGTGACGCCGTCAACGAGCGCGCGCGTCCGGTGGTCGTCGAAGCGAATCGCTCGTGCGATCTCGGGCTCTGAAAGGCCATGGCTAAGCAGCTGCGCGACCTCGCTTTCGATCTCGTTGAGCCGCGCCAACGGGCCGCGGAGGGCAGCGACCATCGGCGCCAATGTGGTGCCAAGGCTCCCTGCGTAGACGACGTCCTCTTCCGAATACCAATGGTCCCGCCGGCAGCCGAGGATCAGGAGGCCGATCGGGCGTTGGCCCTCTTCGCCGACTGGTGCATAGAGGATCGCCGGCCAATCGAGCTCCCAGTCGTAGCCGTTGGAGGGATTCGGGTTCTCGATCACCGAGTTGACGACGACTGGCCGCTTCTCGTAGAGCGCGCGGCGCGACAGCGGCATCAGGGGGCGGCTCTGCATGAACCGGCGCGAGATCTCGGACGCGGCGATCGGTTGCAGCCAACCGTTGCGGAGGTACCCGAGCACCCAGCGGTCATGACAGAAGATTTCTAGGGCCAGTCCCAACCGCCGCCTGGCTTCTTGGAGGTCGGGGAGCTGGCCCATGAGACGAGGTTAGGCGGCGCCTGGCGAGGAAGCCTCAGGGCAACCTCACCAATTCCTCAACAAACGCTGAACCTGATAGGTTCCGGCGGGGATGGGCGCGGTATGACCGCAAAACTGCTTGTCGTTGACGACGAGCCGCGCACGGCAGAGCTCACGGCCGAGCTGCTGCGGCGGGCCGGCTACGCCGTGGAAATTGCCGCGAGCGGAACGGAGGCGCTGGCGCGTGTCCGGGCCAGCACGCCCGACCTGATGCTGCTGGACTATGAGCTGCCCGACATGGAGGCGCCTGAGGTTCTCGACCTGCTGCGAGCGGGAGCGGACCGTCTCGACTTTCCCGTGATCATCCTCACCGGTGCTCGACATGCGCCTGGGGACCAGGTGATGGGAATCGAGCGGGGCGCGACCGACTACATCATCAAAGGCACAGACCGGCAGGTGCTGCTGGCACGAATTCGCGCAGCACTGCGAGACCAGGCCGGCGGCGGCGGTGGCGTTTTGGTTCGCGGCCGCTTGCGCTTGAACGCGGCGAGAGGGCAGGCATGGCTTGGCGATCGGGCGCTGAAGCTTGAGCGCCGGCCGCTGCTGATGCTTCAGCTGCTTGCGGGCCACACCGGCGAAGCGGTAACTCGCGCGGAGATCCTCGAGCACGTGTGGGGCACCAGCTATTCCGGATTCGAGCACAGCCTCGAGCAGGCGGCCCATGAGATCCGAACCGCTCTGAATGAGCCGGGCTGGATTGAGACGGTGCGTGGAATTGGGTACAGGTTCGTCACCAAGGACTGAGCTCGCGGCGACGCTGCACCGCTTGCGGTCGACACTTGCGCGCCTGAAGGCTGAGCTCGAGCTCGCGGAGGCGGACGGCACGACTCCACCAATCGACCGGCTGCTTGGCGATCTGGACGAGGCATTCGAGCTCCTGGGGCGCGCGGAGGGGGCCAATCAGACGGTCGTTCGCGTGCTTGTCGTTGACGACGATGCGAGGTTGGCGGAGATTACGGCGCGCAGCCTACGGAGGTTTGGTTTTGACGCCAACTCGAGCAGTCAGGTGCGTGCGCTACGCGATGGCGAGGTGCTGGTGTTCGACCTCGGATTGCTTCCCAGCCTCGACCCTGCGGCACGGGAATCGGTTCGGGCCGCGAAGCCGATCATCGTCACCGGTGCCACTGACGCCGCGGGACGTGCCTTGGCAGAGAGCCTCGGCGCGACCCACTATCTGGTGAAGCCGATTGAGCTGGAAGAGCTCGCGGCGGCGATCAGAAGCCGAGTGGGGGAGGCGCCTGAGGGATGAGCGTGGCACAGATTTTCGAGGGCTGGCACAAGACCCAGGCGCATCTGATCAATCGCTTGCCGAAGCTCGGACCAATCGAGCTGAACTTGAGAGCCTCAACTGAGGGGTGGCCGATCTGGGCGATCGTGAGCCACCTTGCAGGCGCTCGCGTGTACTGGCTCTGTGGGGTTCTCAACGAAGCAGGCGCCGCGACGACGCCATTCCCTGATGCCTCAGGCGAGGGCTGGGAGGATCACCTGGACGTTCCTCGGGGGTCCGCCGAGCTCATGTTTGCGATCGAGAGCTCCGGGCAGATCATCGAGTCATGTCTGGCGCGCTGGACGCCAGAGATGCTCGGCCAAGCGTTCATGCGTGAACGCGGCAGCGAAATCCAATGGCACACCAGGCAGTCGGTCCTGACGCGGATTGTGATGCATGATGCGTTTCACTGCGGCGAGGTGTCGAGTCTCCTCGGAGCACACGGGTTTGCGTCAATGGACCCTTGGGACCCAATTCCTTAGAGGGTCGCCCGCGAGCCTTCACGAGCTTGGAGTCATCGACGGACGAACCAACCGGAGCCTGCCAATTGGCACTTCAAACCGGCGCGCATCAGCCTAGGTATGGCGGCAGGGTGACCGTGAAGATGGCGCCCCGCTTACTTCCTTCGTAATTGAGCTGGCCCTGATGC
>JBDUAO010000019.1:0-27264 GCA_040004595.1 Candidatus Dormiibacterota bacterium | reverse complement strand
CCATGCTCACCGCGCCGGCTCCCTGAAGGGCCGAACGCCTCGTGATCCGCTTCTGTGTCAACCCGCGTAGGTACGAGGGGTCCATATAAAACGGAACCTCTTTCTCAATGCTCATTTCGTCTCCTTGACGTGCCATAGGAATATGTCTCCTTCACAACCTGCAGGTAGGTGAACGTCTCCGTCCGGGTGACGCCGGGTATTGTCCGGATGCTCTCGTTGAGCAACTTGAGAAGGTGGTCATGATCGGCGCACACCACCTCGATCAGAATGTCGAAGCTGCCCGCCGCCACGACCACGTAGATGATTTCCGGAATTGCCGCGAGCGCCTCCGCGGTGCTCATCAGGTCACCCTCAATGCGGAGCGCGACCAGAGCCATGATGTGGAAGCCCACGCGGAGCGGATCAGCCACCGCCACGATCTGAATGACGCCCGAGCCGATGAGGGTCTTGACCCGCTGACGGACCGCCGCCTCGGATAGGCCGACTGCAGTCCCCACCTCCGTGTACGGGCGGCGGCCATCCCGTTGCAACTGTTCGATGATCAGCTTGTCGACCGCGTCAATGGGCACATCGGCACCCCTGTCGAGCCCGACCGCCGAAGTCTTTCTATTCCGGCTTCCGATAGCAGCGGCACCCCCCTGGCAGCATTCAACCGACCTTGCAGCCTGGCAGCATCCTAGAAGTTACGGAGCCATCCGTCAACGAAATTCGCGGAACGCAGCTTGAATTGCTCCGGTCTTAGTGATACGTTGCCCGTGCCGCCACGAATTGCGCAGTCTGGCAACTCCATTCGACTCGTTGGCATCCATGTCCAAACCCAGGGAGGAAAGCCGATGGCCCGCACCCCACTGTTGAGCAAGTTCCAGCGGCTCTTCGAGGACTTCGAGGAGGCGGACAGATCAGGGCGAACTGTCGAAGCAGTCCAGGAAGAGCGCCGCAAATTATCGCTGAG
This sequence comes from Candidatus Dormiibacterota bacterium, assembly GCA_040004595.1. Classification (GTDB taxonomy): domain Bacteria; phylum Chloroflexota; class Dormibacteria; order Dormibacterales; family Dormibacteraceae; genus Palsa-872. The sequence goes on along the minus strand of JBDUAO010000019.1, from coordinate 26,312 downwards.
CCGTCGTGACTTCCTCAAGGTGTCCGGCGCCACCCTTGGCGCCGCCGCTCTCGGTGGAGCGCTGGGTGCCTTTGCGGCTCAGATGCCGCGCATCGCGATCATCGGCGGCGGCATCTCCGGCCTGAACGCTGCGTTGACGCTGCAGGACGCCGGCTACGCCTCAACCGTCTATGAAGCCTCAGGACGAGTCGGCGGACGCATGCACTCCGACACCACCTCGTGGCTCAACGGGCAGACCAGCGAGCACTGTGGTGAGCTGATCGACTCGGGGCACAAGACGATCATCGGCCTGGCCCAAAGATTCAACATCCCCAAGGTCGACCTGCTCGGCGCTGAGCCCACTCATTCGACCGACACCAATTACTTCTTCGCCCAGTACTACACATCGGCGCAGGCGCAGACGGATTTCAACCCGGTCTGGAACAACGTCAAGAAAGACGTGAACGCCGCCTCTTACCCGACCCTCTACAACCTGTCGACGGCAGCCGGCCAGGCGCTAGACAACATGAGCATCTACGACTGGATCGAGAGCCGAGTGCCGGGCGGCCACACGTCGCCCATGGGCCGTCTGCTCGACGTCGCCTACAACATCGAGTACGGCGCCGTCACGACCGACCAGAGCGCGCTGAACCTCGTCTACCTGCTCGGATTCAGCCCTGTCCCTGGCAACTTTTCGATCTTTGGCGCGTCGAACGAGCGGTATCACCTGGTCGGGGGCAACGAGAGGCTGCCGAAGGCGGTCGCGTCCGCGCTGCCGGCGGGCAACGTCCAGCTCAATACAGCTCTGACCGGGATCGTGCGCAACGGCGATGGCACGTTCACGCTCACCTTGACGAATCCGATCAAGACCTTCACGAGCGTGGTCGACCGTGTCGTGATGGCGATCCCGTTCTCTGTCCTGCGCAACATCCTCACCGGGGCAGCCGCATATCGCGCGGCCGGATTCGACAACCTGAAACAGACGGCGATCACGCACCTTGGCTACGGGCAGAACGCCAAGCTGCAGCTGCAGTTCAACAGCAGGCTGTGGAATCAGTCGGGACCGTGGGGCATCGGCAACGGCGGCACCTATTCCGACACCGGCTACCAGAACACCTGGGATGTGACCCGCGCCCAGAACGGCGCGACAGGGATCCTGGTCGACTACACAGGCGGCGGGGTACCGCTGGCGTCATTTGCCGGAGACGCGAGCGACCCGAGGATCGTGGCCGGGTTTGCGCGAACCTTCCTCAAGCAGGTCGAGCCGGTATTCCCCGGCATCACGAAGCAGTGGAACGGCCGCGCCACGCTTGACGTGCCGCTCTCCAATCCTTTCCTGCTTGGCTCGTATTCGTACTGGAAGGTGGGGCAGTACACGCAGTTCAGCGGCTACGAGAAGGTGCGACAGCCGGACCCGGTCACCGGGAAGTGCCACTTCGCGGGCGAGCACTGCTCCCAGGACTTCCAGGGCTTCATGGAAGGCGGCGCCTCAGAAGGCGCTCGGGCCGCCAACGAGATCCTGCAGGACTACAAAAAGGGCATCTTTCCGTAATCAGCCGACGACGACTGGCACGGGATCGGCGGCTCAGGTTCCTGAGCCGGCCCGAACGTCGCTAGGGATCCGCAGCGATAGGGCCAGCCACCCCATCGCGGTGGCCGCGACGACTCCTGGAATGAAGGCGAACAAAGCGCGGCCACTCGAGTCCCACAACGCTCCCGCCATTAGTGGAACGACGAAGGCAGTCCCGTACTGGATCGTGAACACAGCGGCGCTCATCCGGTGCACATCGCCGGCGGCCGCAAGCCTGGGTGGGAGTGTGAGCGTGACGATAAAGGCAAGAGCCGTCGAGAAGCCGAGCACCAAGGCCCAACCGACCACCCATGGCCCGGGGGTGACCACGATGCCGATCTGCGCGATGGCCATCAGGGCAGCCGAACCGATGAAGCCGATCCGTCCGGTCATCAGCCGGCTCCAGACGGCGACGACTGGAGCAGTCAACAGCTGGGCCGCGTTGAGTACCGCAAGCGTCGGCGTGATGAGCTCATGCCGCCCGGTCTGGTCGAGGTAGTCCGGGATGAAGGCGTTGGCGCCGAAGTACACAGCCGACGCCATGCCGATGACCAGGCCGATCCGCAGCGCCTGGCCCTCGAGCCAGCTCGGCCACCAGCGCGCAGGGATCGCCAGGCGCCTGCGCGCCGGGGCTGCGATCGCTATGGCGACAGCGCTGACGACGACGAGGATCGACCAGAGGGCCAGCGCCAGGTGCCAGTCTCCATGCGCGATCGGCAACACCCCGACCGGGCTGGTGAACGTCACCGGGAGGGTCTCGCCGATGAGGATGCCGTTGCTGTAGACGGCGGTCGCGATCGCGATGCGCGTCGGAAACCACTCGCGTACGAGCGATGGGAAGGCGGGCTGGCTCACGGCGACGCCCAGGCCCATGAGGAACGTCGCCGAGAAAAGGATCGCGGGGCTCGAGCCCGCTCCGCGCAGCGCGCCGAACATCGCCACGAGCCCCAGCCCCGTGATCAAGGCACCTCGGATGCCGAGCTTGGCGATAAGCAAGGCGCCTGGCACGGACGCGAGCGCTAAAAGCAGGACTGGAAGCGACACCAGCGCTCCCACCGACTTCTCGTCGAGGTGCAGGTCGCGATGGATCAATGGGATCAGCGGCGGCACTGCGAGCAGGGTGAGGCGCAGGTCTATCCCTCCGAGCCAGAGCAGCAGGAGGCGGACCAGGTCCTTGCGGGTGAGCGTCACGTTGACCTCATGCGATCCGCATACTGAAGCCTGTGGCAGGCTTGCTGATCGTTACTTCAACGGGTTCAGATGACCCGACCCGAGCGAGCATCCCTTTCCACATCGCCTGCAACGGGGCCACGCCCGCCGGCACCGAATGCGCCGTCGCCTTCGCGGGCGATGCAGCTGAGCTGCTCAAGCCCGACATCATCGCCAATGTTTTCGGGCTAGGGCTTCCATCGCTGCGCGAGCTCCTGGACAAGTGCGTGGTCCAGGGCATCAAGTTCTATGTTTGAAAAGGCTGTGCTGAGGCCCGTGGGGTCTTGCCGGAGATGCTCACCGAGAATGCGAAGTTCATCACGCCGCCCGACCTGGTGCGGCTGACCATGGAGGCCGACAAGGTCCTCAGCTTCTAGTCGCGCCGATCGCCGCGAGCGCGCTGGGGTTTTCCAGCGAGGAAAGGTCGCCGGGATCCTTGCCCGTGTAGACCGAGCGCACCACGCGGCGCAGGATCTTGGCGTTGCGGGTTCTGGGCAGGTCGGTCACGAAATGGACCGCCTTCGGACGCAGCGGTTTGCCGAGAGCTGTGGCGATCAGGTCAGAGAGCTCGCGCGCGAGCTCATCGCTCCCCGTTTCGCCCTTTCGGAGGACAACGAAGCACACAAGCGCCTCGCCCTTTAGTTGATCGGGCACCCCGATGGCAGCCGATTCTGCCACCGACGAGTGCGCAACCAACACGGACTCCACCTCAGCCGGCCCAAGGCGCTTGCCCGCGACCTTGATGGTGTCGTCGGAGCGGCCCAGGACGTACCACAGGTCGTCCTCTGGGTCCGCGTAGGCCCAGTCGCCATGCACCCACACTCCGTCGAACCGGCTCCAGTAGGTGTCGAGGTATCGCTGCTTGTCGCCCCAGAAGCCGCGTGTCATTCCGGGCCACGGGTTGCGGATCACCAGCTCGCCGACTTCGCCGCGCACCGAGTTGCCTTCGGCGTCGACCACGTCCGCCGCCATGCCCGGCAACGGGCCGGCGAACGAGCACGGTCGCAGATGAGTGATGACATTGCCGCACAGGATGCCGCCGGAGATCTCAGTGCCACCTGTGTAGTTGATGATCGGGAGGCGTCCGCCGCCGATCTTCTCGAAGAACCACTTGAACGGCTCGGGATTCCAGGGCTCGCCGGTGCCGCCGAGGATCCGCAAGCTCGACAGGTCGTGGCGGGCCGGCAGCTCGTCGCCCTGGGTCATCAGGCCACGTACGAGAGTGGGGGAGACGCCGAGCACGGTCACCTTATGGTCGTCGACCATGCGCCACAGGCGGTCGGGCGCGGGGTGGTCGGGGGTGCCCTCGTACAGGACCATGGTGGCGCCCAGAGCAAGCGAGCCGAAGATGAGCCACGGGCCCATCATCCAGCCGATGTCGGTGTACCAGAAGATCGTGTCGTCCGCCCCGATGTCGAACCCGTGCGCCATGTCCTGCGCGGTCTTGACGGGGAAGCCGCCGTGCACGTGAACAGTGCCCTTGGGCTTGCCGGTGGTGCCGGACGTGTAAATGATCATCAGCGGGTCTTCGGGGTCGAGCTCGTGCGTCGGCGCGTGGCGAGGCTCGTCCTCGAGCAGCACCTCCCACACCTGGTCGCGACCGTGGGTCCACGGGATCTCGCGCACAACTCTTCGATGCACTATCACTTTGGTCACCGTCGGGCAGGTGACGAGCGCCTTGTCGGCGGTCTCCTTCATCGGCACGACATGGCCGCGGCGGTAAAAGCCGTCCGCGCAGATGAGCACCTTCGCCTCGGCGTCCTGGAGCCTGGTCGCGATGGCTTCGGCGCCGTAGCCCGAGAAGATCGGAATGATGACCGCGCCGATCTTGACGGTGGCGAGGACGGAGATCGCGACCTCGGGGCACATCGGCATGTAGATGCCGACGCGATCGCCTGATCGCACGCCGAGCTTGCGAAGGGCGCTCGCGAGACGGCAGACCTCCTCGTCGAGCTCGCCGTAGGTGAGCTTGCGCACGTCGCCAGGCTCGCCCTCCCAGATGACCGCGAGCTTGTCGTGGAACTCGCCGTCGCGATGGCGGTCCACACAGCTCTGCACGATGTTCATCCGCGCCCCGATCCACCAGCGGGCCCAGGGTTTGCCGGCAGAGAGGTCGACGACCTTGTCGTAGTGGCGATAGAAGGCGATGTCGATGTCCTTGATCGCGGCGTCCCAGAACCACTCGATGTCGTCGTCGGCGCGCTTCAAGAGCTCGCGGAAGGTCTCAATGCCGTGCTGGTCCATGAATCGTTTGAGCCGGCTCCGGGCGATGACCTCGTCGCTCGGCTCCCAGATCACATCCCCGATCACGACAGGCTGCATCGCCTTTGAAGTCTAGACGGACCCCTAAACTCGGCCGGTGGACCAGCTACCTGACGATTTCGCCGAATCGCTTGCTCAGTTGTTGGAACCCGGACAACAGGATCGGATCGCAGAGATCATTGAAGCTGCGACCCGGCTCGACGACAAGGGCCTGCAAGCCTTTCTGCAGAAATTCGCGGCGCGCGTCCGCGCATCCCCGGCGCCCATCAAACCCGAAGAGCTGCTCCGATTGCTGCATGTCGCGGAGCGGGGCGGTCAGTCAACCGCCACCTGATCCGTTCCGCTTCCTGGAACAGCTCCCAGTAGTTCACCCAGGCTGTTTGAGCGACCGCGAACGCGATCACCGGCTTGTGATGCGAGCGAGCCGCTCGCACCGCATGCTGCTGCGCGTAGGCCCATCGATCCCAGGCTCGTTCCACGGTGGAGTCGACGAGCTCAAGCCATTCGTCCTCAGCCGCGTTGTTTGGCGGCGGGGGCAGGGTCAGCACCTTCCACCTTCTTTCGTCGCGGACCAGCGTCACAACCGGCTGACCTCCGGGGCGGCCCACGTGACGATTGGGGCGAGGATTGTTCGGGTTGGCGGCCATGAGCCGCTGTTGCACCGCGAACACAAGGTCGTGGACAGCCCGCAAGGTGGCGGGTGGCAACGGGGGATCATGCCTCCCGAGCCTCATTTGAAGGGTGCGGATTGCCTCGCGAAGCGGTTGTGGCGCCTCAGTGCGGTCATCAAGATTTAGCCCTTCAACCTCATCCAGCAACACGTCGGACTCAGCGAGCAGGGACTTCCGGTGCTCGTCACCGGCCGTTTCCAAAGCGTTCCGCGACCCGGTTGCAATCATGGCGTGCACGATAGCTCGTACGAAACCTTTGTCAAGTATAGGTTTACAGGTCAACAGGTGGAATTTCGCGTGAGGCGGGTTTACAGGCAGGCTTGGCGGGCCTCCGCCCTGGCCGTACCGTCGCCTCGACATGATTCAAAGAAGACGATGGTTCGTGGCGTTTGCGGCGCTTGTCATAGGCGGCGCGGTCAGCGCCACCCTGCTCGTTTTTGCGAATCCGGAGCGCACTGCGGTCGACGTCTATGTCGCCGCCCGAGACCTGCCGGCGGGAGCGTCGCTTGGACTGGACGCCGTTGCGATCGAGCGACTGCCGGTTGCCGCGCGCCAATCACTTCTGTTCAGTCGTGGCGACGGGTCCCAGCTTGCCGACTTGCGCGCCTCTCATGATCTTTTATCCGGCCAGCTGATCCAGCGCAGCGACGCAATGGACGCCAGCTCTGCAGCAGACCGCCGTCTCGTGTTCGTGCCGGTGAAGGACGTGCCCGCGGCCGGCCCTGGCGCGAAGGTCGACCTGCTCGTGATTGGTGGAACTCCGGATCATCCGACAGTCGTTCCTTTCGCACTCGGTGTCGAGGTTCGTGCAATGAGCGCAGGCGGATTGACGGTGTTGGTCACGTCCAGGCAGGCGTCGGCCTTCGTCTACGCAGCCTCTGCGATGCGGCTGGTCGCAGTGATTGCAGAACCCGGCGCCGCCGAAGGTGCGGAGGGTCCGGTGTCCAGCTCTGGCGAGGCCATGGCTGCGGCGGCACAGAGGTGAGCTGGTGACGAGCCGCGTGGTCGCTGTCGCCGGCCCAAAAGGCAGTCCAGGTTGCTCATTCCTCGCGGTGGCGCTGGCTCGACTGCTGGCGGAGAGGCAAGTCTCAACACTGCTGCTCGATGCTGACCAAGAAGGCGGAGGCCTGGCCGCGCTCCTCGACCTCGGGCCGGCTGACGCGATCAACGACGGCTCCGCTGATGCCATCCAGGTCGACCGCGATCTGTGGTTTGCCGAGGCTGGTCAAGTCCTCAGGGAGCCACTCGATGGGCTCGATTGGATAGGTGGAGCCCGGAAGAGGCACCACGCGATCGTTCTCGATTTCGGACACAGCGCGGGTCCTCTGCAACGGCAGCTCTCGGCTGCGGCCGACTCGCTTCTGTGGGTGGTCGTGCCGGATCGAAGCGGATTGCAGCGAGCTGATGCCACGTTGTCATCGGATCGTCTGCAGGCCGCTAGTGCAGGTCTCGTCTTCAACCGCATCCGCCGTGGTTGCCTCGAAGGCGCAGAGGTGGCACTGGCCGGCCGCCATCAAATGCCAGTTTTGGCTCAGTTGACCGAGGATCGGCAGATAGCCGACCGGCTGATCCACGGCCTTCCTGTACATCGCGTTTGGAGCCTTCGGCGCCCACTTCGCGAGCTCGCAAAGGCAATTCATTTGGATGGCAGCTCGGCGGTATCTTCGTGGCAGTAACCACCAGCGACCGCCATGCGATCGAGGAGCAGACGCGCGCACGCGTCGAGTCCGAGCTTGCGGCCGAACTGGCGCGCCGTGACCTCACCCGCGTGCGCGTCGACGACCAGCCCTGGATTTATGACCTGGTGGGGCGTGTTGTCGGCGAAGAGCGGCGACGAGCCGCGCTGCCGATGCACGGCGAGGAGTCCGAACAACTCTTGAGGCGGATCTTTGCGGCGGTTACGCCTCTTGGGCCTCTGGCCGAACACCTCGCAGATCCGGACGTTGAAGAGGTTCGCATCAACGGCACTGAAGCCTGCTTCATCTTCAAAGGTGGGCGCCGTCACGAAATTCCTCCGCCTTTCGCGGACGAAGCGGCCCTCGTGGACCTCGTCCACTGGTACACCGACGGCACCGCGAGCGCCCGCCTGGATCGGGCCAGCCCGACAGTCACCATGACTCTTCCCGAAGGAAGTCGGTTACACGCCGCGCTCTCGCCGCCGGCCCGTCCAATGAGCCTCACCATTCGCCGTCACCCGCCCTCGCGGTTCCGTGACATTGGATCGCTGGCGGCTGCCGGCTTTCTGCCACCGGCGGTGATCCCCCTCCTGGAGGCCGCCGTGGCGGGCCGATTGAACATCCTCATCGCGGGAGGCGCGGGCGCCGGCAAGACGACTTTCATGCGGGTGCTTGCCCGCCTCATCGCGACAGAAGAGCGCGTGGTCACAATCGAAGACCAATCCGAGCTCCATCTGTGGCGTGAGCTACACGACTGCATCTCACTCGAGGGCCGGCCGCCCAACACCGAGGGTCGCGGCGCGATCACGATCCAGATGCTCGTGCACGAGGCGCTTCGAATGTCGCCGGATCGCATCATCATCGGAGAGGTTCGAGGAGGTGAAGCGCTCGATCTCCTCGACGCGATGAACACCGGGCATCCAGGCTCGATCTGCACCATTCATGCCGATAGTCCGCGCGAAACGCTGCCACGCCTCATGCGCCTCGCGCTGCGTAACCCGCACGCGCCGCGAGCAGAGGCGGTGCTCGCCGAGGTGGTGCACACCGTGGACCTTGTTCTCTATGCCGGGTTGGTACGAGTTGCCGACGCCTCGGGCGAGTCCCGGTCCCGCAGGCTCCTTTCCCTCGGCTGTGTGCAGGGGGCCGAAGACGGTCGCGCCAACCTGCAGGAGCTCGTGGCCTTTCGCCAGGACGGCGGCTGGCACCGAGTCGGCTCTCCCGCGGCCATGCCGGAGCGGGTGCGCGCCAAGCTCGCCCCGGTGTGCGATCCGTTGCGGTTGCTGGACGGATTCGATGCTTGAGGTCGCCGCCGCGCTCAGCGCCGGCATCGGGTCATTTGGCGCCATCCTCGCCTTTGCGGCCCCGGCTCCCTCTCCTGGAAATCCGCCCCCTACAGCGCGGCTTTTCAAGATTGCCAGTCGATGGTGGTCACTGGAGTCGTCGCTCGCCAGGAGTACGGGCTGGCCGTGGCTGACAGCTGGACGGCTCCTTGCGATTCAGGCCGGCGCCGCGATGGGCGGTGGCGCTATGGCCGGCGCCCTCACAGGCCTTACGCCACTTGCCGCGCCTGCCGCTGTTGGAGCGGTTGGAGCGGTGCATGCCGTGTTGTCCGCAAGAGCAAGGTCGCAACAGGTCATTCGGCAGGACGCGGTTCTTGAGGCTGTGAGAATGCTTCGGCAGCTCCTTGAAACCGGCGCGACGAACGTCCAACAAGCGGTCGAGATCCTGGGGCGGCGGGGACCGGTGCCGTTGCGATCCGACTTTCGCTTGATCGGGGGCGCGACCTCGGGGCGGCGACTCGCCTGGTCGGCCGCTCGTGCCCGCATCGCAGAGCCGTTGTTCGACATGCTCGCCGCGGCAGTTCTGATCCAGGGACCTGGGGGCGGCGAGCTCGCGCCTCTGTTTGCCGACCTTGAAGCTTCAGTCAGCGCGGCGCAGGAGGTGGAGCGCGAGGCTCGTGCTCTGCAGGTCCAGGCGCGGTCAGCGTCGAGCATCATCGTGTCGCTGCCGATCGCGTTCCTGGTGGTCCTGTCCATGCTTCGCTCGCCATATCTGGACGCATTTCACAGACCGGCGGGCGAGGCATTTCTCGTAGCGATGCTCGGAGTCATGGGATGCAGCTATATGTGGATGAGACATCTGTTGAGACTGCCTGGCCTCGAGCGTGTGAGGCTCAACGATGCTTGAGTCGGCCTATCCGCTGGGAGCAATCTTCGCCGGAGCATGTTGTGTGCTCGGAATCATTGCTATCGGCGATCCCGCGGAAGGCATCGATGCCACGTCATGGTTGGAGAGGCGACGACAGCCGGCGCAGTCGACAGGCACCACGACCCCGGGGCCATGGTCGAAAGCCCTGGCCGTCACCGGCATGCAGTCGCGGCTGGAGAATCTCATCGAACGAGCCGGCTGGAAGGAGACCCCGGAGCGGTTGTCCGCGTTTGCAGTTGGGCTGTCTGCATGCTTGGCCGTCATCGGCGCGGCCTCCGGATCGATCTTGAAATGGGGAGGAACCCCGGTCCTGGTGGCAGTTGGGCTCGGCTGCGGGGCAGGACTCTGTTCGCTGGCTCTTCGCACCTCGATTGCATCACGTCGCACGCGCCTCGAAGCAGAGCTGATCCCGTTGCTGGAGCTCTTCACGCTGGAGTTGAGTGGCGGGGGCAGCGCACTCTCGGCGCTCGCCGCGGTGTCGAGCAAGCTTCAGGGTGATCTCGCATCGGACGTGCGCCGGCTGCTGATCGCTTCACAGGTTGTCGGCTCGACCCCATTTGAGTCGCGCCTCACGCGCTACTCTGATCATCTCGGCATACCAGCCATTGCCAGCCTCGCGACGATTCTTGCTGCCAGTCGCGAATATGGGACGGGGGCGCTGCAAGGGGTGCGCGCCCTGGCCACGGATCTGAGGCACGCGCAGCGCCGCGAGCTCATCGCTCACAGCCGCCGGGCACTGAACCATGTGCTGCTTCCGGCCGGCATCGGAGTGCTCCTTCCTTTTCTCGCCGTCGTGATGTTCCCGGCGGTCTCTGCGTTGCAGCGAAACCTGCATTGAGCCTCCGCAGGCGGTTGATTCGCGGTACCGCGCTGGTCGAGTTCGCGCTGGCATGGCCCCTCGCCGTGCTGCTCGCTCTCGGAGCGGTTGAGACAGCGGTTTGGGCGTCAGAGTCGTTCGCGGCTCGGTCAGCGGCGCTCGCCGGCGCGAGGGCAGCCGCCACCGCCGGAGGGAACGAGGAACTTGCCGTGGCCGTCGCGCAACGCGTACTCGGACCAAGTCTCGTTGGCGTCTCTGCTTCGGCCTGGTGCCCAGGCGAATCGAGGCAGCCCCCCGTGTTGTGGGTGTGCGGCCACGACCTGGGCGACTCGATAGAGGTGGAGATCGGCGGAGGGGTGCCGGCAATCGTGCCTCTCGTCACGGAGGGGGGATTGCCTCTTCACGTGCGCGTGGCCGTGCAAAAGGAGGTGTTCACGAAGTGACGTTTGGGCGGGGCCAGGCGCTCCTCGAACTCGCACTCTGCGCGCCCGTTGTGCTGTTGTTGTCATTGGGAGCTGTGGCCGGCGTGGAGGTCGCGAGCGCACGCGCCGGCCTTGATGCCGCCACGCAGTCAGCCGCTGAGGCTGCCGCACGAGCGGCAAACGCAGAAGCGGCCAGTGCCGCTGCGCAGGAGCGTTTCCAGGCCATTGTCGGCAACTACCCGGTGCAATCGGCCACCCTCGTGGTCTCAGTTGGCACCTTCGAGAGGGGAGGCAAGGTCACTGCCTCGTCAAGCGCGAGCATCGATATCGCATGGACCGCATTTCTCATGCTCCCGAGCCATGTGACGCTGCGTACGGACGTCAGTTTGCCGCTGGAATCCTGGCGATCGCGCAGCACTTGAGCCGATGCGATCGTGGGCAGGTGCTCGCGTTCTATGCCGTCCTGTTGCCGATCATCCTGCTGCCGATGGCTGCGTACGCAGTCGATGTCGCGTTCGTGAGTACGCGATCTGCCGACCTTCAGGCGGCGACCGCGCAAGCCGCGGAGGTGACGGCACAACATCTGGACGCCGGCGCACTGCGCTCGCGCTCTGTCCTCATAGTCGATGCTTTGGCCGCACGTGGAGTTGCCTCACAGGCGCTCAGCGTTTCAGAGCCCGAAGCGACAGTGGAATCAGTGGTTGTGGTCGGTCCGATGGTGACCATATCCGTCCGGGAGGTGATAACCCTCCCGTTTAACTTCTTGCCGGCCCAGGCAATCGTCATGCACGCCCGCGCCACGGCGCGCCTGGTCGGCGGTTATGACAGACCGAGCAGCCTCTTGCCGTTGCCGATCAGCAATTTCTGAAGTGCTGCTTCGGGTATCTCTAGAGTCGCCAGCTCGTCCAGGCACTTTTCGGGTTGGATGAACGGGTAGTCGCTTCCGAACACGAACTGGTTCTGCAGGCGGCCCTTCATGTCGCGTACCACCTCGCTTGGGATGTACCGCGGCAACCAGCCTGAGATGTCGATGTAGATGTTGGTCTTGTGCAGCGCCATCGACAGCAGCTCCAGGTGCCACGGATAGCCGAAGTGCGCTGCGATGATATTGAGGTTGGGGAATGATGCCGCGACCGCGTCCAGCCTGATCGGCCGCGCGTAGTCGAGGCGGATGCCCTGCCCGCCAGGCTGCCCGGCCCCGATTCCGCTTGTACCCGTATGGAACAGGACGATGAGGCCAAGCTCTTCGCACCGCTCATATAGGGGCCAGTAGGTTTCGTCGTCGGGCGCGAATGCTTGCAGGGAGGGGTGGAGCTTGACGCCCTTCAACTCCATGAAGCTGATGTTGTCGAGCTCGGCGACCGCGCGCTCACCCTTCAGCGGGTCGACGCTGCCGAAGCCCACGAATGCCTTGGGGAAATCGGCGCATGCCTGGGCGACCAACTCGTTCGGCACCCTGGGCCGGTGGGTCGCGGTCTCGGCATCCCATGCGAGCAGAACCGCCATCACGTCGAGCTTCTCGTAGTCGCCCGCGAGCTCCGCGATCGTGCGCCTGACGATCTTGGAGCGGAAGTACGACTCGGCCGCCTCCACGTACCCCTTCATCGACTTGTCGAGCCAATCTGGAGTGGGGAGGTGAACGTGGAAATCTATTGCTCGCACGGCGGGCCGATGATAGTCGTGATGCAAGCCACGCTGCTGGTGCTCGCGGGCGGTGACAGCCGCCGCATGGGCCGCACCAAGGCCTGGCTCGCGGTGGGCGAGACGACCCTCCTGCGGTGGGTGGTGGATCGGCTTGCCCCTGCGTTTTCGGAGGTGGTGGTCTCGTTCGCTCAGCCTGAGCAGGTGCGCGAGCACCTTCCGTATCGCCTCGTCTTCGATCGCAAGCCGGACGCCGGGCCGCTCGCCGGTCTGGAGGCGGGCCTCGGCGTCGCCAAGCACGAAGTCACGTTTGCCGTCGCCTGCGACATGCCCTATGTGACGCAAGAAATCGCGCAGATGGCGGTGGCCGCCTCGGCCGGTTGCGATGCGGCGATTCCTAGAATCGACGGCCGAGCGGAGCCGACGTGCGCGGCCTACCGACGTCCCGCCCTGCCCCGGATCACAGCCGCTCTCGACGCCGGCCAGTACAAGGCCTCCGACCTGGCCGAACAGCTCGAAGTGACATGGCTCGAGGGCCTCGATGCCCACCTTTTTCGAAGCCTCAACGGCCCCGACGACTACGAGCGGTTTCGTCACGAGTTGAGTCGCGGCGATAATTGAGGAGTTCTCTTCCCTTACTGGAGGCTGCCTTGTGAAGATCGTCGTCACCGTAAAGCAGGTACCGGACCCGAACTCCGTCACCACTCTCGAGGCCGACAACACGCTCGCGCGCGACAAGGAAGTGGTCCTCGACCCCGGCGATGAGTGCGGCGTCGAAGAGGCCCTTCAGCTGAAAGAAGCCCATGGGGGAGAGGTGATCCTGATTTCGATGGGCCCGGAGCGCGCGAAGGACGCGATCCGAAAGGGACTGTCGATGGGCGCCGACCGCGGCATTCTCATCACCGATGCCCAGCTCGCGGGCGCCGACGCGCTCCTAACCGCCCGCGCCCTCGCTGCAGCGATCAAGACCGAGTCTCCGGACCTGGTGATCTGCGGCACCGAGTCCTACGACGGCAGCACCGGGATGGTTCCCCCCATGCTCGCCGAGCTGCTGGGTGTGCCGCAGCTGACGACCGCCAAGAAAGTGGAGGTGGATGGCTCGACCATCAAAATCCACCGCCAGACCGCCGACGGCTACCAGCTCGTCGAGGCGGCGACACCGGTCTTGATCAGCGTCACCGCGGGCATCGCCGAGCCGCGCTACGCCTCTCTCAAAGGCATCATGGCCGCGCGCTCGAAAGAGATAAAGCTGATCGGACTGGGCGACCTCGGCATCGACCGAGGCGAGCCGGCTGAGACAGTCGAGGGCCTGGCACAGGCCGAAATGCGCAAGGCCGGCGTCATCATCCAGGACGACGGGACGGCCGTCGACCAGATCATCCAGGTCCTCGTCCAGGCGAAGGTGCTCTAGATGGCAAAGATATTGGTGTACGCGGAGCTCAACCAGGGCAAGCTCCAGCCGACCGCGTTGGAGCTCATGGCAAAGGCGCGAGAGCTCGGTGATGTCGAGGCTGTTGTGCTCGGGGCCGGTGCGAAGGCGGCCGCAGAGACTCTGGGCAAGCATGGTGCGAAGGTCGTTCACGTCAACGAGGACCAGGCGTTCGACGATTTCATCGCCGAGCCCGCGACCGATGCGCTTGCCGCCCTTTATAAGGCGCAAATGCCAGACCTCATCCTCTTCGGCTTCACCTCAGACTCCCGTGACGTCGCCGGCCGACTGGCCGCGCGCCTCGATATCGGCCTCATCTCGAACGCCGGCGATGTGGACGCCAAAGATGGCGGCTTTGTCGCCAGCGTGCCCTACTTCGGCGGCGCGAAGGTCGCGGCGATGCGGGCCAACAAGAAGCCCGCGATCATCCTGATCAGGCCAAAGTCTTTCGAGGCCTCAGAGAGCGGCGGGACGGCCGAGATCAAGGAGATCGACGCCTCGATCGGCGCCGACTCCAAGCGCGCCCGCATCGTCGAGCGCGTGGTCGAGGCTTCCGAGAAGGTCAAGCTCGAGGATGCCAAGGTCGTGATCAGCGGCGGCCGGGGCATGGGCGGACCGGACAACTTTCCGCTGCTCGAGGCGCTGGCCGGCGCGCTCGGCGGCGCTGTCGGCGCCAGTCGGGCGGTGGTCGATGCGGGCTGGGTTCCATACGCCATGCAGGTCGGCCAGACCGGCAAATCGGTACGGCCCGGCGTCTATATCGCCGTTGGCATCTCCGGTGCCATGCAGCACACGGTCGGGATGAAGGCCTCGAAGATCATCATCGCCATCAACAAAGACGCGGAGGCTCCGATCATGAAGATGGCCGACCTCGGCGTGGTTGGCGATGCCCTGAAGATCGTGCCCGCGCTGACCGCCGCGGTAAAAGCGAAGAAGGGGTAGCAGCGGACAGTTCACAAGCTGAGAAGCTGTTGGCTGAACGCGTCGAGCGCCGGGTGAACCGCGACTTCGAGGCGGCCGATGCGATCCGCGAGCAGCTGCGCGCCGGTGGCTGGGAGGTCGTTGACAGCGCCACCGGAAGCGAGCTGCAGGCGCTGAAGGCGCCCCCGCCGGCCGCCGAGCCGGTGACGCCGCGGGCCGTCTCACTCATCACTGTCGCGCACGGTTGGATTCCAGACCTCGAGCGATGGCTGCTGTCGGTGTTCACCCACTGCAAAGCGGACTTCGAGGCCATCGTGGTGGACAACTCCGGGGACACGCGCATGGCCGGCTGGCTGCACACTCGCGCCGCCTACCGGCTGCGCTCCTTGAGGCTGGATCCTCCCCTCGGCTATTCGACCGCGGTCAATGCCGGCATCGAAGCGGCGATCGGGGAGATCTGCGTCCTGTTCGACCCGGGCATCGAGCTCATCGGCGATGCGGTGACCCCGTTGATCGAAACCTTGAACGACCCCTCGGTTGTTGTCGCCGGCCCGTATGGCATTCGTGGCAAGGGCACGCTGAAGGAGTTCGAGGAGGACCCCGGTCCAGATGTGGACGCGATCGAGGCTTACTGCATGGCTTTTCGACGCGCCGATGCCCGGGCGGTGCAGGGATTCGACCCCAAATTCCGCTTCTATCGGATCGCCGACATCGATTTCAGCTTCAGGCTTCGAGACAAAGGCGGGCGCGCGGTGGCCGTTCCCGGGCTGCCGCTCGAGAGATACCAGCATCGACTGTGGGAGACGACGCCTGCAGCCGAGCGAGACAGGCTCTCGCGCCGGAACTTCTACCGCTTCCTCGATCGATGGGGCAAGCGTGAGGACCTCCTTGTGGGAGGATCTCGCCCGTGAGCGACGACTACTCGGCGAAGGTCACGGAACTCAAAGGGCGACGCCATAAGAACCTTGCGATGGGCGGCAAGGACAAGATCGCCAGGCAGCACGAGCGCGGCAAGCTCACGGTGCGCGAGCGGATCGACCTCCTCTTCGACAGGGACACCTTCGTCGAGTTCGGCCTGCTCGCCCAGCAGCAGGCGGTGCGCGGCGTGGAGCCCGACGCGGATGGGACGCCGGCGGATGGGGTGGTCACGGGTCATGGCGAGGTCGAAGGCCGCGAGGTCTGGGTGATCGCGTACGACTTCACGGTTATGGCGGGATCGATGGGCGCGGTGGGGGAGCAGTTCAAGGCTGCGAGGGTGCGGGAGCTCGCGCTCCGATATCGCAGGCCTATCGTCTGGCTCCTCGACTCGGCGGGCGCTCGCATCCAGGAGGCCGCGGGCTCGACGTTCGCGGGTACCGGCTACCTGTTCCACGACCAGGTCGTGATGTCGGGCGTCATCCCCCAGGTCGCAGCCATGCTGGGCCCGTGCTCGGCCGGCACCGCATACATCCCCGGTCTGGCCGACTTCGTGCCCATGGTCAAGGACACGTCATCGATGTCGCTGGGCGGGGCGCGCCTCGTCAAGGCCGCCACGGGTGAGGACGTCACCGACCACGACATGGGCGGTTCGCAGGTGCACTGCTATGAGTCGGGAGTGGGGGACAACGAGGTCGCCGACGACCACGAATGCATAACCGCGGTGCGCAAATTCCTGTCGTATCTCCCGTCAAGCAATGCCGACGAGCCGCCCTTCCGGGCCACTGACGACGATCCCAATAGAGCGGTTGACGGGCTCGACAAGATAGTGCCGACCAACCCTCGAGCTGCCTATGACGTCAAGCGCGTGATCAACGCCGTGTTCGATCGCGACTCGTGGTTCGAGATCAAGCCCGCGTGGGCGAAGAACATAGTGGTCGGGTTCGCGCGAGCCGGCGGGCATGCCGTTGGCGTGGTCGCCAACCAGCCGATGCAGAAGGGCGGCAGCCTCGACTCCGACTCAGCGGACAAGGCCGCTCGCTTCATCCGAATGTGCGACGCGTTCAACGTGCCGCTCGTCTATCTAATGGACGTGCCCGGGTTCATCGTCGGCTCCCAGGTGGAGAAGGAAGGCATCATCCGCCACGGCGCCAAGATGCTGTACGCGACCGCTGAGGCAACGGTGCCAAAGGTCACAGTGATCATGCGCAAGGCCTATGGCGCCGGCTACTACGTGATGTGCGGCAGGGGCTACCAGCCGGACCTGATCGTCGCGTGGCCCCTGGCTGAGATATCGGTCATGGGGCCGGAGGGCGCCGTCAACATCATCTTCAACAAGCAGATCGAGGCCTCCGCCAATCCTGAGGAGACGCGCGGCCAGCTGATCGAGACGATCAGGTCCCAGATCAACCCATATCTCGCCGCCGGGTGGGCGATGATCGACGACGTCATCGACCCCGCCGAGACTCGCCGGGTGATCATCCGCGGCATCGAGCAGGCGCGCAACAAGAAGGTCGAGCGGCCGTGGCGGAAGCACGGAAACATCCCCGTATGACGGCGACTATCATCACGGCCGCGCTCACCGGCGTTCTCGCGACGCGCGAGCAATGCCCAGCGATTCCTTACACGCCAAAGGAGATCGGTGAGGAGGCGAAACGCGCGGCTGACGCAGGCGCCGCCATCGTTCACATCCACGCCCGCACCCCCCAGGGCGGCCCGGACTGGAAGGTCGAGACCTTCGCGGAGATTTTCTCCGAGGTCCGAGCGAGGACGGACGCGATCGTCAACTTCTCGACCGGGGCGGTCGGCGTCCCCCGTGAAGAACGAATCGAACATATCGGCGAGCTGCGGCCGGAGATAGCGGCCTTGAACATGGGCTCGATGAACTATGCGATTTACTCGGCCAAGCGCAAGGCCTTCGTGCACGACCACGTGTTCGCGAACCCGTTCAAGGACATCCAGTTCTTCCTCGACGCCATGAACAAGGCGGGCGTGCGTCCCGAGATGGAGTGCTTCGACGCGGGCCACATCGGCAATACGAGGCCCTTCATCGACATGGGCGTCCTGGCGCCTCCATACCAGTTCAGCCTCATCATGGGCGTCTTGGGCGGCATCCCCGGCACCACCCGTCACCTCGTGGATCAGGTGGATTCGCTGCCGGCGGGCTCGCACTGGCAGGTGATAGGAATCGGGCTTGATCAGTGGGCCCTGGTTGCGGCTGCGGTCTCGATGGAAGGCAATGTGCGCGTGGGTTTGGAGGATAACTTTTACCTCGAGGAGGGGAAGATGGCGAAAAGCAACGGCGAGCTGGTCGGGAAAGCTGCGGAGCTGTGCCGGGAACTCGGCCGCGACGTGGCCTCGGTATCGCAGGCGCGGGTACAGCTGGGACTCGAAACCAATGCGCGTCCCGCCCCGAACCTGGGCCGCTCAGGAATGACGGCATGACCGAGGTAAAGGCGGAGCTGGTCGGAAACGTGTGGAAGATCACGTCCAAGCCCGGCGACGATGTCGCCGAGGACGATGTGCTCATGATCCTCGAGTCCATGAAGATGGAGATCTCGGTCACCGCGCCGCGTGCCGGCAGGGTGAAGGAGATCCTGGTCAAGGAAACTGAAGTCGTCAAGGAGGGCCAGGTGCTGGTGGTGCTCGAATGAGTGAGCTGCCGATCAGGGTCAAGGTCCAGGAGAGCGCGAACCAGGTGATATACACGGATGCCGTGCTGATCAACGGCAATCCTCTGGGCTTCGTCCTCAACTTCGGCCAGTGGGCGCCCGAGGAGCCCGGCCTGGTGCGGATCTACACCCGGGTGGGGATGAGTCCAAACCACATGAAGCTGCTCTCGCAGCTGCTGGCGCAGAACGTCGCCGCCTACGAGGAGAAGTTCGGTGAGATGTCGGTTGCGACCGACCGCGCGGCTGAAGCCCACCGCATCGGATTCGACACAGTGCCTCCCGCATCCAAACCGAAGCTGCCCTGATGAACCCGGCCCAGCTCCTCCTCAGATATCAAGCCCAGGTCGAGCGGGAACGGGCCGTGCGCGATGTCATCGAGAGGTTGGAGTCGAGGCTTGCCTCCGACCCCGAGGTGGTGACGCTCGAGGAGGCGATGCAGGAGGCAAAGGTCGCCCAGGATTCCGTCGCGGCGCGGCTTCGGGAATCCGACCATGCGCGCGAGGACCACCGCACCAAGCTCCGCTCACGGGAAAAGGAGCTGATGAGCGGCCGCATCCGCAATCCCACCGAGCTCCTGCAGATGTCAGATGAGGTCGCCCACATGAAGGCGCGGTTCGCCGAGGAAGAGGACGCCGAGCTCCATCTCATGGAGGAGGGCGAAGCCGCCGACGATGCGATGCGATCAGCTGCGACGAGCCTGGCAGAGGCGCAGAGGCAATCGGCCTCCGAGGAGCCGGCCCTCAAAGAAGAGCTGGAGGAGGCGCGCGGCGACCTGGCTGAAATCGAGGCCGAGCGAGACGACATCTGGTCACAGGTTCCGCCTGCCGCGAAGGCGGCATTCTCACGCACCCGCGCCCAGCCGGCGGTCTCCAGGGTGGTGGGCAACCAGTGCACGGTTTGTCGGGTCACGGTCACCTCGTCGGGTATGCAGACGCTGCGCAAAGGGCTCGACGAGCTGGTTCACTGCGAGAACTGCAGCCGCATCCTGGTGCTCGCCTGAAGACACTGCGGCTGCGCACGGATGGCGCGTCGCGAGGCAATCCGGGTCCAGCCGCGATCGGGGTCGTGATCGAGGACGATCAGGGCAACCGGCTGCGCACCTTCCACCGCTTCATCGGCGTGAGGACGAACAACGAGGCGGAATATCAAGCCTTGATCGACGGCCTCAAGGCGGTGGCGGATTGGAAGCCGGATCGCCTCGAGATCTATCTCGACTCGAAGCTGGTGGTGGAGCAGGTCAACGGCAGCTACCGGGTCAAGAAGCCAGAGCTGCAACCGCTCTATCAGCAGGTGAAGGAGCTTCTGGGCGGCTTTCCGGACTCCCCTGAGATCAAGCACGTCGAGAGGGCGGCCAACAAGGGAGCGGATAAGCTCGCCAACATGGCCCTCGACGAGCAGGTTAAGAAGGCCCAGGCTCCCGGGTAGAATCACCACGGGCCGAGGCGGACGGGTGACCGCCGGCGAAGTAAAGAGCGTTGGAGGAAAGTCCGGGCTCCACAGAGCAGGGCGCTGGGTAACACCCAGTCGGGGCGACCCGAAGGAAAGTGCCACAGAAAATTACCGCCGGCAGCGAGTTTCTTAAAGGTGCGCCCTGCGCGCCCGGCCGGAGACTGGCTGCAGGTAAGGGTGAAAAGGTGGGGTAAGAGCCCACCGGCGGCCGGGTGACCGGCCGGCCAGGCAAACCCCGCCCGGAGCAAGACCAAATAGGAGGGCGTTACTGGCGGCTCGCCAAGTCCTCGGGTATCGGTCGCTAGAGGTGCCGGGCAACCGGCATCGAAGACAGATGGTCACCGTCCCGCAAGGGACACAGAACCCGGCTTACAGTCCGCCCTCGGCCCACCTACACCGGTTTTGAATACAAGAAGAGCCCCCGGTCACGCGACTGAGGGCTCTCCAGTACGCATCCCTACGCAGCTTGGCTAGGTCTTGTTCAGTACGCGCAACTTACTGTCTCCCATTGGGAGTGCACGGCGCTTCCGATTGCGCGGCTGCTCCTTTCCGTCATTAACAACACACTTGACGAACCCGACGAGGTTTGCTTAACTCCGCGCAGCCGCAGTCCCTAGGCGACTGATTGCCGCCCGTGCAACCGAGTGGAGGTGGATCGATGGATCTTCTTGGCGAACTAAGCTCAAACTCTCGAGCGAAAGCCGTCATGGTGACTGTCGCGGTCTTGGAGTTGGCCTTTATCTTTCCGCAGCCTGTGTATGGCGCAGCCCCGCAAACGATCCCCGGCGCTGTTGACGTTTCAATATTCCGAAGCCCGACCAGCGGCCCCGCAGTCGCCACAGGAGCACTCACAGATGACCATGGCAACGCAACGAGCGGGACCGTCGCCGCATTGGCGTGGCCGGACGAAATCCTCAGCAGTACATTCAAGGTCGGAGACCGGATTCCCACGCCGACCGTCGGCTGGACATCCGCCAAAGGTGATGGCACGTTCACTCTGCGAATTGATCCGCGCCGGCTGCCGGCTGGCTACTTGAGCTCATCGGGGCATGTAAATCTGAACGTGTTTGCGTGGAATGGCGGTCGGTTCGCCGATTGGTCGATGTCTTCGCAGCTCGCCTCCCCATCTACCTACTTTCAGTCGCTCAGCGTCAATCGATCTGACGTGCCGACTCTGAGACTCGCACTCAAAGCACAAATCGCTCCTTCGGTGGGAACAATTGTGTCTAGGCCCGACGTAGCGGGTTGCGGCTATTACACGCTTATATCGACATCCCTTGCCTGGGACGACGCTGGCGAAAGCCTCCCCTTCTACAGCAGCACAACCAGCTGGTTTTCTCTCGGTAGCAGCCATTCGGTCACACTCGGTGTAGCGACTAGCTTCAACGGCACGTACGGGTCCTGGTCCGCTTCCGGCAGCTACACCGTCTCCTCAGGCGTATTGCGGACATGGGATTCGTCAAGTGACGACCGCTACTACCAAGTGCAAACCCAGTACGGCAAGTATTCGGTCAGTTGCTATGGGTATAGGGTCCTACCAATCAAAGACACCGGTCAATCTGCGACGGTCATCAAAGGCTGGCAGAACTGGTGCAGGCAACCCTGGATAGTGTCAGAGCCTGCGAACTTTACCTTTCAGCGCAGCGGTTCATCGGGATACCACTACAGCCTAGGCGGCGGAGTACTCACCGGTAGTTGGATCGGGCTCAACCTCTCGTACGACACCGATTACGGCTCAGACAATGCCACCAGCTATCACTTTGTGTCCCCCAGCAAGCTTTGCGGTAACAACGACTACCCCACGTATGCCGGGCGCATAACCGACAATGCCTACGCGTGACCTGGCTCCGTGGACAGATGACACGAGGCTGGTCGCGGCCCATGTGGGCCGCAGCCGGCCTCGTCGCGATCGCGCTGGCTGTCCTAGGAGCTAGCCTCGTCTACCACGGTGTCACCGTCGGTCAGGACGCGGCGGAACGCCACCTGGATGGTGAGGGCCCCCTCGGCTCCGTTGGCGACCCGTCGACTTCGCTGTCGGGTGCTTTCGACCAAAACGCCCCTGCGTCACGGTGGACTCTAGGTGTCCCGCTGTGCCTTGATCAGGGCAACGATCCGGCCGTACTAGACGGCACGATCAGCGGGACTCAAGTCATCGGCGACGGCTTCACCTACCTCGGTGCGTTCGTCCGGGAGTTCACCCCAGCCCAAGGCGATACTCCGATCGGTGGAGTAGAAGGGTTCCCGCCGAACGTCAAAGAACCGCTGCACAATCTCAAGGGTTACGCCGTGTCGAACCGATGTCAGCCGCCGGGGCAGCGGGATCCGTCGGCTCCCTACACCGAACTCCTGATTGGCTGGGGTCGTGGCTCAGGCAGCCACGGTGGGGGCTGGTTGGGTCTGGACGTCGCCTACACAGCAGCCGGACGTAGCTACGTCCTCTCGATTGCCGACTCGATCCTCATCTGCGGGCCAGCGGTGCCTCAGAAATACTGTGGGCCGCCGAGCCAACCTGCCCCGTCATAGCCGATCTCCGGACTGCGCTTCCTGAACCGCACCCTGCGCCGACGAGCCGCACGTGTGCTGGTTCACCACGATTCGCGTTCATCGCTGCGGTCCCGGGTTTACGAGGCCTACTAGGGCCGGCCCGCGGGCCGGTAGACCTGCATGGTCACCCCGTCGCGGTGACTTGCGAGTCGACCAGGTCAACGGCAGAATCCGGGCCGGTGTCGGGGAACAGCCGCGAGAACACATAGCCATCGACCACGAGTTGAACGGCTAGTCACCCAAAGGCCATCGAACTATTCCCTAGCAAGTCGCAGGGAGTCGGAGACAGAAGGCCTGGCGTACCAGTAGGCATTTAGTACGCAGCCGCCGTCGATCAGGGGGTGTCGGTATGTGTCGTTTCGTATTCAGAATGAGTAGTCCGATCTCGCCATTACAGAACCCGGCTTACAGTCCGCCCTCGGCCCACCGTCCCGGTTCTGAATACGTGAGACAGTCTGTCTCCCCTATGGCCCCTGGTCCTCTCGAAACCACTTCAAGCTCTCGGCGACAGCCTCGGGGTGGGGCGTGGGAGAGGCTCCAAAAGCCTTGGCGTACCTGCTGTGGTCTACGACCCACGGCTTTTCTGACTGATACAGCGACTCGCTGACACCCCGCATCGTCGGGTTGAAGAGGGCCAGAACGCTGATGACCATCCTGGGTGCAACCTGCACCCTCGGCGGATGGCCGGTTTGCTGGAACGCCATTTCGATGAACTGCCGCGTCGTCAAGGTTTCAGCACTTGGAACATGCCATACCTGCCCAAGGGCTTCAGCGCGGGTGGCGAGCGTCACGAGCGCGGCGGCGAAGTCATCGATGAACGTGTACGTATGGAGCGTGTCGGGATTGCCCAGGGCCTGAGCCGGTTTGCCGGCCACAGCTCTCGCGAAAACGCCGTCGCCTACGGTCGACAGGTGAACATGGGGTCCATAGAAATCTGAGGCCCGACCGATTGCCGCGCGCACGGAGCCTTTCGGGTGTGCCTCCATGAGCGTCGTGGCGAGCCTTGCCCTGACTGTCGCGTTAGGGCCGGCCGGGCGGTAAGGCAGGTCTTCAGTCAGCGGCCCCGCCACTGGGCCATACGCGTACAGGTTGTCGCCGTACACGAGCTTGGCTCCCACTCCGGCGGCGCCCTGGATGATTCCCTCCATGATCGGCGGCAGTGTTTGTGGCCATCGGCCGTAGGGCCCGACCGCGCAGTGGAAGACGACGGCCGCGCCCTCGAATGCCTGGCGCGCGGCGGCCGGGTCAGTCACATCGGCCGAGGTGACTTCCACACCGGCCGGAACCTGTCCGCGGCCACTCCGATTGACCATCCTGACCTGCTTGCCGGACGCCACGAGCCGCCGCATCACAGCAAGGCCCAACGGTCCCGTCCCGACGACTACGAATCGTGACGGAGTATCCAGGAGCGCTACGGCGCCTTGTTCAGGCTGACTGCAGCTCGAATGAGGGTCGCGAAAGCCTTCTCATCGATCTCATCGTTCTCGTGGAAGTCGATTGCCCGCCGGGTGTTGCCTTCGAGGCTTGAGTTGAACAGTCCCGAAGGGTCCTTCAGCGAGGCCCCCTTGAAGAATGTAAGTTTCACGACGCTCTTGTACGTCTCGCCGGTGCAGATCGGACCTTCGTGAGACCACACCGGAACCCCTGGATTAGACGGCTTTACCCACTTCCACTCCTCAACCACTTCGGGGTCAGCCTTTTTGATCAGGGCGCGAAGCCTGGAGAGGGTCTTGCCTCGCCAGTCGCCCAGCTCCTGGATCCTTGCCCCGATCAGCTGAGATGGAGGCTCGACCTTCTGCGCGGAGCTCTTCTTCATATTGCCCTCCTGTCCACCTGACCGTTCCTAGAAGTGCCGCTGATCCGGGGTCTCGCGGATCCCTCGATGGAAGAACCAACCGTCGTGCCCTGAAAGGAACGCATCAGCGCCGACCTCTGATCTGGCCCGCTGAACTCGGGCGTGCCTCACCGCGAGCCGCCGATACAAGCCCCCAAGCTTGGTCTTCTGTTCGTTCCATAGCGACCACCCAACCACGCATCTCATCATGCTCCCGTGAGATGGCATTCGTGGCCTCACGACGAGGAAGTTACCGGGCGACCTCAAAAGAGCCCCTGATCTACATTGGGCACATGAGCAGACCTGGGCTGATTTCTCATTGAGCAGCCGCAATCTCGACATTCGCGCCCTCTCGCAGCGCCTGCTGGCCGGGCGCATCGCACCCATCCTCGTAGCCACATCCGCCGTGCTCATCGTCGCGGTCCACTTCATCGCCCCGGTTCCCGGCGGTGCTCACACGGAGCTCGCGCGGCTGAGCGGCAGCAATGAGATAGCCAGTTTCGTCCTGCTCATCCTGGCTTTCCTGACCGCCTATCTGCTGGTGGCCCCAGACCTCCATGACGAGTTCGAGAGCATGACCGCGACCGACGGTCCTGGCCCGCTGACATTCGCAGCTGGCCGCGTGCTTGTTGGCATCGTGGGGCTGCTGGTCGCCGCCGTCGTGTTCGGAGTTGTGGTGGAGGCCCTCGACATCGGAGGGCGGTATCGGGCCCGCGAGGCCATCCATATGGGTGTTCTCTTCGCCAACGTGGTTCCTGTTTTCATGCTGGCCCTGGCTCTGACCTGTCTGTTCGGTCGCGTCGCCGGCCTCGTCGGCACGTTCTTGTTCCTGTCGGTGGGTTGGGATGCCGCCTATCAGCGCGGGGCGCTTTCGGACCATTTCATCGACCCGAGCGGCCTGTTCTCTTTGGAGCAGACGGTGGCGTGGCTGGGACCCCAGCCGTTGACAGACTCGCTGCCCGGCATAGCGCTCCTGGATCAGGCAGTGGCCCTGAATCAGTTCCCGGTTCGGGAGGGGCTGGCGGTGTGGGGCGCGGACCTGATCCAGGTGTCGGGGTCGCCAGAGATCACGCTGTACGTCGCGTACCTCCTCGCGCTGGCCATCGCCTTCTACCTCGTGTGCCGGCTGCGCGCCCGCCGCGCACGCTCGCGCTTCCGCCTCATCCCGTCGTGGCTCGAAGCGCGCCGAGACGAGCGAGCAGCGGCTGAGCGCGACTAGGTAGCGTTATTCCGGCGGCCGGTTACAACAGGGCCGCGATCATGGCGTCGGCGACGAAGCGACCAAAGGTCTTGAGCGGCATGCCCCGCCGAAGGACCAAAAGCTCGTACAGCTCTGACGAGGTGTAGGTCCACATCACATTGGCCGCATCGGCCACGGTCACCCCACGGCGGAGGTGACCGGCGGCCGCAAAGCGCTTTGCGTTGTCGGTCATACGGCGGAGGCGGTCTGCATGCACCTCATCGAGAAGCGGCCTGAGCTCCGGGTGGCTGCCGGCCGCATCGCGCACCAGCAGCATGACCGGCGCAGCCAGGGGCGCGATCTCGGTGACGAACACGCCCCAGCGTGCGATGAGCTTAAGTGGGTCACGCTCGCGTGTTTGCAGCTCGTCTGATCGCTCCTCCGCGGGCACTCGGCCGCTACCCAGAAGCGCCCTTGCGGCCATTGCGCGGATCAGCCCCGGCTTGCCGCCAAACGATTTGTAGATCGTGTCCACCGATACGCCCGCGTCCTCTGCGATGGCCGAGATGGTGGTCTGGCCATAGCCGTCTTTTATGAATCGTCGCTGAGCCATCTCGATGATCCGATAGTGGGTCCGGCGTGCCTCGGCCTGCCTCAGGCTGCCGTCGTAAGGTCGCTTGTCCTTGACAGCCCGGGCCTTGCCCGCCATACTTGCCATTGGTTCCAGTCTACTGGAACGAAAGTAAAATTGGGGTGATAAGGGCATGACGGACTCTCTGGCGACGATCGATCAGTTGGTGAGCGCAACGAACCAACATGACCTCGAGGCCCTCGTGGCATGTTTTTCCGAGGACTACCTGAACGAGACTCCGGCGCATCCAGCTCGTGGGTTTCGCGGCCAGGCGCAGGTACG
>JBDUAO010000018.1:0-27382 GCA_040004595.1 Candidatus Dormiibacterota bacterium | reverse complement strand
TTGCCGGCCTTTAGGGACATCGTCCGGCGGATCGACTCGATCAAGAACACGCAGAAGATCACCAAGGCGATGCAGGTGGTCGCGGCGACACGGCTGCGCCGCGCGCAAGCCGCCGTGCAGGCAACGCGGCCGTATTCCGAAAAGATGCTTGAGGTGCTGCAAACCACGGGCGAGCGCGCGACCGAATACAAGCACCCGTTCCTGGTCCGGCGTGACGGCAAGCGCGCGGTGATGATCCTCGTGACGACGGACAAGGGCCTCTGCGGCGCGATCAACGTGAACAACATTCGCGCCGCCACCCGATACATGAACGAGCACCACACCGAGGGCCAGCGCTACGTCACGATCGGACGCAAGGGCCGCGACTTCCTCCTGCGCTACCGGCGCGAGGTGATCGCCGAGGTGAGCGGCGTGTCGGACCGCCCCACCGTCGCCGAGGTCATGCCCGCGATCACGGTTGCGCTGGAGGAATACACGCAGGGCAGGACCGACGCCGTGCTGCTCTGCTACTCGAAATGGATCTCGACCATGAAGCAGGACCCGGTGGTTACAGTGCTCATCCCGGCCGAGATCCCTGGACGAGGGGACCAGAGCACTGGCCCGCGCGCCGACTATATCTACGAGCCGGACCCTGAATCAGTGCTCGACGGCCTGCTGCCGCGCTACGTGGAGACGCAGGTCTTTCAGGCAGTGCTCGAGAACAAGGCGAGCGAATACTCGGCCAAGATGATTGCGATGCAGAACGCCACCAACGCCGCCGGCGACCTCATCGACGCGCTGACGCTTTACGCGAACAAGGTGCGCCAGGCAGGCATCACCACGGAGCTCATGGAGATCGTTAGCGGTGCCGAAGCGATGCGGGCTTCGAGCTGAGGGAGAGACAAATGGCCAAGACCAAACACCCGGCGCAGAACCACAAGAAGGAAGAGAAGAAGAAAGGCAAGGACGGGCACGTCAGTCAGGTCATCGGTGCCGTTGTCGACGTCCAGTTCCCGGCCGGCGAGCAGCCTGAGCTGTTCGAGGCGCTGGAGGTGACTACTGGCGACGGCCGTGTCGTCGTGCTCGAGGTGGAGGGTGCGATCGGCGACAACGTCGTGCGCACTATCGCGATGGACGCGACCGACGGTTTCCGGCGCGGTGACCCCGCCAGGGCGACAGGCGGCCCAATCTCAGTTCCGGTGGGCGTCGAGACCCTGGGACGCATGTTCAACGTGATCGGCGCGCCCATCGACGACGAGCCCGCGCCGGAAGGCGTTACCCGATGGCCGATCCACAGACCCGCGCCACCCGTATCCGAGCAGCAGGCGAAGGTGGAAATCCTCGAGACGGGTATCAAGGTCATCGACCTGATTTGCACTTTCGCGAAGGGCTCGAAGATCGGGCTGTTTGGAGGGGCCGGCACTGGCAAGACAGTCATCGTGCAGGAGCTCATTCGCAACATTGCGTACCAGCACAAGGGCCGTTCTGTGTTCGCCGGTGTGGGCGAGCGCACCCGCGAGGGCAACGACATGTACCACGAGATGCAGGACGCCGGTGTGCTGCCGCAGACCGCACTCGTGTTCGGTCAGATGAACGAGCCGCCGGGCGCTCGCGCGCGGGTGGGATTGACCGGTCTCACGATGGCCGAGTACTTCCGCGATGCGGAAGGCGCGGACACGCTGCTGTTCATCGACAACATCTTTCGATACCTGCTCGCGGGGTCGGAGGTGTCGGCGCTGTTGGGACGCATGCCGTCCGCCGTCGGTTACCAGCCGACGCTGGCGACCGAGATGGGTGAGCTCCAGGAGCGCATCACATCGACCAGCAAGGGTTCGATCACCTCCGTGCAGGCGGTCTACGTGCCGGCCGACGACTACACGGACCCCGCCATCCAGACGGTATTCGCGCACCTTGGCGCCACCGTGCGGCTCGAGCGGGCTCTGGTGGAGATCGGGATCTATCCCGCCATCGATCCCCTCGGGTCCTCGAGCCGTTTCGTCGAGCCGTCGATCGTCGGGCAGGAGCATTACGACGCGGCGCAGGGCGTCAAGAAGACGATGCAGCGCTACAAGGACCTCCAGGACATCATCGCCATCCTTGGCATGGAGGAGCTGTCGGAGGACGACAAGCAGGCGGTATCGCGGGCGCGCAAGATCCAGCGCTTCCTGTCGCAACCCTTCAACGTCGCTCAGCGCTTCACCGGACGCGAGGGCAAGTCGGTGCCCATCGCCGAGACAGTGCGCGGGTTCAAGGAGATCCTCGAAGGCAAGCACGACGACCTGCCAGAGCAGGCCTTCTACATGGTCGGCACCATCGACGAAGCGCGCGCCCAGGGTGAAGAGATGAAAAAGAAGTCGGCCACTTAGTTGCCTAGCACAGAATGAAATTCGCACTGCGCGTCGTGAGCGTCGAACGCAGCCTTTTCGACGGGGATGTCGAGTTCCTCATCGCCAACGGGGCTGATGGAGAGCTGGGCGTGCTTGCGAGGCATGCGCCGCTCATGACGATCCTCAAGCCCGGGCCGCTGAGAATCCAGGAGACGATTGGCGGGCCGGAGGAGGTCCTCTTCGTCGGTGGCGGCTTCCTCGAGGTGCTGCCCGAGCGGGTCACAGTGCTGGCCGACGTCGCCGAGCATGCGGACGAGATCTCGGTCGAGCGCGCTGAAGAGGCGCGCCGGCGAGCTCAAGAACGGCTTGCGGGAACGCTCACGACGGCTGAAGAAACCGAGTTCCAACAGGCGTTGGCGATGGCCGAGGCGCGTTTGCGCTTGGCGAGGGCGCGTCGCGGCTGACAGCACTTTCGCTGTTACCTTAGGAATCAAATGACCGGCCCCACGCCTCGGCACGACCACGTGCTTCGCATCACAGGTGGCGCTCAGCTCGCCGGTGACATCTGCGTGGGCGGCTCCAAGAACGCCGCGCTGCCCGAGATGGCGGCGGCGCTGCTGACCACCGAACCGGTCCGGCTCAACAACGTGCCGCGGGTGACCGACACCGCGCTGATGGGCGAGATACTCACCGGCCTCGGCGGGCGAGTGGAGGGCGACGGCTCGCTCATCATCAAGACCGGGCTCGCCAAGGACAGCCACGTGCCTGACGATCTGGGTCGCCGGATGCGCGCCACGATCGTATTGCTGGGCGCGCTCCTCGGCCGTTTCGGCAAAGCGCGCGTGCCGAGGCCGGGTGGCGATGACATCGGCGCGAGGCGTTTCGAGCAACACCTGCGAGGACTCCGCCAGATGGGCGCAAGAATCGAGGAAACGCAAACCGAGATCGTCGCCGAGGTGGATCGTCTGCGCGGCAAGCGCATCGTGTTCGACCTGCCGACGGTGACCGGCACGGAAAACATCCTTCTCGCCGCAGTGCTCGCGGAGGGCCGGACTGAGATCTTCAACGCAGCGCGGGAGCCACACGTCCAGGACCTGTGCCTGCTGCTTGGCAAGATGGGCGCGCGCATCGAAGGCATCGGTACCGAGCGGCTCGTCATCGACGGAGTCAAGGACCTGGGCGGCGCAGAGCACACGGTCGTTCCGGATTACCTCGAGGCGGGCACGTACGCGATTGCGGCGGCTGCTGTCGGCGGCGAGCTTCGACTCGACTGCAGCCGGCCAGAAGACCTGAACGTCGTGCTGCTCAAGCTCGAGCTCGCGGGCGCGCACGTCGAGGTGGGGGATGGGTGGTTTCGCATCGGCAGGAATCCGAAGACGCGCCTGAAGCCGATCGACATGTCGACGTGGACGTTCCCCG
This sequence comes from Candidatus Dormiibacterota bacterium, assembly GCA_040004595.1. Taxonomy (GTDB): domain Bacteria; phylum Chloroflexota; class Dormibacteria; order Dormibacterales; family Dormibacteraceae; genus Palsa-872. Next base: position 23,657 of record JBDUAO010000018.1, on the reverse strand, counting down.
GTTTTCCAACCGACCTCCAGGCGCAGTACATGGCGATGATGACCCAGGCCGATGGTGAGACGGTCATCTCCGAGTACGTCCACGAAAACCGTTTTCAACACGTGAACCAGCTGGCGAAGATGGGGGCGGGCATCAATGTCGAAGGTCGCCTCCACGCGATCGTCCACGGACCGGCCCGGCTACAGGGCACCGAGGTGACAATCCCTGACATCAGGTCCGGCGCAGCATTGGTGATCGCAGCCCTGTGTGCCGAGGGCGAGAGCGTCCTTCACAACGCGTGGCACGTCGATCGCGGATACGAAAATATGCCGGGTAAGCTGGCCTCGGTCGGCGCCAAGATCACGAGTGAGAAAGTCGAGTCTGGCGCAGACGGTCAGGACCGTACGTACGAATGAACCCGTAGGTGCTATCCCGCCTGCACCTGGTAGTCGATGGGTCGGGGCTCGCCAGGCCCCGCGCCGGGGTCGGCGTCTACACCAGAGAGATCCTGCACGCGATGAGCGTCGACCGGCCCGATTGCCGATTCACTGTTTATCTCCCTCCGGACGCGCCCTCACCGAATCCAGCACCCGCAATCGGATACCGCCCTATGCCCAGCCCGCCTTTTGTCGGGCGTCACATTCAATGGCCCGCACGCATGCGGCGCCTGAGGCCTGATGCCTACTTCGGCCCGGCGGGCGTACTACCGCTCGGCAGCGTCGGCTGCGCCAGCGTCATCACCATCCATGACCTCGCCATCTACCTCAACCCCGGATGGTTTCCCGGCCGCCAGCCGCTGAGCACGCGCGTGGTAGTGCCGCGATCGCTCGCGCGCGCCGATGTGATCATCGCCGTCTCGAACAACACGGCAGATGACGTTAAGGAGCTTTTCGGCGTTCCGGCGTCGCGCATCAACGTGGTGCCCCACGGCGTATCTCACGTGTTCCGGCCGATGAGCCGCGAGGACCTCGACATTGCTCGCGTCCGCCTCCAGCTTCCAGAGCGCTTCATCCTTTTTGTCGGCACCATCGAGCCCCGTAAGAACCTGATCACGTTGCTGGAGGCGTGGGCGATGATGCGTGACCGGCCGGATCTCGTCATCGTCGGCGACTGGGGCTGGCTGTATGAGCCGATCAAGGAACGGCTGGGCCGCCTGGGCCCAAGCGTCCACCACATTGAAGGCCTCGATCCGGCGGAGCTGCCTGCCGTCTACAACCTGGCGCGAGTCCTCGCCCATCCGGCCTGGTACGAGGGCTTCGGTTTCCCACCGCTGGAGGCGATGGCATGCGGCACGCCAGTAGTGGTCTCCGATCGGGCGAGCCTGCCTGAGCTAGTCGGGGATGCGGGCCTGATAGCGGCGGCGGACGATCCGGACGCCTGGCGAAAGGCACTCGAGAAGGTGGTAGGCGATTCAGACCTGACTGCGGACTTGAAGCGGCGCGGCTTTCTGCGCGCAGCCCAGTTCAGCTGGTCGCGTTCGGCCGAACTGACATGGCGGTCGATCGATCGAGCTGTCAAGTCGGCCTAGCGTCCGGGCTCAGCCGATCAGCTCTCGAATGACCGCGACGATGCCGGCGGCGCACCGGTCCCAGGTGAACTGCGCCGATCGTGTTCGCGCGGCGCGAACGAGTGTTGCGCGCAGAGCCTTGTCGTTGAGCGCGCTTTGCAGCGCTTTGGCAAAAGCCTCGGGCTCGGCGGGGTCGGCGTAGAGGATTGCATCGCCGCCCACCTCGGGCAGTGACGACGTGGCCGCCGCCACGACCACCTTGCCGCGTGACATCGCTTCGAGGACGGGGAGGCCAAAGCCTTCGTAGAGGCTCGGCACCACCACCGCCGCTGCGTGCTTGTACAGACGCTCGAGCGTCGGCTGGTCGACCCTGCCAAGGACGCAGGCCTTGGGAGACGCGCGCAGCTGCGCTGCGATCCCCGCGTCGCGCTCCGGGCCTGCGACTGCGAGCGTAACGCCGTCCATTCGCTCGACCGCCGCGAGCGCGGCAACCTGGTTCTTTCGCGTCTCGATACGACCCACCTGGAGCACGTACGTTCCACTCAGACCAAGCTCCCCGAGGCGCGACGCAGGCGCGATCGGTCGGTGCACAGCTTCTCCGCCACCAAGCGGCACTACCCGAATGCGCTCCGGACTGACTCTGTAGAGCGCGACCAGGTCCGTCTTGGTGGATTCCGAGTCCGCGATCAGGAGGGGACATCGCAGCGCCGCCCACCGCGTCGTGAGCTGAAGATAGGCCCGCTCGGGCGCGGAATATGCAGTCGGATGGCGCTCGAAAGCCAGGTCATGAACCGCCGTCAGCGCTCTGCCCGGCCAGGTAAACGGCACCACATGTGACGGGACGAAAAGCAGATCGGCGTGCTCGCGGATCAGTGCCAGCGGGAGGCGAACCTGGGACCACAGCCGGGGGAACGGGGCGACCATCATGTCGACGCCGAGACCTGCCCGAGCCCTGGAGGCGAAGAACCGCCAATGGAGTTCGGGCGCGGCCGCCTCCAGGCGCGAGCCGACCTCGCGAGCGTATGCCTCGGTGCCCGTGACCACCTTGCGGGTCGCGGGGTTCAGGTCGACGGCAACCGTCTTGGTCAGCAACCTGCGAATGATAATCACGCCAATGAATCAGGTTCGTGTTCTCGGCGTTCGGGTCGATTGCCTGGATATGGAGGCTGCGCTCAAGCGGATCGAGCAGTTCGTCGACGCCGGTGGTCATCACCTTGTGGCGACCGTGAACCCCGAGTTCGTGATGCGGGCCCGGGCCGACCACGACTTTGCACGCGTGCTCGAGTCGGCCGGCTTGTGCCTGGCCGACGGCAGCGGAGTCGTCTGGGCGGCCAGACGCCAAGGCTGTGAGATGCGCGAACCGGTCACGGGCGTCGACCTGATCCCACCGCTGGCCGCGCTCTGCGCGCGCCGGCACTTCCGCCTCTTCCTGCTGGGCGCCTGGCCAGGTGTGGCCGATGATCTTGCCACGCGGCTGCGCGCGGAGCATCCCGAGCTCGAGGTCGCGGCCCACGCCGGCTCACCCAATTCTTCCGCCGACGCCGAGACCATCGCTGTTATCCGGGCGCACCGGCCGCAGGTGCTCCTGGTTGCTTACGGCCACCCCAACCAGGAGCTGTGGATCGACCGCATGCGTGACTCGCTGGGCGACGCTGTCGCGATGGGTGTGGGTGGCTCGTTCGACTACCTGACGGGGCGCGTTCCGCGCGCGCCGGCATGGATGAGGCGTGCGGGGCTCGAGTGGCTTTTCCGCCTGGTGCGGCAGCCGTGGCGTTTCCGCCGCATGGCAGTCCTTCCTATCTATGCACTGCGGGTCCTACGCAGCACCTAGTTACGATTCGCTCCCATGGCCGGAGAATCTGCTCCCGCGCTGAGCGTCGTCATCCCTGCCTATAACGAGGAGCAGAGGCTGCCGCGCACCATCGAGCAGATCGAGCGCTACCTCGACGGCCGGCAGCTCGACTACGAGCTGATCATCGTCGACGACGGGAGCAGCGATGGCACACGACAGGTGATGGACGTGGCCGCAGCGCGCAACAGCAAGGTTCGACTGGAAGCCCTGCCCGCGAATCGCGGCAAGGGACGAGCGCTGGCCGCCGGCGTCGCCGCCGCCCGCGGCGCGGAGGTCCTTGTCACGGACGCCGACCTGTCGACGCCGATTGAGGAGCTCGAAAAGCTCGACGCCGCGCTGCGGGCAGGCGCCGGCGTGGCCATCGCGTCACGCGCAGTCAAGGGCTCCCAGGTCGAGGTCGCGCAGCCTATCTATCGCGTCCTGATGGGAAAGGTATTCAACCTGATAGTGCAGGCTGTCCTCTTGCCGGGCATCTGGGATACCCAGTGCGGGTTCAAGCTGTTCCGCGCCGACGTCGCGAAACCCGTCTTCGCTGCTCTCACAACCGACGGATTCGGCTACGACCCAGAGGTTCTGTACCTCGCGAAGGGCCGGGGCGTGAAGATCGTGGAGGTGCCGGTGGTATGGCGACATTCCGCTCCCACCAAGGTGCTGCCGATCCGAAGCTCGATCGACATGTTCAAGCACGTGGTGAGGGTCAGGTTCAACCGGTGAGCGTGGGGGAAAGCAGGGAAGGGGGTGCGCCGGGATCTGGATCCGCCGGGCCGGATGCCCCGCCAACCGAGGTGCTCGTCGTCCTGCCGACGTTCAACGAGCGGCTGAACCTCGAGAAGGTGGTGGCCGGCGTCCGGCAGCTGGGCCACGACGTGCTGATCGTCGACGACGCCTCGCCTGACAAGACTGGCGAGCTGGCCGACAGCCTGGCGGCGGCCGACCCCGGGATACGCGTCCTGCACAGGCCGCGCAAGTTGGGCCTGGGAAGCGCTTACGAGGACGCTTTCAAAATCGGTCTGGCCGGCAGGTCAGCGCTGTTCGTGGAAATGGACGCCGACGGCTCCCACCTTCCCGGCAATCTCGATGCGATCGTGTCCGCCGCCCGGTCCAGCGGAGGTTTGGCGATCGGTTCGCGCTACATCCGCGGCGGCCAGGTGATCGGATGGCCCTTCTATCGCTATCTCCTTTCCTGGGCGGCCAACGTCTACTGCCGGCTGCTGCTCTGGCTGCCCACGCACGACTGCACCTCGGGTTACCGCTGCTACACGCGCGACCTGCTCACGCACATCCAACTCGACGATGTCGTGTCGCAGGGCTACTCGTTTCAAATCGAGATGGTGTACCGCGCGCGCCGCCTGGGATACCAGGTGGTCGAGACGCCGATTCGTTTTGAGGATCGAGTGGCCGGCGCCTCCAAGGTCTCGCAGGGAGAGGTCCGAAGGGCGTTGTTGACGGTCTTGCGTTTGAGCCTGAGGCAATGGACGCAAAGCAAGTAGACAGGCCCGGCTACAGCCCGCGCTTTTCCTTCATCGAGTGGCGCGTGCCGCTCCTGACCGGTCTCGTGCTCGCGGTCGTCACGGGTATTCCATACCTGTACGCCTACGCGGTCCAGCCGCACGACCAGGTCTTCATGGGCTTCTTTTACCTGGGGGACGACGCCAACACATACCTCGCCAAGATGCGGCAGGGCTGGGAGGGCGCATGGTCGTGGGACAACCGATACACCACCGAGCCGAGCCCAACCGCCTACCTATTCCTGTTCTGGATCGCGCTCGGCCACCTCGCCGCCCTTTTTCACCTGCCCCTGATCGTCGTGTTCCACCTGGCCAGGGTGGCAGCCGCTTTCGCGCTGATGGCGGCGGTCTGGGCATTCATGAATCACTTCATCGCGGACCGATCTGCGCGGCTGTTTGCCTTTTTCTTCTGCGCGATCGGCCTCGGCATGGGATACGTGATCCAGGCGCTCGGCCACCCGGTGATCTTCGGCAACACGACGGACACTCTCGATTGGCGCATGCCCGAGCTGACTGCTTTCTACTCCGTCCTCGCCCTGCCACATTTCGCCTGGTCGGGCGTGTTCGCCGCGGCCGGCGCGGTGCTCACTTTGAAAGCGATCCAGCGGGGGAGCCTAGGCCTGGCAGTGCTCGCGGGGCTCTGCTGGCTGGGCCAGGCCTCCATCCACCCGCAGATGCCGATCCTGATGGGTGGCGCGACGGCGGTGGCCTTGCTGCTGCGCCCCGCAACGCCGCGCGGCTGGATGGCCGCTATCGTCACGTTCGCGATTCCCGCGCCCTACATCCTCTATTGCTACTTCGCCTTCATTGGCAACCCGCAGGTGCAGCGGTGGACCTTCCACTCCAAGAACGCGCTGCCGCCCGAAGCGTTCAGCCTGTTCTTCGCGATCGCCCCCCAGCTGTTGCTGGCCCTGACCGGGCTCGCCGTGGTACTGAGGCGCCGCAGCCGGGAGGACATCTTCCTTGTCGCCTGGCTCGTGCTGCTGGCCGCCATCCTTTATCTGCCCAACCCGGCCGGGGACTTGCGTCGCCGGTTCCTCGACGGTCTCTATCTGCCGCTGGTGGTGCTCGGGGCGATCGGCATGTACGAGACGATCCTTCCGCGCCTGCGGAGCGCCCGCGCTTACGCCCTCATTCCCTTCTCCTATGTCGCTTTCACAGCGATCGGAAGCGCGTTCCTGGTGCTCGCCCCCCTCCTGATCGCGACGCAGCCGCAGTACTCGGTGCCGCGCACGTGGTTCGACGGCCTGACCTGGCTGGGCAACCAGCCGTCTGGGCGGGTGCTCTCGATGCCGGGCGTGGGGCTATTCGTTCCTGCCTACAGTCCCGACACCGTGTATGTCGGCCACTACGACGAGACCTTCGACTACGTGAACAAGACGCAAACAGCCCTCGACCTGCTGACCGGCAAAGCAGACATCGTCCAGTTCGACACGGCCAACCACATCAGGTATGTGATCTGGACCGCCGACCTCCCAACGCCACCCCCAACAACACTCGGCCCGCCGGCCTACGACTCGGCAAACTTCAAGATCTACCGGGTGTACTGACAGGGCGGTACTACCAAGCCCTCAGCTTGTCCTCACGAAGATCGTGGCCACCTTGTCCTGGTAGGCGATCTTCCAGGCCGGCTGCGTGGCCAGCACGTTCGACAGCGCCTCACCCGTGTTGAAGATCACGTAGTCGACGTGATACCTGTCCAGTATCGCGCTCCAATCAGGCCGCAGGTTCTGTACGTCGTTGTACTCGTTGAGAAGCGGATCGCCCATGAGCTCAGCCTCCCCGAAAATGAAAACCTTCCGATTCGTATCGGGGTGAAACCGGTACGCGAGGTACCCGCCCCAACCGTACTGGTTGTACATGTGCGTCCCGACCTGGGGATTCGAGGCCAGCCAATCCGCCGCGCCGATCGGATAGCTCGCTGCGTCGAGCTTCGCCTGAGCTGACGGACTGATATCCGAGTCGATCTTGATCGCCGCCACGAGGGTGACCAGCGCGAGCACGATGGCGGTTACGACTGCAAACAAGGGCCTGGCGGGTAGCTGAAATTTCCAACCATGGCGCGCAGCGAGCTCCTTCCAGTAATCGGCGTAGGTCCCGATCATGACCGGCGTTGCGACGGCCACGAACAGGGCGATGTGTCGGACCGACTGCAGCGCGAGGCCCAGCCCCGCGATCACCAGCAAGAACTGGTAAAGGCTTGGCCTGCGAAGCGCGAATCCCGCCATGACGATGAACACCATCGCTTCAAACGGCCGCAGGTACACCTGGTGAAAGTCGGGCGAGAACCATTCGACGATGAGCTTCTGCTGAGCCACGCTGCCCTGCGTCTGGAACGGGTACAGGTAAAGGCTCAGCCCGTGCGGAGTGGCGAGCACGGCCACGACCGAAGCCACCGTGATGATTGCGAGAAACCGCACGTGCTTCTTGTGTGCTGCGTTCGAGGGGTCCATGGCCCACATCACGATCTCCGAGACAAGCGCGATGCCCAGCCACGCGAACCCAATGACCCAGCCGCCATGCACGTTGGCCCACACGGCCATCACGAGAGGGAAGAAGGTAAGCGCGCGGCTCCGACCGCTGAGATACCCGTGCAGCCAGTAGAGCTCGAGGCAGCTGAGCGCGAAGGTGATCATCTGAGCCCGCGGTCCCCAGATCGGCCAGCCGGCCAGCGCGCCGAGCGCCAGCCCGAGGCCGACGATGACGAACGGCAGTCGCCGCACCTGGCGGTAGATCAGCCAGAAGCCTGCCCATGTGATCAAACCGAATGTGATCGTCAACCCAACGGTGCCGGCGGCCGAATAGATCAGCCACATGAGGACCTCCGTCAGGTACTCGTGGTCGGTCCAGACGTGGTCGGGGACGGTGAAGGTGAACAGGTCGTGCGATGGAAGCTTGCCGTTCTCGACGATCCAGCGCCCGACTCGGAGGTGCCACCAGAAATCGGGATCCTGGAAGCCTTCGATGAAGACCATGAGAATTGCCAGCATCACGCCGCCGATCAGCAGCGTCTTGGCGCTGAACCACTCCGTCAGGCGCACTCTGCTGCTCAGCTCAGGGCCTTGAGCGGGTTCGGCACATACCGAGGCACCCTCTCGGCGTACGCGGGATACTCGTTTGGAAAGGCGCGGGCGAGGACACCTTCCTCCCACCGCATGCGAAGCAGCTCGCAGACGATGAAATAGAGGACGGCGAGCGCGCTCGGCCATCCGGCTGTGGCCAGGTTGATCCCGATGGCGGTGATGATCTCGCCCAGGTAGACGGGGTGACGGCTGAGCGAGTACGGCCCCCCAGTAACGAGCCGCCGCGCCTCCGGCACGATAGAGAAGGAGCGGCGAAGGTAGGCCAGGCCCCAAACCGCGTATGCGAGACCGACCGTCGCGATGATGTCAGCGGGTATGACCAGCCAGTCGTGGCGTCCTCCGCCCGGGAGGAAGCTTGCGGCCATGGCGGAGAAGGTGCCGGTGAAGGCGACGACGATCACAGCGAACCGGTGATCCGTCCCTCGCGCGGGCAGACGCGTGCTGTAGAGGACGACGAGCATCGTGAAATAGGCCAGGGCCAGCAGCTGCTGCAGCACGAACAGGTAATCGAACGGGCGGTGGACGGCATGGAGGCTGCCCCATAGCGTGAGCAGGTACCTGACCAGGAAGACGCTGAAGAAGATGGCGGGGAGGAAACGGCCGAACATCAGCTCCCGCCAGTACCGGCTGGTTCGCAGACGAGAGGGCGGTGGTGTCGGGATCTGACCGTGCGGTCGCACATCTTCCTCGACGCCAGGGGCCGTCATTCCCGGCGTCAATCTACCAGCCGCCCCCGTCCGCCCCGTCGGGGCAGCGGTTTCACTAAGGAATTGACCTTCCCGGGGACGCCCCTGTAGGATCACCGCCGCGGACGGCGCCGGGACCGCAAGAAACCGGGTCAGGGGCCGTCTAGATGAGTAACAGTCCGTTACTTCTAAAAAAGGAGGTGAATGCAATGTTGAGTCTTTACTGGAAGCTCCGCAGTCTTACGACCCGTCAGGAAGGCCAGGGCATGGTTGAGTACGCTCTGATCCTCGTCCTCGTTTCGATCGTGGTCATCGTGATCCTTCTTACGATGGGCAACCAGATCAAGAACGTGTTCTCGAACGTCGTAGCCGCTCTCGGCTAACGAGAACAATCGTAGTAGCACCTTCAAAAGAGAGCCCCGCAAGGGGCTCTCTCGCTTAAGGGGCGAGCGATATCGGAACCCCCTCGTTACAATGGCGGCACTCTTGCAGAACACACATTCGGAGGTGACGTAACAACTTGGCCACCGCAGCACCAGCACGACCCCGACCCGGTGGAGGTCGTCTTTTCATCATCGTCGGCTTGTTATTGGCCTTGCTCGCCGCAGGAGGCGTCTACCTACTCGGTAGCCTTGGCGGCAGTGGGGTCATTGGTGGCTCAACGCAGACAGTTGTGGTCGCAAAGAACCCAATTCCAATGCGTCACCAGATCACCAAGGACGACGTCGACGTCCTCAGAGGCGTGTCCACCAACGTTACCAACACATACGCGAGCCCATCCGACCTGGTCGGCCTGATCGCAGAGATCCAGATCAGCAAGGGCGGGATCATCACCAAGGACATGCTGGCAAAGGACATCGGCCTGGTTCAAGGTTCGGGTCCGGCATACCTGCCCCTCGCGAAGGGTTACATCGCCATGACGATCCCCACCGGTGAGCAGCAGGGCGTGGCCGGTCACATCACGAGCGGCGACTACATCACTGTCATCGCGTCGGCCAGCCTGACCATATTTGCCAGCGGCAAAAGCCAGCCGACAGGCCCGCCGAAGGTCGTCAGCAAGACTGTGTTCACGAATGTCCGGGTCATCGGGCTGGGGCCGGCACAATCGAACGTGGTGCCGGCGAGCGGCGGCACAGCGGTTGGCGCCACGACGCCCAGCAACGGCGGCTTGACCTCGAGCTTGACCATCGAGCTGACGCAGTGCGATGCCGAGTTCTTCACCTGGTTCCTCAACAACACCCAGCTTCGGTACACGCTGGAGTCGGTGAACGACTACCAGTCGACGCCGCCCACGGGTCCTGACACTCAGAACTGCCCGAACGGCTTCGATTCCGCCAAGGGTGTCAGCCAGACCCAGGTGGAAGCCAGGTACCATTTCACGTCCCTTTAACGTCCGCGGCGGCAGCTGAATATGGGTCTTCTCGACAGGGTTAAGCAGAACCAGACGGGCGCTCCGCCCGTGTCGGGTCCGGCAAGCAACGGACCTGCGGTGGCGACTGCCCCGGGCGGAGCAACCTCATACAGCACGTCTTCGGCGGTGCCGAAGGCACGACCCACCGACACAACTCCACCGGCATCTGCGGCGCCACGGGCCCCGGCCGCCGGCGAGGTGCCGCCGGCATTCACTGCGGCGAAGGTCCAGATCCACGCGAAGCTCATCGAGCGTTTCGCCGACCAGATCGACTCCAGCAACAAGGTAGGCGTACGCGAAAAGATCGTCGAGCTCGCGGACGAGTACTTCCGAACGACGGCCATGACGATGACCAAGACGGACAAGGAACGTCTGGTCGACTCAGTCCTGGACGACGTTCTCGGACTCGGCCCGTTGGAGGCCCTTCTGGCCGACCCGAACATCACTGAAATCATGGCCAACCACCCCAAGCAGATCTACGTCGAGAAGAGCGGCGAGCCCGCATTGTCGGCCGTCACCTTCGAGTCGGAGCGGCAGATGCGGCAGGTTATCGACCGCATCGTGAGCCTGGTCGGGCGTAGGGTCGACGAATCGACGCCAATCTGTGACGCGCGTCTGAAGGACGGCTCCCGGGTGAACGTGGTCATTCCGCCGATCGCGTTGAAAGGACCCTGCCTGACCATTCGAAAGTTCACCAAGGAGAAGTGGGGCCCGACCGATATCGTCAACCGGTTCCATTCCGCCAGCCCGGAGCTGATGACGTTCCTGCGGTCGTGCGTGCGCGCCCGCTTCAACATCCTGGTCTCCGGCGGCACCGGCTCCGGCAAGACGACGCTGCTCAACATCCTCTCGTCCTTCATCCCTGAGACCGAGCGGCTCATCACGTGCGAGGACGCTGCCGAACTACAGCTTCAGCAGCCACACTGGATCCAGCTCGAGTCGAGGCCACCCAACGTCGAAGGCAAGGGGGCCGTGCCGATTCGCGAGCTGGTCAAGAGCTGTCTGCGTATGCGACCCGACCGAATCATTGTCGGTGAGTGTCGTGGCGGCGAAGCCCTGGACATGCTCCAGGCCATGAACACCGGCCACGATGGTTCGATGTCGACGCTCCACGCCAACAACCCGCACGAAGCCCTTGTCCGTCTCGAGACGCTGGTGCTTCAAGCCGGGCAGGACCTGCCATCGCGAGCCATTCGTGAAACGATTGGCGCCGCCATCCACCTGATCGTTCAGCAGTCCCGTCTTCGCGGAGGCATCCGCCGCATCGTCAGCGTGGCGGAGATCATCGGCATGAAAGACGGAGACGTCCAGTACCAGGAGATATTCAAGTTCAACCAGCTCGGCGTGAGCGCCGAAGGCAAGGCCGTCGGGTATCACACCGCAACCGGCGTCATCCCCATGCGCATGGAGCATCTCAAGGCAGAGGGTGAGGACGTGCCGGAATCGCTTTTCAACCCCACCCCCCAGCCACCCCCCGATAAGCTCTACTGACCGTTAGGAGGTCCTGATGCCGCAGCTGTCAACTTCGCTGGTGTTCGCGCTCATCGCCTTCGCGGGAATTTTCCTTTTGTTCTTCGGGATCAGCCGCATGCGGCGATCGGCCGGGGGAGCCGAGGACTTCCAGGCCCGGCTGGCCGCCTACGGGGTGACCACGGCCGGGGCCACCACCCTGCCGCCATCGAGCGGTCTGAGGGAGAGCCTCAACCGGATGTTCCAGCCCGCGGCAGATCGCATGGGCAGAGGCGATGCCAAGAAGGGCAAGCCTTCGGTCGCCGAGCAGCTGCTGCGCGCCGACCTCAAGCTTCGAACTTCCGAGTTTTTCATGATTCAGATCGGCAGCACGGTGCTGTTCGTCTTGATCGCGGGTGTTCGATTCGGGTTCTCGCTGGGCAGCATCATCCAGCTGGTAATTGCCGGCGCCATCGGCTACATCATTCCGGGGCGTTACGTGAAGTACCGCATCGCGCGGCGCCTTCGGGCATTCAACAACCAGCTCGGCGACACGCTGACCCTGCTTTCAAACGCGATCAAGGCCGGCTATTCGTTCGCCCAGGCTATCGACACAGTTGCAAAGAATGCCGTGCCGCCGATCGCTGACGAGTTCGGACGCGCGGTCCGCGAGATGAACCTCGGCGGTTCGCCGGACGAAGCACTGCAGAACATCACCAAGCGGGTCGAGAGCCCTGACTTCGATCTTGTCGCCACCGCCTATTCGATCCACCGCACAGTGGGTGGCAACCTGGCGGAGATCCTCGACAACATCGCCTACACCATCCGCGAAAGGGTCCGGATCAAGGGTGAGATAGCGACACTGACCGCTCAGGCGCGAGCATCGGGCACCCTCATTACGTTCCTGCCGATCGTGCTCGCGGTATTCATGTACTTTGTGACTCCGACCTATTTCCGTCCCATGTTCCAGAACTTCATCGGCTGGATCCTGATCGCGATCGGCGCTTTCATGATCTTCATCGGTAACCTGATCATCCGGCGCGTGGTCGCCATCGAGGTATGAGCTCATGAACACCACCCTTCTCCTCGCAATCGTCGTCGGCCTCGGCATCTTGATGATCTTCTACGGGTTGTCCCGCACGCCATCGACGAACACCGCCGCCATGGTTCAGCAGCGCCTGCAGGTGTACGGAGCGGGCGGAAGCGACAAGCCACTGACCATCGAAGAGGTGGAGCTGTCGAGGCCGTTCAGCGAGCGGTTCCTGAGGCCGGCCATCGAACGACTTGGCAGCATGCTGTCTCGCTCGACCCCGGCGAAAGCGCGTCAAGACCTTGACAACAGGCTGGAGCTGGCCGGACGCCCGGGCAACCTCACGCCCGCCGACTTCGGCGCCATCCGCCTCGTGGCCGCCGCGGTTATGGCGGCGGTCGGGCTGCTCATCGGAATCCTCCTGGGAACGCCGATCTACCTGGTCGTCAGCCTCGCCGCCGGAGCCATCCTCGGGTACTACCTGCCGGTTCTCTGGCTGAAGCAGAAGGTTGACGCACGACGTGCCGCAATCCAGAAGGGCCTACCGGACGCCATGGACCTCCTTGTCATCGCCGTCGACGCCGGCCTGGGCTTCGACGCCGCCCTTGCCCGCGTCACTGACAAGTACAAGAACGCCCTGTCGGACATGTTCGCCAAGGTCCTGCGAGAGGTGAGCCTCGGCCGCCCTCGCCTTGAGGCCATGGACGAGATGGGCCGGAGCAGTGGGGTCGACGACCTGCACAACTTCATCCAGGCCATCATCCAGTCAGAGCAGTTCGGCACCGGCATCGGCAAGATCCTGCGCATTCAGGCTGACGAGATGCGACGCAAGCGTCGCCAGCGCGCGCAGGAAAAGGCCGCCCAGGCAACGTTGAAGATGATGCTGCCGATGGTCGGCTGCATCTTCCCAACGCTCTGGATCGTCCTGCTCGGACCAGCCGCGCTCATCCTCATGGCGCCAAGGTAACCCCGGAGAAAGCACTGCTCTCATCTCTGCTGCCGAGCATCCCGGCCTGGGAGCTGGTCGTTCGCGCGGTCCTCATCTACGTCGCGCTCCTGGTCGCCCTGCGCATCTTTGGCAAGCGGGAGGTGGGACAGTTCACGCTGTACGACCTGGTCTTCATCCTGCTCGTCGCCAACGCGCTGCAGCCGGCCATCACGGGACCAGACAATTCGATCGGCGGCGGATTGATCCTCGTCCTCGCCCTGGTGCTGACGAACGCCGGCGTGGGCTGGCTCGACCGGTTTCCGCGCTTTCACAGGCTGCTGGCCGCCCCGCCCGCGGTGATCATCACGGATGGGGAGTATCTGCGCGAGGTCATGAAGAAGGAGGGCGTTGACCAAGAGGAAGTCGAGACGGCGATGCGCGAGCATGGCGTGGCGGACGTGAAAGAGGTGCAGCTTGGCGTGCTGGAGCCAGACGGCAGCATCTCGATCGTAGCGCCCGGCAACGCAACCAGGACGAGACGAAAAGTCCGCTTTTCGCAGCGCTCTCGCTAGCGCTATGAGAAAGGACCAGTCGGTCCTCTCTCATCGCCAGGCGCTTCGCGCGTGGACCCCGGACTGTACTAGCTAGAGGGCAAATCCTCCGCAGGCAGTAGGCCGGGCGCTCATTCTCCCCCGGGAAGGGATTAGTTACGAACTCGTTGTTCCTCGCTACGGCTAGGAGTGGTCAAGACAAAGTCTTGGCCGAGGGGACCTCGGCCAACTGCCACGATGGCGCTTGCCTCCGTTTATCCCTCTAGAAATTCAAGGGCTGCCTTTTTGAACTCTCCCGACGGCACTGCTGACATGTGGTTCCTGCCGGCCACCATCACCAGCTTTGCTGTTGGGATGCTCTCGATGAGTCTATCGACCCCGGTGACGATGTCGTCCTGGTCCCCATCGACCACGAGCACGGGGTTCTTGATCGCGGCGAGACCGGCCGGGTCGGGCTCGGGTTGCGGGCCTAAAATGCACGCCGCCAGCGCTTCGAGGTCGTTTGACGGCCTCGCGACCGCGAAGTCGAAGAACGTCTTAGCCATCGGACTCTCGATCGGCCCGCCGCGCAGCGCTTTCGCGATCGCACCCGCTGCGCGGAACGCGCCACCCCAGCCGATGCCTCCAAGCACCACGCGGCCAAGGCGCTTTGGGAAATCCAGCATCGCCTGCATGCCGATCTTTGCGCCCATCGAATAGCCGAGATAGTTCGCTGTCTCGATTTCGAGATGCTCGAGCAGGCGGCGCACGTCGCCGGCCAGCATCTCGAGGGCGTAGGCCGCTGGATCGTGTGGCTTGTCGCTGCTGCCGTGGCCGCGACAGTCAAGGCCGATCACACGATGGCCGGCCTTGGTCAGCGTTTCCTGCCATCGCGTGCCACCCCAGTTCAGCTGGTAATCGGACGCAAACCCGTGAACGAGCACGATAGGGTGACCGCCTTCGGGCCCGTGGAGCTCAAAGTGCAATCGAACGCCGTCGCTGTCGAAGTCCATCGCCGTCGTTAGGCTACGCAGGATGGCAGGTCGGCGCGCGGTGCATGAACGGTCCGGAAGAGCGCTGGCTGAAGATCTCGAGGTGCAGCGTTCGTTCATAGGTCGCACAGCCGGTCTGATGTTTCGGCGCCGTCTCGATGCAGGCCAGGGCATGTGGATCAATCCATGCAATGGGGTCCACATGATGTTCATGAGGTTCCCGATCGACGCGGTTTTCCTCGACCGCAAAGAGCGTGTCAGGAAGGTCTATCGGAATCTCCCGCCCTGGTACGGCGTGGTGTGGTTGGTGTGGGGCGCGGAAAGCGTGCTCGAGCTCCCGTCAGGTTCGACCTCCGGCATAGACCTCGAGGCCGGCGACCAGATCCTTCTGTAAAGAGGAGCTTGACGCGCGCCGTAATTTCTACTTGTGCTGTCGACGGTTGTCGACCTGGTCCTGCCGCCGCGATGTGGTGCCTGCCGGGCAGTTGGGTCGTGGCTGTGCCACCAATGCCTAGCCGGGATCAAATATCTCGAGGAGCCGACCTGCCGGCGGTGTGGGGTGGAGCTGGAGTTTGCGCAGAAGAGCTGTCGTTGCCGGACACGCCTGAAGGCGCTTTCACGGCTGCGTTCAGCGGTTGCCTACGAGGGACCGATCGAGCTCGCGGTTCAGCGCTTCAAATATGAGGGCTGGCGGCGGGTGGCGGGCCCGCTCGCCTTGCTGCTCGCGGAGCGCCTCATGGTCGAGGGCCTCGCCGGCTCGTGGACGCTCGCGGTCCCTCTCCACCCTGACCGGCTCAGGCAGCGAGGCTTCAACCAGGCAGAGCTCCTCGCCAAGGAGCTGAGGGCCCGGCTGGCGCTGTCCAGGCCTCCCGGCGCCCTGGTACGTATTCGGCACACTCCGCCCCAGGTTGGGCATGACAGCCTCTGGCGCAAGGAGAACGTCCGCGGGGCGTTTGCATGGAAAGGGGCGAATCTGGGCGGGCAGCCGGTCCTCGTGGTCGACGATGTGGCGACTACAGGCGCCACTCTGGAGGCCTGCGCGGTTGCGTTGAGGCAATCCGGCTCGGGTCCGGTTACGGGGGTTTCCGTAGCGAGAGTGATCCTCTAAAGAGGGCCCCGTGCGGGACTCTGTCCTATAGTGGGTCGGCGTTCAGTGGAAGGTGCGTATTGCGCGCCTGGCCGTATCACAGCGCGGAGGCTGATTAATGGCAGTTCGGATCCCAGGTATCAACATCGATGAGTACTACCAGCAGCTCGGCCCGATCGAGCCGCTCATTCGCGACGACCGCGTAACCGAGATCATGGTCAACGGCAGCGACCACGTCTACGTCGAGATGGGCGGGAAGGTGGTTCTCACCAATATCAAGTTCACCGACGAAGACCAGCTTCTTAACGTGATCCAGTTCATCGTCCGCACTGTCGGCCGGCGCATCGACGAGCGCCAGCCCCTGTGCGATGCAAGACTCGCTGACGGCTCGCGTGTGAATGCGGTCATCCGGCCGCTCGCTTTGAATGGCCCCCTCCTTACAGTTCGAAAGTTCAGCCGCGATCCCTTCCAGGTCGAAGACCTGATTCGGTTCGGCAGCTGCAACGAAGCCGGCTTCGGCTTCCTGAAGGCTGCCGTTCTTGCCAAGGCGAACATCATCGTTTCCGGCGGCACCGGCACTGGTAAGACGACATTCCTGAACGTTCTCTCCGGCTTCATTCCGGTCGAGGACCGCATCGTCACCATCGAGGACGCAGCCGAGCTGCAGCTCCACCAGGAGCATGTATGCCGCCTCGAAACTCGGCCGCGCGACATCAACGGCGAAGGCGAGGTCACGATCCAGCGCCTTGTCATCAATGCCCTCCGCATGCGGCCCGAACGAATCGTCGTCGGTGAGTGCCGTGGCGGTGAGGCCCTGGACATGCTCCAGGCCATGAACACGGGTCACGACGGCTCGATGACCACGATTCATGCCAACAGCCCTCGCGATGCTCTGGCGCGACTCGAGACCCTGGTCCTGATGGCCGGCGTCGACCTTCCGATCAAGGCCATTCGCCAGCAGGTGGCATCAGGAATCAACATCATCTGCCAGCTCAACCGCCTGCGAGACGGCTCGCGCAAGGTGACTGCCATCTCCGAGATCATGGGCATGGAGATGGACGTCATCACCATGCAGGACATCTTCCTGCTCGAGCAGAAGGGCGCCACCGCCGAAGGCAAGGTCATCGCGGACTTCAAGCCGAGCGGTCTTCGACCTAAGATTCTCGACCGGATCTTCGCGCAGGGCATTCCCCTGCCAAAAGAGATCCTCACTCTGTTCCCGCCACCGGCCGGCTACAAGCCCTCGGCGAAGTAGGCCGCACCGCCGGCTCGATGGGTTCCCAGGGCGGTCTTATACTCGGTTTGTGAAGGTCGTCCTGCACGACCGTACCGACATCGTCGGACCGGATCTGCGGGAGTATGCGCAGCGCAAGCTGACGCGGCTTGCGCACCACTTCGGCAAGGTTGCCGAAGCTGACGTGGAATTCTCGCCCGAGGCCAAACGGAGCGAGGTCTTAGTTGTCCTCTGCCGCATCAACGTCCACGTGGACGGCCGCAGGACACCTTTGCTGTCGGCGCACGAGAGTGGTGCCGATCCGCAAGCAGCGTTCGACCTGGCCTTTGACAAGATCGACCGCCAGGTCGTGAAGCTGAAGGAGAAGCGCACCACGCGCAAGAAGGCGGTGTCGCCGGTTCGAGTCCCACCAGATGACGACGGCAAGGAGAAGGAGACGGAGCCGGAGAGGGTCCGGTTGAAGCTCCGCCCGGTGTCCCACCAAGATGCGATCGCGGAGCTGGAATCCGACGGGCAGAGCTTCCACGTCTACCTGGACGAGGATTCAGGCAAGGTCGAGATCGCATTCAAGCGTTCTGACGGCTCCGTGGGGATCATCGAGCCGATAGTTCCGTAAGGGGCGCCACGGGTTTGGCGTTCGCCGCTTCCCGGTAACCTAGATCCAGTGCCCAGCCTTGCCAAGCTTTTTGACCCGAACGAGCGCGAGATCAAACGCCATCTCGTGGTCGCTGCAGCTATAACGAAGCTCGAGCCCGAGCTCCAAGCTCTCGACGACACCGGCCTCCGCGAGCATTCTGACGCGCTCCGCGAGCGGGCTCAAAAAGGGGAGGACCTCGACGACCTTCTGATCGAAGGGTTCGCCCTGGCCCGGGAGGCAAGCCGCCGCACCATCGGGTTGCGCCACTTCGATGTCCAGCTGGTGGGCGGCATAGTTCTGCACCAGGGCCGGATCGCCGAGATGAAGACTGGCGAAGGCAAGACACTGGTGGCGAGCCTCGCCCTGTACCTGAATGCGCTTACGGGCAAGGGAGTCCACCTGGTCACCGTCAACGACTACCTGGCTCGGCGAGACGCGGGTTGGATGGCCCCCATCTATCATCTGCTCGGGCTGAGCGTCGGGGTCAACGTCGGATCGACCGCCACGTACCTCTTCGACCCCGATTTTCTTGATGAGACGCACGGCGACAAGAGGCTCCAGAACCTGAGACCAGTGACCAAAGCTGAGGCCTACCTCGCAGACATCACGTACGCGACCAACTCCGAGCTGGCGTTCGACTATCTGCGCGACAACATGTCACGCGACCTGGCGCAGTGCGCCCAGCGCACTCTCAACTACGGGATCGTCGACGAGGTCGACTCGATCCTCATCGACGAGGCGCGCACGCCACACATCATCTCGGGCCTGTCCGAGGAATCCACCGAGAAGTACTACGAGTACGCGCGGTGGGCGGGTCGGCTGGTGGAGACCGAGGATTACGAGGTCGATTTCAAACACAAGTCGGCCTCGCTGACCGAGTCCGGCATCGCGAAGATGGAGCGCTGGACGGGCATCCGCAACATCTACGACCTCGAGAACGTGGTCGAGGCGCACCAGATCAACCAGGCGCTGAAGGCGAAGACCCTGTTCCGCCGCGACCAGGAGTACCTCGTCAAGGACGGCGAGGTGATCATCGTCGACGAGTTCACGGGGCGCACAATGCCCGGTCGTCGCTGGTCTGATGGCCTTCACCAGGCGGTCGAGGCCAAAGAAGGGGTCAAGGTCCAGCAGGAGCAGAAGACCATCGCGACGATCACAGTCCAGAACTACTTCCGTCAGTACGAGAAGCTGGCCGGCATGACTGGTACCGCACTCACCGAAGCGGAGGAGTTTCACAAGATCTATGGACTAGATGTCGTGATCATTCCGACCAACCAGAACATGATCCGCGTCGACAGCCCCGATGTGATCTACAAGACGGAGAAGTCGAAGTTCGAGGCGGTCATCGACGAGATCGCTGAGATGAACACCGAAATGCGTCCCGTCCTGGTCGGCACGGTCTCGGTAGAAAAGTCGGAGCGCCTTTCGCGAATGTTGGAGAAGCGAGGGGTCAAGCACAACGTCCTCAACGCGAAGCAGCACGAGCGCGAGGCCGCGATCGTGGCCGAGGCCGGCCAGGCTGGGGCGGTCACGATCGCGACCAACATGGCCGGTCGCGGAACCGACATCGTGTTGGGCCAAGGCGTCACCGGTGTCGGCGGGCTGCACATCATCGGCACGGAGCGCCACGAGAGCCGGCGCATCGACAACCAGCTTCGAGGACGTGCCGGACGCCAGGGCGACCCTGGGTCGAGTCGCTTTTTCATCTCGCTCGAGGACGACCTGATGAAGATATTTGGGCCGGCGGCCGATCGGATCGGCCGGCTTATGGACACTCTCGAGGTGGAACCGATCGAACACTCCTGGGTGGCGGGCTCGATCGCTGGTGCACAGAAGAAGGTCGAGGGCATGCACTTCGATGCCCGCAAGCACGTGGTCGAGTACGACGACGTGATGAACAAGCAGCGCCAGATCGTTTATGAGGAGCGGCGCAAGGTGCTCGAGGGAGCCGACACCAGGTCGAACATCCTGACGTACGTGCACGATGTGATCGAGAAGGGTATCGACGCCCACTGCGAGAGCCGGCACTACGAGAACTGGGACATGGAAGGGTTGGTGCGCTACCTGTCGGCGTACCTGCCGATAGAGCCCGGCTCGCAGATCCCTGAGGAGGTTCTGGTCAAGGGCCGTGAGGCGCTGAGCGAGCACCTGACAGCGGCCGCCACGGAGGCTTACGAAAGCAAGATCACAGAGGTCGGCGCGGATCTCATGCCGCTGGTCGAGCGCGATCTGATGCTGCGGACCATCGACTGGCAGTGGATGGAGTACCTGACGCAGATGGAGCACTTCCGTGAGGGCATCGGGCTGCGGGCCTACGGCCAGCGCGATCCGCTGGTCGAGTACAAGAACGAGGCGTTCGAGATGTTCAACGAGCTGCGCGAGCGCATCCAGGGCTCGATCGTCGCCGGCATATTCAGGGTGCAGGTGCAGCGCAACACACCGCCCGCGCCGCCGCCGCCGATCGTCCGGCAGGTGCTGGAGAGCGGTCCGGGCGATCCCGATGGAGCCGCGGGCAGCAATGGTGGGCCCCCGACGACGCGCAAGGCCATGCCGATCGGAGTCGGGGCCGGCGGTCAGGAGCCGGCCGCGAAGCCGGGTCGCAACGATCCATGCTGGTGCGGCTCCGGCAAGAAGTACAAGCGCTGTCACGGCCAATAACGTCGCCAACCGGCTTGATTGCTCTAATTTGCTGAGGAGATTTGATGGACGCTGAGCTGAGCCCTAGAGAGCTTTTGGATCGGATCGTTGAGCTGAAGGAGCATCTTTGAGGCGGGGCAAGGAGGACTCTGTCCCCCTTACCGAAACCCCCTCTCCCTGCCACGCTTGATTTTTCAATTGGATGCGGAGTCATGGCCCGGCGGAGCCGATCCAACCCTGCCACGCTAGTTAGGAGATCTCATGGACGCTGAACTGAACCCCAGTGAACTGCTTAGTCGGATTCAAGAGCTCAAGGAGCACCTTTGACCTTGCCGCGAAAGCGAAGCGGGCTGGAGACCTGGAGCATCAGCTCGTTCAACCTGGGGTCTGGGATGATCCCGCACGCGCCAGCCAGATGGCGCGGGAGGCTGCCGACCACCGCCAGCTGATCGCCTCGTGGGACCGGCTGGAGAAGCGCGCCCGCGACCTCATCGAGCTCGACCAGCTCGCCTCAGGAGATCCTGAGCTTCAAGAGCAGGTGGAGCAGGAACGAAAGGCGATCAGCGCCGAGCTGCGCTCGCGCGAGCTGGATCTGCTCTTCACCGATCCGTATGCGAATCACAATGCCGTGATCACGATCTCGGTCGGCCAGGGTGGGGTGGAGGCTCAGGACTGGGTTGAGATGCTCATGCGCATGTATCTCAAATGGGCCGAGCACCACCGTTTCGAAACGGAGATCCTGGAGACGTCACCCGGCGAGGAGGCCGGCCTCAAGAGCGCGACCTTCATCATCCGCGGTCCGCGGGCATACGGCCTGCTTCGGTCGGAGCACGGCGTCCACCGTCTCGTGCGCATCTCGCCCTTCGACCAGAACCACCGCCGCCACACTTCATTCGCCCTCGTCGAGGTCATGCCCGAGCTGGAGAGCGCCGACGAGGCCGCCGTGGTGATCAACCCGCAGGATCTACGCATCGACACTTACAGGTCGACTGGGGCCGGCGGTCAGCACGTCAACAAGACCGACTCGGCCATACGTATCACCCATCTGCCCACCGGCATCGTGGTCACTTGCCAGAACGAGCGATCCCAGATGAAGAATCGCGAGATGGCGATGAAGGTGCTCAAGGCCAGGCTGTTCCAGCGACAGCAGCAGGAAGCGGCGGCGCAGCTCGATCAGATTCGCGGCCAGGTGCTGCCTGCCGAGTTTGGTTCACAGATTCGCAACTACGTGCTTCAGCCCTACACCCTGGTCAAGGACGTAAGAACCGGGTTCGAGTTCGGCAACGCCCAGGCAGTGCTGGACGGCGAACTGGACCCGTTCATCGAAAGCTACCTGAGCTGGAAGTTGAAACAGGCCAGCCCCGCTACGAAGTAAGTGCTTTCCCTCTCCTCGGGGAGAATGTTGGGGAGCGGGGACTCTGTTACGCACCAAGCCGGATCACGGCACCATGCGCAAGCTCAATCGCCAGCTTCCGTTACCTACTTGTTTGGCTCATTTCCCGCTACTTGGACCAAAAGGGGGCATGCGGTATACTGCCCGCTACTTAGCCGCGCGCGCCCGCAAGCGCCGCACGTCACAGCAAAAGTTTCAGCTTATGGTCCTAACACCAGATTTTGACAGCCGGCCAATCATCAGCTTTCAGCACGTCTGGAAGACCTATCCCACGGGCACCGAGGCCCTTCGGGATGTGAACCTTGTCGTACCCGAAGGCGACTTCCTGTTCCTCGTGGGACCCTCAGGCGCGGGCAAGTCCACATTGGTCCGCCTGCTGATTAGGGAGGAGAAGCCCACCAAGGGCAAGATCTTCGTCGAGGGCGTCGAGCTGGGCAGGATGAAACGCCGCCAGCTTCCGCACTACAGGCGCAAGATCGGCCTGGTCTTCCAGGACTTCAAACTCCTGCCGAACCTCACCGTGTACGAGAACATCGCGTTCGCGCTGAGGGTGCTCGGCGAGCCGGACAAGCTGGTTGAGTCCCGCGTCGCCGAAGCTCTCGACACCGTCGGGCTCTCGGGCAAGGAGCTGACCTATCCCGCCAACCTTTCAGGTGGCGAGCAGCAGCGGGTCGCCATCGCCCGGGCGCTGGTGCACGCACCACGTTTCATCATTGCCGACGAGCCAACCGGCAACCTCGACCCCGCGACCGCGTGGGAGATCATGCAGCTCTTCCTTCGCATCAACGCCCGGGGAGCCACAGTTGTGATGGCGACTCACAACCGCGAGATCGTCGACCTCTTGAGGCGGCGTGTGGTCGCGATCGACGGCGGGCACATCGCCAGAGACGACCGATCAGGCAGGTATCACGATGAAGTTACGAAACCTCAGATTCGCGCTCAATAGCGCCTGGCAGAGCTTCTGGCGCAACCTCGCGGTCAGCTTGGCCGCGGTGCTGTCGATCACGCTCATCCTCATCCTCGCCGGCGTCAACCTGCTGGTGGGACACACCTTTTCGCAGGTGGTGGACGGGTTCCGACTGAAAGTCAGCGAGATCTCGATCAACGTCGCCGACGGCACTCCGCTTACGACCGTGTACGAATTCCGCGATCAGCTGCAAGGGGACCCGCGCGTTGCGGCGGTCACCTTCATCACGAAGGAACAGGCGCTCGTGGACTTCAAGAACGATCCGAATAACGAGGTGTTCGCCACGCAGATCAACGGCAATCCCCTGGACGCCAAGCTCCAGGTCCGCGTCGTCGACCTCAAGGATGTGGCGGCGGTCGACCTGCTCGGGAGGAGGTGGTCCGGAGTCGATCCTGCTGATCCCACCAACTATCAGGGCGACTTCGTGAATCGAATGCTCGAGCTGTCGTCTTGGCTCGGCCTGGCTGGCATCGGCCTGATGGCGATTCTTGTCGTCGTGTCGATCGTGATCGTAATGAACACCATTCGAACCGCGGTCTATCACCGGCGCAAGGAGATCGAGGTGATGAAGCTGGTCGGCGCCACTGAGTGGTTCGTCCGCGGACCATTTGTGATCGAGGGTGTGATGACCGGCGTCATCGCCGCATCCATCGCGCTGTCGCTGCTTGTCATCGCCTATCAGCCGATGGTTGATCGCTTCCACACCGACCTGGTGTTCATCCCGCTGTCGTACGACCCCGGTTTCAT
>JBDUAO010000115.1:0-8663 GCA_040004595.1 Candidatus Dormiibacterota bacterium | reverse complement strand
CCACTCCCAATCGTGGTTTGGAGAAACTAATCCGTAATCAATCCCATCCCGGGAGAGAGAGCAGCCACGCGCGAAGCGCCTGGCGATGAGAGAGGACCGACTGGTCCTTTCTCATAAGTCGGGTCGAAGACCCGACTGAGGACCGACTGGTCCTTCCTCATAAGTCGGGTCGAAGACCCGACTAACTAACCTCCTCTTCCTCGACCAGCCGTAGGTGGCCGCTGACGTCGAGCCCGAGATGGCGGGCGAAGAAGCCTGCAACGCGCTCGACATATAACGGACGGTCCGCGAAATACGCGCCGGTGTGTGGGGCGCCCTGGACAATCCAGATCTCACGCGGACCGCGGTACGCGTCGTAAAGGCGGCGGCTGTGATTCACCGACGTGATCTCATCCGCGCCGCCATGGATGAAGAATAGCGGGCGTGGTTCGAGTGAGCTGAGCACAGCTTGAGGGCTGCACTCGGACAGCTGGGATCCGTTTCGCAAACGGAGCATCAGGCCGGCCAGCCAGACGAAGGGCGCGCCAGGCAGCTTGATCGCATGCCTCAGGTTCTCGGCGATGAGAGCGCGCAGGTCGCTGAAGGGGCTGTCCAGCACCAGCGCCTCGACGCCGGGTTCACCCGCGGCGCCGAGAAGCGATACGACGGCTCCCATCGAATAGCCGAGCAGGCCGATCCTGGCGTTCGGAATGCGCTTGCGTCCGAAGGCGATGACCGCCTGCAGCTCGAGCACCTCCTTGATGCCGAAGGTGATGGGCGCGCGGTCGCTGCCCGGCATGCCGCGATACGAGTAGAGAATCACGTTGAACCCTTTGCGCCACAGGGCAGCGGAGATGCCCAGCAAGTTGGTGCGCTGGCCCTTGTGCCCGCCCGAGACGATGACGGTCTGCGGCGAGCCCGGCTGCCGGAGGTGCCAGGCCCCAAAGCTGACGCCGTCTGCCGTGACCAGCTCGACCTCTTCAGAGTCCGCCTGAAACTCGAATGGCGTGAACGCGAAGTCGTCGAGAAACGCGGGGCTTGCCGGCACGAATGCGCGCCTGTAGACGGCATAGGAAATCAGAATGTACGCAACGAGCAGGGCGGCGGCGCCGAGGGCGGCATAAGCCATGTGGGACTACCCGCGTCGAAGCTTAGCCCGAATGTCTCGCACGAGGTTTCGCCGCCGTGGACGCACGGCCTGACAGGCCCTCTTCGTATCGGGCGAGCACGAAGAGCAGGAGGCTCAAGCGGTTCAGCCAGCGGCGCACCTGCGGGTTGTCGAAGCCGCCGCCACGCTCCAGCGTGAGGCACCGGCGCTCCGCCCTGCGGGTGATCGCGCGCGCCAGGTCAAGCGCCCCCGAGGCGGGGGTGGCGCCCGGCAGGATGAAGCCGTCGGGCATCGGAACCGCCTTCTCGAGCTCGGCCGTGAATTCCTCCAGCCTCTCGACGCCTGCAGCGGTCGTGGAGCCGAAGGAGACTTTGGACTCGGGGTTGGTGGCGAGCTCGGCCCCCAGAGCGTATAAGCCGCGCTGCAGCTCTTCACAGATCGCGCGCACCCGCGCGTGAGCGGACAGCGCCTTGGCGAGACCGATGGCGCTGGACGCCTCGTCGACGGTTCCGTAGGCCTCGATGCGCGGATCGTCCTTGCGCGCCCGGCCACCGCCAAGTAGTCCCGTGGAGCCGTCATCGCCACCGCCCGCGAGCTCGACCATGGGCTTCTTCCTCCTCGGCGAAGTCTTCATTCGAAGACGCGACTCAGCTCATAGAGCTCTTTGGGCACGCGCCTGGTCTCCTTGACGACTTCGGCCAGAGGAACGACTTCGACATCTCCGTTCCGGCGAATCGGAATCACCCCGCTCTTGCCCTCGGCGATCAGCTCGGCCGCCCTCACACCAAGGCGCGTCGCCCAGATCCGATCGGTCGGGCTGGGCGAGCCGCCACGCTGAAGATGACCGAGCACCGTGACGCGAGTCTCGAAGCCGGTCTCGCTCTCGACCCTTCGCGCCAGCGCATCGCCGATGCCCCGCTTTGCGAGCTGGACATGACCGAAGGCGTCGGTGTCCTGGGCGCCGCCTGCCTCCTCTTCGAGCTCGGGGATGTGAGCGCCCTCGGCGACGACGATGATGCTGAATAGCTTGCCCTCGCCGCGCCGCCGGTAGAGGTGGCCGACCACCTCTTTCAGGGTGAAGGGAAACTCGGGGATGACGACGAGATCGGCGCCGCCGGCGAGGCCTCCAACGAGGGCCACCCATCCGGTATCCCGGCCCATGACCTCGACCACCATGACGCGGTGGTGCGCGGACGCGGTCGTGTGGAGACGGTCGAGAGCGTCAGTGACCACGCCGACCGCGGTGTCGAAGCCGATGCAGAACTCGGTCACCGAGAGGTCGTTGTCGATCGTCTTCGGCACTCCGACCGTGGGGAACCCGGCCTCGTGCATCGCAGCCGCAACGCTCAGCGTGTCGTCGCCACCGATCGGCACTATGCCGTCGATCCCGTTACGGCGCAGGACCCGGATGACGGTCGCGATGCCGTCCTTCATGTTCAAGGGGTTGGTTCGAGAGGTGCCGAGGATCGTGCCGCCCAGGGGAAGGATGCCTCGCACGCCTTCCGGCGCGAGCTCTTCGATGAGTCCGTCCTCGATGCATCCCGCCCACCCGTTCTTCACGCCGCTCACCCGGTGGCCGAGCTGGAACGCTCGCCTCGCCACGCCGCGGATGGCCGCATTGAGGCCGGGCGCGTCACCACCGCCGGTCAGGATTCCAATTCGCACGACGAAAGATTAAGTGGTGTGGCGTGCATCGAGCCGGTGGAGAAGGTCTTGCAGCGGGAGGTCCGAGAGCGATCTGAGCACCAGGTCGGCGTGGCTGAGGTCGAGCTTGGCGGTGATCGAGTTGGGGATGGCGACGCACTGCATCCCGGCCTGCTTGGCGGCAATCACTCCGTTGGGTGAATCCTCGACGGCGAGCGACTCCGACGGGCTGACGCCCAGGCAATCGAGCACCGCGATGTAGAGGTCCGGCGCGGGTTTTGCGTGAGTGACGTGGTCGCGGCAGCGAATGCAGCCGAACCGTCCGAGAATGCCAAGACGCTCGAGGTGGCCGGTGACCCAGTCGCTGGTCGAGCTGGACGCGACGCCGAGCTTGAGCCCGAGGGCGGTGGCGTCATCGATGTACTGGAGGATTCCCGGCAAGACATCCTGGGCGAGGATCATCTCGGTACGGCGCCCGATTCGACGATCGAGCGCGTCCTGGGTTAGCGGCCGGCCCAGGCGTTCCTCGAGGTGGCGCTGTGGATGGAACTCGGTCGTGGTCGAGCCGACGATCTGCACCCAGCGCTCGAAAGGAAGCGTCTCGCCATGTGCTTCGTACACCTCGACCCACGAGCGGTAGACAGGCTCTTCCGTGTCGAGGATCAGCCCGTCGAAGTCGAAGACCAGCGCGCGGATTGCCATGGCGCTAACTATGGCGTGCCGATTAACTGCGGGCGCCAATCGCTTAGGATCGCCGTGGCCGTGTTCTTGGGATCTTTCAGTGGCTGAAGAGGCGCGTCAATCGCCGGCGCGTCCCGCGGTGAGCGAAAGCGGCGCGCGCGGCTGGTTTGGCGCGGCGCTGTCCGGCCTGGCACTGGTGACCGTCTCGCTCATGCTCGTCATCTTCTTCGGCTTTCTTGACGCGATTCACTATCGATCCATCGTCGACTTCTTCACCCCGGACCCGGCCGCCGCAGCCGGCACTTTGGGCCTTGTCGGTGGCGCCGAGGGTGTGACCCTGAGCATCGTCATCGTGTCTGTGGTGTTCGGCATCCAGACCACGTCCTCGCGGTACTCACCGCGAATCATGGGCATCTTTACGCGCAATCCGCTGAACGCATTAGTGCTGAGCTTCGCTCTCGCCTCGATCCTCTACACATTCCTGGTTCGAGCCGAGGTCAAGGTCAACTACGTCCCGACATGGAGCGTCGCGGCGGCAGTCGCCCTGGCACTGATCAACTTCGCAATCCTGCTCCCCTACGTCGGATACATCTTCGAGGTGATGAGGGCTGAGACCCTCGTCAGCGGCATCATGCGTCGAGCTCGGCGCGAGCTGCGTGCCGCAGTAAACAGCGTGCATGCCCGCCGCCACCGAAGCGAGCTCATGACGTCGGTGGCGCAGATCACCGACATAGCTTTCGGCTCGATTCAGCTGGGCGATGTGCCGATCTGCGTGCTGAGCATCGAGGTGCTGGGCCAGCTCATCGCCGACGATTACCTGCCAATCAAGAAAGGCTTCCAAACCGACTGGTTCAAGGTCGGCCACACCGAGATGCCAGGAGCCTCGGACCAGATCCTCTCGGAGGTGAATCGCGCCGGCACCTGGTTCACCTACACGATCATGTCCAGTTTCGTCGACATGATCGGGCTCACACCGGTGCATCGAAAGGAGGCGGTGCACGCCATTGCAGTGGCCACACGCAACGTGGGCCTGGCAGCCATCGAGGTAGGCGACGAAGAGGTGGCCGAGCTCTGCGTACGTTTCTTCAACACGTACCTCCGCGCGGCGATCAACCAGTCAGCGCCTCCGTTCGCGTCGGCGATCATGAACGAATACCGCAGGTATGCCATCGGCGCTCTCGAGTGGCGTCCAGACCTGGCTGTTGAAGCTGCCGCGCATCTGCTCCGTTACGGCCGACACTTCGACGAGGCTGGGATGCCCGCAATCTTCGGCGCCGCCGCTGAGGACGTGGCCGACCTCGCGATCGAGGCACGCGCTCGCGATCCGCAGGTCACGCACCGCCTCGCTCTCCTCATGGTCCGTAATCTGCTGGACCTGATCCCGAACGCTCGGCCGATCGGGCTTAACGGCCTCTTCAAAGGCGTCGCCAAGCTCACCTTCTGGGCCATGGCGGCGGACCAACGGGACGTCGCCCACATCCTCGTCGAAGGCATTGCCGCGGCTCCGCCGGAGTTCGTCGACGCGGCCCTCAACCGCATGGAGTCGATGCAGAACGGTCTTTTCTGGGAGGTCAACGAGCGAGTCATCGCGTTCGACTGGGTCGAGCAACCGTTGAGGGCGGAGATCCCACGGCTGCGCGCGGCTCTGCGACGAGCCAAGGCGTCAGGGCACACGCTGACGATCGAGCTCGAAGGCGCCCCGGTCACCCAGGACCTCGTTAAACCTGAGCCGGCCGCGACGCCGGCGGCCCACGTTGCCGTCGCGCCGGTCAGCGCAGAGCCGGCCGGTTGATCATCGCCATGGACGCCGCCTCGAAGTAGTCGTTCATCGCTTTGCGGACCGCTGGAACGACGTCCAGCGATTCCACCGCGGCCTCCATATGGCCGAGCCAGGCATCGCGCTCCACCTGCCCGATCGCAAACGGCTGATGACGCATCCGGAGCCGCGGATGGCCGCGTATCTCGTTATAGGTTGAGGGCCCGCCCCAGTACTGGATCAAGAAAAGCGTGAGATTCTCAGTGGCGTTCGCAAGGTCTTCCTCCGGATAGAGGGGCCGGAGCACCGGATCAAGTGCGACCCTCGCGTAGAAGCGCCCGACCAGCAACCGGAAGGTCTCCTCCCCGCCGGCGGCCTCGTAAATGTTGCCGATCACCGGCATGACCCGAAGCTCAACTTTTCGCTCTCGGATTCAGCCCAGCGCCGACCAGGATCTCGTCGGTCGGGCGAACCATCGCCTGAGCTGCTTTCAAACCCGTGGCCGCAAGGTAACGTTCGATGATCGCCCGGCCGACCGCGTAGCCGCCCATATGTGGCACGCCAACCGGCCGCAATCCCATCCGCGCGGCAACCTCATCACCCAGGACGTACGGAGTCCAGTCAGGAAACGATCGGCCGGTGCCGAACGCCCCGATCACCTTCTTCCAGGCCGACTCGAATGATTTTCCAGTGACGGGCGAATACCACGCACCGGTCGAATCAGGTCCGCACACCTCGACCGTGAAGACCTCGGCGAGGCCTTCGTGGATCACCCACTCCTCCAGGTCGAAATGGCCTTCGACGTTCGGGGTGCGAATGTTGTGGGCCAGCTCGTGCACTCCGCACGCACCGATCCTCGACACGTTGTAATCAGTGGGCCAGGCCACCATCCAGATGCGGCCGGGAACCGAGCCCATCCCGTAATAACCCAGCGTCCGCTCGATGAAGACGGGGTCATCGGGGTTTCCGAGTGTCAGTACGACATCCACCATTTCGGCGTGGTGAATGCCGGGCAGCACCGACTGCTGGTACTCCCAAGCACGCGCAAGGTCGCGTTTGAGCTGTCCCCAGGC
Source organism: Candidatus Dormiibacterota bacterium (assembly GCA_040004595.1). GTDB lineage: Bacteria > Chloroflexota > Dormibacteria > Dormibacterales > Dormibacteraceae > Palsa-872. Next base: position 2,422 of record JBDUAO010000115.1, on the reverse strand, counting down.
GTCGGCGTCAACCAGACGTTTCAACGCCGCGGGGTAGCGCGCATCGTCAACCCCGACCCTGAAACCGTCGCCCTGTTCGTGCACCTGCCGTAGCTGTTTCATCGCCGGCTCATCGAATTCGGACACCCCGCGCATCGCCGCGAGCGCGCTCAGTCTTTTCGCGACCGGCAGCTTGAACAGCCTGGCCATGGCTGCTGCATCGTCATGGACGGCGATCTCCATCTGGCCGCTTGTGGTGAGCACGGTTCCCATTGTCATGGAGTAACGACGGCAGGGGCCTCCCGTTGGCTGACCGCGATGCGCTCCAACTGATCTTCCCGGGGAAGAAACCAGGCGATCGCTATCGTCGCGAGCACCAGGATCACGTGGGTCATCAGCGATTTCTGGAGGCCGATATGGTCGGCGATGAAGCCGTTTATCGGCACACCGAGCGCACCCGTCACAAAGCCCAGTCCCATGACGAGGCCTGACGCGAGGCCGGCGCGAGCGGCCATCAGCTGCTGCGCCATCAGCAGCATCAGCGGGGCCGTCGACGCCGCAAGAAACCCGATCAGGACCGCGCTCAGGAAAGCCCACGGACCCGGAAACAACGTGTACAGGAGAACTGCAGGCGCGCTCAGCACCAGGGTGGCGAGGATCACCGTACGGCGACCAAAGCGGTCCGCCAGCGTGCCGCATCCGACGGTGCCGACAGCGCTCGCAAGCACGAGGGTAGTGGCCAGCGGTCCGTAAAAACTTGGGCCGTACCCCATCTGGGCGTACCAGGTCGGGGTGAACGACAGAAATACGTTGACCGTCCAGCTGCGCGACATCATCACGCCGATCACCATGGCGAGGGCGAACACAGGCACCGCCTGGCCGGCAGCGCCGGCCGGTCCCCTCCGGGCCACCTGCGACGCGGGCGAGCGCATCTTCCATAAGAGGTACGCACCTGCAACCAGGCCCGGGACGACAAGCACGCCCGTCCCGTGCAGTCCCAGGGTCCCGAACAAAGCGATCCCAAGCAGAGGGCCTATGGCCACTCCGACGGTGCCCGCCGTCACGTAGACCGACATACCGAAGCTGCGCCTCCAGGCCGGCAGCAGCGCTCGTACATCAAGAGCCGCAAAGGGGTGAAATGCGCCGGATCCAAGACCGGACGCGCATGCGATCACAAGCAGCAGCGGGAAGGTCGGAACGAAGCCTACGAGCGCGAACGTGAGCGCGGTCCAGGCCAGGGCGACTCCTGTGAACCTTGTGCCATACCGGTCGGCGATCACGCCGAACAGGGGCTGCGATATCGCCGCCATGCCGCTGTATGCAAGGCTCACGAGGCCGACCGTCGCAAGCGTGAGCCGAAAACGCCCGATGAGAATTGGATAGAGGACTGGGACGACGCCGATGTAGCTGTCCACCGTCAGGTGGCCGAGCATCAGCGTCAGCAGCTTCCCGTTGCGCAAGAAGACCTTCACTCCGGAATATCATGCCGAGTGATGCGAGAGCTCCTCTACTTGAGCCAGGCGGACGTCGAAGGTCTGCTCGAAGTGGACCCCATGCTCGAGGCTATCGCCAGGGCGCTGATCCTCTTCTCGTCAGGGGTTACATCGGTCCCACCGCGGAGCGCGGCGCGGGCCCCAGACGGGTTGCTTGGAGTGATGGCGGGATACGTGCCTGGCGTCGCCCTCGAGGTCAAGCTGGTTTCGGTCTTCCCCGGCAATCACGGCCATGGCGTTCCCAGCCATCAAGGGCTTATCGCACTTTTCGATGAGAAGGATGGGACGCCGCTCGCCCTCATGGACGGTACCCGCATCACGGCGATCCGCACAGGCGCCACCGCGGCGGTGGCCACACGAACGCTCGCGCGCCAGGACGCCAGGGTGCTCGCCATCCTTGGCGCCGGGGTCCAGGGCGGCTCGCACCTCGAAACCTTCACTCACGTGCGCGACTTCACCGAGATACGTATCGCGTCGCGGGACCACGCGAGCGCTGCTTTGCTCGCGGCGCGCCACCCGCTGGCGCGGGTCGCCGCATCGTTTGAGGAGGCTGTTCGTGGCGCGGACGTGGTCGCGTGCTGCACTGATGCGCGGCAGCCTGTGATCAGACGCGAGTGGCTGGACGAAGGAGCTCATGTGAGCTCCGTTGGCGGGACCTTCGGCCCGGAGATCGATTCCGACACCATGGCCGCAGGCAAGGTGTTCGTGGAGTGGAGAGGCGCCGCCACGAATGCGCCGCCCGCCGGAGCTCATGAGCTGCAGGGAATGGACACGAGCACGATCACCGAGGTGGGCGAGGTCCTGGCTGGCACCAAGCCTGGCCGAACCTTCGAGCAGGAGATCACGATCTACAAATCAACCGGGCACGCGGTCGAGGACGCCGCTACGGCGAGCCTGGTGTTCGCGCGGGCGTTGGCGGAGGGCGTGGGCCGCCGGCTTCCTCTCTAGAG
>JBDUAO010000114.1:0-8747 GCA_040004595.1 Candidatus Dormiibacterota bacterium | reverse complement strand
AGCTCCTTGGTGAACGGCTCGATGAAGCCGTTGACGATCATCGTCTCGGCCTCGCTGCGCGTGATGCCGCGGCTCATCAGGTAGAAGAGCTGCTCGTCCGAGACCTTGCTCACGGTCGCCTCGTGGCCGAGGGTCACGTTCTCAGCGTCGACGTCGTTGTAGGGGTAAGTGTCCGAGCGCGACTCGTCGTCGAGCAGAAGCGCGTCGCACTTCACGAACGACTTGGAATTCTTCGCGTCGGGGTACATCTTGATGTGGCCCCGGTACGACGTCCTGCCGCCGCCCTTGGAGATCGACTTCGACGTGATGGTCGATGTCGTGTTCGGCGCGACGTGGATCATCTTGCCGCCGGCGTCCTGGTGCTGGCCTTTGCCTGCGAACGCCACGGAGAGCACATCGCCCTTGGCGCCAGGCTCCATCAAATAGACGCTGGGGTACTTCATGGTGATCTGTGATCCGAGGTTGCCATCGACCCACTCCATGGTCGCGTCGGCATACGCGAGCGCGCGCTTGGTGACCAGGTTGTAGACGTTGGTAGACCAGTTCTGGATCGTGGTGTAGCGGCACCGCGCGTTCTTCTTGACGACGATCTCGACCACTGCCGAGTGCAGCGAGTCGGTCGTATAGATGGGGGCGGTGCAACCCTCTATGTAGTGCACGAAGGAACCCTCGTCGCAGATGATCAGCGTTCGCTCGAACTGCCCCATGTTCTCCGCATTGATGCGGAAGTAGGCCTGCAGCGGGATTTCCACCCGCACGCCCTTCGGTACGTAAATGAACGAGCCACCGGACCAGACCGCCGTGTTCAGCGCCGCGAATTTGTTGTCCGCGGGCGGGATGATGGTGCCGAAGTACTCCTTGAAAAGCTCCGGGTGGTCGCGGAGGGCTGAGTCGGTGTCGGTGAAGATGACTCCCTTCTTGGACAGCTCCTCGTGCAGCGAGTGGTAGACGACCTCCGACTCGTACTGGGCCGATACGCCGGCGAGGAACTTGCGCTCGGCCTCGGGCACGCCCAGCCGGTCGTACGTCTTCTTGATGTCGGGCGGCAGGTCCTCCCATGAGGTCGATTGCTTGTCGGATGCCTTCAGGTAATAGAAGATGTTCTCGAAGTCGATCACGCTGAGGTCCGCACCCCATGTGGGCATCGGCTTCTTGCGGAAGATCTCGAGCGAGCGGAGTCGCATGTTCAACATCCACTCGGGCTCCTTCTTCATCCACGAGATCTCCTTGACGATCTCGGGGTTCAGGCCTCGCTTGGCCTTGAAGATGTAGTCCTCCGGAACGAAGAAGCCGTACTTCTCCTTGTAGTCCGAGCCAATTTCGATTTGCTTCGGAACTGTCGCCATCAGGCAATCTCCTCGGGCTTGAGAACGGCCGGCTCATCAGCGTCCGCCCATTCCGAATAACCGGTCTTCTCCAGCCGGCTGGCAATCTCGGGACCGCCCGACAGCACGAACTTCCCGTCGACGAGCACATGCACGAAGTCCGGCTTGATGAATTCCAGGATGCGTGTGTAGTGGGTGATGATCAGCACGCCGAGCTCCGGCCCACGCATGCGATTCACCGCCTCCGCGACAAACTTGATCGAGTCGATGTCGAGGCCTGAGTCGGTCTCGTCGAGGATCGCGATCTCGGGTTTCAACATCGCCATCTGCAGGATCTCGGCGCGCTTCTTCTCGCCGCCGGAGAACCCGTCGTTGATGTAGCGGGGCAGGAACGAGTCGTCCATGTGCAGAACTTCGAGCTCGCCTTTGAGCATCGATCGGAACTCTTTGGGGGAGATCATCTTGGACTTGTCCTTGCCGTCGTAACCGCGCTTCGCGTTCAATGCAGTGCGCAAGAAGTTGGTCATCGAGATACCTGGCACAACCACCGGGTACTGGAGGGCGAGGAACATGCCGAGGCGGGCGCGCTCGTCGACTTCCAGCTCCAGCACGTTCTTGCCCTTGAAGATGACCTCGCCGCCATCGACCGTGTAGCCGGGGTGTCCCATCAGCGTGTGGGAAAGAGTCGACTTGCCCGAGCCGTTGGGGCCCATAACAGCGTGCACCTCGCCCTTGTTGATGGCGAGCGTGACGCCCTTGAGGATCTCCTTGCCTTCGACGCTGGCCCGCAGGTCCCGGATCTCGAAATCAGCCAACTCTCTCTAGTTCTCCTTCACTTCATATGTGCAGTCGGCTGCGGCCTCTGCCATCCACGTCGACCGGGTCACTTCGGCGCCCAAGAGGCGCTGATACATCTGCTGCTCGCTCTGGCAGGGCAGGCCCGTGCGGGCGGCCACGTCCTGGATGGGGCAGTTGCAGTGGCGGATCGCGAGCCCTCCCTCGGGTAGCTCCACCACCTCGGCCATATGACCGTGTTCGGTGGCCAGCTTCGCCAGCTCGCGGACGCGCCCTTCAAAGTTTAGCCCGGCCAAACGAGGGGCGTATTCGGCCTCCAATCGCTCGGCCCGGCGCTCGAAAAACCGCTTCAGCTGCTCTTCAGAGAGGAACTGGACGAGGTCACCTGCCAGCTCGCGGTGGCCGTCGGGAAAGTGGCCATTGGCGGCGGGCGTGAGCTCGTAGAGGTTCTCGGGACGCCCGCGGCCGTGAGGCTGTGCGTGGCCGGTGGTAGCCAGTCCGTCCGTCTCCAGGGCCTCCAGGTGGCGCAGAGCGCCCTGCTTGGACACCTCGAGGTGCGCCGCGACCTCGCCCAGTGTGGCTTGGCCACGCGTCTTCAGGAAGGCGAGGATGGTCTCGCGCCTGGAATCCACGAGATGATCGTACGAGTTTTTCAACACCGGCGTTGAATTATCAAACCGCGTTTAAATCGTCTGCGATCGCTTGCTGTTCGCCGGCTTTCGGAAATCGGCGCTCCACCACGAGCGGTAACGTGCACGCCATGGCCGACGAACTGGGCACGCTTGACGCCTCCGAGATTGAGCGCCGCGTAGCCGAGGTTCGGGAGCGGATGAGGCCGGTCGAGAAAGACCTCGCGGCCATGCGAGCCGAGCGAGACGTGCTGCTGACCGAGGTGCGACGCCGCGAGCGCCTGGCTCACCGCGTCTCACGCTCCGACGTGAAGACGGCGATGAAAGAGGGCCGCTTCCCTACGATTGCCGAGCTCGTGGCCGTCGTGGATGCCGGCTCGCTCGGCGATTACGCCTACAACCTCAAAACCGGCGGAGACGTGCGTCTCGGCTTTCCCGGGGCGAAGTCCCAGACCCTTTCGCTCACCGACGGGGTGCAGATCGCCCAGGCCAAGGATTTCGCCGAGGTCGCCCGGCTCTATTCGGCGGGCTGGGAGCTGGGGAGCCCCGGCCGTCCCGGCGTCCGGGTTCACTTTCCGGGCACCCGCCAGGAGCGTTTGGCGCCTGCTGACGAGGTGTATGCCCGGACCCCTTTGGATGAACCTACGGCGTAACCGCCCGGCGGGCCCGACCGTTGGGGTCAGTGGGAACCGTAGAATCTACGGACCCCCCAACCATGTCTAGAGACATTCCCGAAACAATCAAAACCAAAGGCGGCCACAGGCCTCGGGCCCGGATCCACGCGGACTGGTCTCCGATCGGCCAGAGGCTCCGGCGCAACGCCGTGTTGCGCGGTTTGGCCGTCGTCGTCGCGCTTCTGGTCGTGGTCGGGCTCGCCGCGGACGCGTACGCGCAGTCCTTCTTTGACAGCCTGCCCTCAATCAACGGCCTCGACAGCGCCGTCTTCTCCGGCGACACCGTGATCACGGACCGGAAGGGCGTCATCCTCGCCGACGTCGGCGACCAGGGCAACCACCGCCTCGCGGTGAAGCTGAAGGACATCAACCCCACCGTCATCAAGGCGACAGTCGCCATCGAGGACCGGGGCTTCTACTCCAATCCTGGATTCGACTCTGCGGCCATCATCCGCGCCGCCTACGACAACGTACGCGCCGGACACATCGTCAGTGGCGCGAGCACCATCACGCAGCAGCTGGCCAAGCAGCAGTTCCTGACCCCCGACCAATCGGTGTCGCGAAAGTTGAAGGAGCTTGCCCTTGCGTACGAGCTGAGCCAAACGTACTCGAAGGACCAGATCATGGAGCTCTACCTCAACAAGAGCTTCTACGGCTCGCAGTCGTACGGCATCGAAGCGGCAGCCGAGGGCTACTTCCACATCCACGCCTCACAGCTGGACCTGGCGCAGGCGTCGGTGCTCGCCGGCCTGCCGCAGGCCCCGACCGAGTGGAACCCGGTGCTGCACCCGGACGCCGCCAAACTGCGCCAGACCGAGGTTCTCCAGGCGATGGTCAGGTCCAACTTCATCACTCAGGAGGACATGGACACCGCCTCGGCGGAGAAGCTCAGTTACCACGCCCCGATCAACAGCTTCAAGGCGCCTCACTTCGTCGACTTCGTGCTGGCTGAGCTGCGGCAGCGCGGTTTCCAACCCGGAGTGCAGCAGCTCTACGTGAAGACCACGCTCGACTACAAGAAGCAGGTGATCGGTGAGCAGGTCGTGCGTGCGAACCTCGCCAGCAACATCTGGCGCGACCGCGCCGGCCAACTGTCGTCAGGCCTCATCGCGGAGGACCCGAAGACAGGCGAAATCCTCGTCATGGTCGGCTCGCCCAACTACAACGCAAGCGCGGGACAGATCAACTACACGACGATCCCCCGCAACATGGGCTCGTCGATGAAGCCATACACGTATGGCGCAGTCATCAACGCCCGCGCGGCGACCGTCGACACACCCGTGTATGACGGCCCCAGCCCGCTCATCTACAAGGACGCCTACAGCACCACGAAGTTCTACAACTACGACGGCCGCACCCACGGCACTCTGCCGCTGAAGAAGGCGATGGGCAACTCGCTGAACATTGCCGCCGTGAAAGTCGAGCTTTCGATCGGCGTCCCGGCGGTGCTCAGCTACATGCGCAACCTCGGTGTGCTGCCGCGATACATCAACCCGAACGGCAAATACGACACGAAGGCTCCGTCTGCCACCTACGGCCCGAGCCTCACGCTCGGCGGCTACCCGATCACGTTGCTCGAGCACGTCGGCGGGATCGCGACGTACGCGGATATGGGCGTTTATCACACTCCCGAAGCGGTCCTGTCGGTAACGGACTCACACGGTCAGGTGCTTTACGTGACGCACGCCAACCAGCGCGCTCGCGCGGCGCTCGACCCCGGCGTGGCCTACATCATGGCCCAGATCATGTCCGACGACCAGAACCGCTGCATGATCTTCGGCTGCAACAGCGCGCTCCACTGGTCGGACCGCCAGGTGGCCGCCAAGACGGGAACCACCGACAACTTCAAGGACGCTGTGACCATCGCCTTCACCCCTGACATCGCCGCTGCAATCTGGGTGGGCGACATCAAGAACAACAACTACGCGATGGTGTACGGCTCTGACGGCGTGTTCGTGGCCTCGCCTGGCATGCACACCTTCATCTCGCGAGTACTCGCAGGCGTTGCGGGCAACCGCTGGTACACCAAGCCCGCCGATGTCGTCGGAGGGCCGGGCAACAGCTGGTTCTTGATCGACACGCGCAACATCCCCAAGCTTCCTGGCGACAGCGGCCCCAAGCCCAGCCCCAAGCCGATCCCGTTCGTGGTGCCACCGGACCCGGGTGGTCCGGTCATGGCGACCCCGCCGCCTGATCCGACGCCCGCCCCGTCGCCGACTCCCTGCATCCTGCCGCCTGGCCAGTGTCCCTGAGGCAGTTCGGGCCTCACTGACCTCGGGTCACGTGATCCGGCGGCGGCGCCGAGGTCTGCCTAAACGGTCTGGTTTGATTGATCGCCAGTAGAATCGATCGAAATGGCCGACACACCTCTCTCAGTCGTGACGGAGCAGCTTCCGAAAAGCCAGGTCGGCATGACGATCGAGGTGCCCGCCGAGACCGTCGACGCCACGTATGACAGGGTTCTGAACCGGCTCACCTCCAAGGCCCGGATCGAAGGCTTCCGTCCAGGACGCGCACCACGGTCCCTCGTCGAAGCGCGCCTCGGTCCCGCGGCCGTGAGGGAAGAGGTGGTCGAGCTGATGGTGCCAGAGATCATGCGTCAGGTGCTTCAGGAGGGCGCCATCGATCCGATCGAAAGCCCCGACGTCCAGGTGCTCGAGCTGGAACGAGGCCGGCCCGCGCGGCTGAAGGCGACGGTGAGCGTGATGCCGGAGGTGAAGCTCGGCGAGGTGCCTAAGCTCGAGGCGCCGATCGAACCGGTTGAGGTCACCGACAAGATGGTGGATCGCCGGCTCGAGGACCTCCGCGAACCGCTCGCCGAGATAACGCCGGTGGAGCGCGAGGCTCGCGATGGCGATGTCGTCGTGATCGACGTCGAGGTCAACGTGGACGGCACCGTGATCGAATCGGAGACCCGCAAGGCGATGGAGGCGGAGCTGAAGGAAGGCGTGCTGCTTCCGGAGCTGCTGGCGGTGATTCCCGGTGCGAAGGTTGGCGACACGCGATCCGCCGTGGTGAAATTCCCCGACGACTACACCGATCCGCTGCTCGCCGGCAAGGAAGCGACCATCAAGGTCACCGTCCAGGGCGTCAAGGAGAAGGTGCTCCCTCCGCTCGACGACGCGATGGCCAAGCAGCTGAGCAACGGCGCGCACGAGAACGTGGAGTCGTTCCGGAAGTCGACACGGGACAAGCTCGAGGAGTCGGCGAAGGAGATGGCGAAGCTCGATCGCGAGCAGGCGGTTGTCAAAGGTCTCGTCGAGTCGTCGACCGTTGACGTGCCCGTGGCCCTTGTCGATCGCGAGCTGACAGGTCAGCTCGAATCCATGGAGCGGACTCTCAATCGCCAGGGCCTGAAGCTCGAGCGGTACTTCGAGTACATGGGCAAGAACATCAACCAGTGGGTCGAGGAGGAGAGGCCGGCGGCCGAGCAGCGGCTGAAGGTCGACCTGGTGCTTGGTGAGTATGCGAAGCAGCAGGATCTCGAACCTTCAGCCGAGGACGTCACCAGCTACCTCGAAGACCAGGCGGGCGCGGACGAGGAGCTCAAGGGGCAGGTCGAGGAGCTGAAGAGGAGCGAGAGCGCTCGCCGCTATTTCGCCTCACGGCTGCGACGGCGGCGCGTGCTCGATCGGTTGGCGGCTGAAGCACCGGCCTCCAGGTAAGGGCGCCCCAAGCCTGCAATCCCGTCGCGGACTTGACGGAACCGGGGGGAGGCGTGTCTAGAATGACGTTGTGCACGATATGAACCGGATACAGCGCCCCGAGAGCTACCTGGTGCCGATGGTGGTCGAGAACACGGGACGCGGCGAGCGTGCCTTCGACATCTACTCTCGGCTGCTGAAGGACCGCATCGTTTTCATCGGGACGCCCATCGACGACCAGGTGGCGAACCTGGTGGTGGCGCAACTCCTGTTTCTTCAGTCAGAGGACCCAGACAAAGAGATCTCGCTGTACATCAACAGCCCAGGCGGACAGGTGACTGCAGGCCTGGCGATCTACGACACGATGCAGTACATCCGGCCTCCGGTGTCGACGATCTGCATCGGCATGGCCTACTCGATGGCCGCAGTGCTACTGGCCGGCGGCGCGCACGGCATGCGCTACGCACTGCCACACGCCAACATCCTCATCCACCAGCCGTGGGGCGGGATGCAGGGTCAGGCGACAGACATCCAGATCCACGCCAAGGAGATTCTTCGGACGCGCGAGCAGCTGAACCAGATCCTGGCGCGGCACACGGGTCAGAAGATCGAGAAGGTGACGCTCGACACTGAGCGCGATTACTTCCTGACCTCCGAGGCGGCTAAGGAGTACGGGCTGATCGACGACATCATCCTCACTCCGATCAAGCCGCTCGACGCGGCCCGCGAAGCCGCAACTGCCAAAGAGAAAGAGAAAGAAAAGGTGGTCGCAGCCCCTTAGCCATGATCTTCCGACGCAGGGGGAAGAGCGGCGAGGTTAAGAGGCACAAGCCAAAGTGCTCGTTCTGCGGAAAGATGCAGGGCGAGCTGGGAGTGAGACTCGTAGCAGGTTCAGGCGTTTTCATCTGCAGCGAGTGCATAAGCGTTGCGAACGAGATGCTGTGGGGGCATAATCCCCCGGCACCGGCCTCGTCTTGATAGACACAGACCGAGCAGGAACCGCGAAGAGGAAGCAATGAACGAAAGAGAGGACCGCCGCCGCTACACGCGCTGCTCGTTCTGCGGCAAGGGGCAGGACCAGGTGCGCAAGCTGGTGGCCGGACCGGGTGTGTTCATCTGCGACCAGTGCATCGATCTCTGCCAGGAAGTGCTCGAGGACGACAACCGCTCCGCCGGCACGAAGAAGCAGAAGACAGGCTTCATCCCCAACCCCAAGACCATCTGCGCCGCGCTGGACCAGTACGTGATCGGCCAGGACCGCGCCAAGAAGGTGCTTTCGGTCCAGGTCTACAACCACTACAAGCGCATCTCTGCCTCCAAGTCGGTGGGCGATGTGGAGCTCACGAAGTCCAACGTGCTGCTGGTCGGACCGACCGGTTGCGGCAAGACCTATCTCGCGCAGACGCTGGCCAAGATCCTCGACGTGCCGTTCGCCATCGCCGACGCGACGAGCCTTACAGAGGCCGGGTATGTCGGCGAGGACGTCGAGAACATCCTTCTTCGTCTGATCCAGGCGGCGGACTTCGACATCAGCCGCGCGGAGCGCGGGATCATCTACATCGACGAGATCGACAAGATCGCACGCAAGTCGGACAACCCTTCGATCACCCGCGACGTCAGCGGTGAGGGTGTCCAGCAGGCGCTGCTGAAGATCCTCGAGGGCACCGTCGCCAATGTGCC
>JBDUAO010000113.1:0-8753 GCA_040004595.1 Candidatus Dormiibacterota bacterium | reverse complement strand
TGGTTAGTTTCATGCCGCCCATCTTCGCGAGCATGTGTTGCAGGACTGTTACGTCGGTTGTGCGGAGAAGAGCGCCGCGCTGCTCAACGGCTATTTTTGTTCGTTAAAGGCGGCCACCCGTTGGATTCCGGTCACCGCCAGGATCTGATCCTCGCCAAGGGAGTCGTCCTTCAACAGCGCGTGAGCGAGGTCGTCCAGTTGAGAGCGATGCTCGATCAGGAGTCGCAAGGCTTCGGCGAAACACTCGTCGGCGATGCGCTTGACCTCTGTGTCAACCTCCCGCGCTGTCGCTTCACTGTACGGGCGCTCCATCCCGAGCCCGGGGCCGGCGCCCTCGTCGGCGAAGGCGAGCGGGCCGATCTTCGGGCTCATCCCCCACCTCACGACCATCTCATGAGCAATCTGCGTGACCTGTTGGAGGTCGTTCGCCGCACCGGTTGAGACGACCTTGTAAACGATCTGCTCGGCGGCGCGACCGCCAAGGGCGCCGACGATCCGTGCCCGTAGATAGTCCTCACCGTAGTTGAAGCGATCGTCGAGCGGACTCTGGATGGTGACTCCCAGCGCCCCACCGTGAGGGATGATCGTGACCTTGCGCACGGGATCGGCGCCGGGTATGAGAAGCCCAAGAAGTGCGTGCCCGGACTCGTGATAGGCGACGCGTTCGCGATCGCTCGCCGACATCATGAGGTGGCGCTCGGTGCCGAGCAGGAGCCTGTCGATCGCATAGAAGAAATCCTCAGTCGACACGGTGGTCTGGCCTTTGCGGGCGGCGCCGAGTGCCGCCTCGTTGACCAGATTTCGGAGATCGGCGCCGACCAACCCCGGGGTTGCGCCGGCGATCTCGTCCAGGTCGACATCGGGTGACAGCGGCACCTTGGCGGCGTGGATCTTCAGGATCGCGGCGCGGCCGCGCCGGTCGGGCGGCTGGAGGGTGACGCGCCGGTCGAATCGACCCGGACGGAGAAGCGCCTGATCGAGAACGTCGGCGCGGTTGGTCGCCGCAAGGACGATGACGCCCTTGCCGGGCTCGAAGCCATCCATCTCGGTGAGGATCTGGTTGAGCGTCTGCTCCTGCTCGTCGTTGCCGCCGATCCGAAGCCCGGAGCTGCGGCTGCGGCCGATGGCATCGAGCTCGTCGATGAAGATGATCGCGGGCGCCGCCTCACGTGCCTTCATAAAGAGGTCGCGCACGCGCGAGGCGCCGACGCCAACTATCGCCTCGACAAACTCCGAGGCGGATTGGCTGAAGAACGGGACCTTTGCCTCGCCGGCCACGGCCCTTGCCAGAAGTGTCTTGCCCGTCCCGGGCGGACCGATCAGAAGAACCCCTTTGGGGACCATGCCCCCCAGCCGCTCGTACTTCTGCGGCTCCCGTAAGAAGTCCACGAGCTCCTCGAGTTCCTGCTTGACCTCGTCGATGCCGGCCACGTCGGCGAAGGTGGTGCCTGGCCGCTCCGGATCGTAAAGCCGCGCCTTGCTCTGACCGAAAGCGCCGAGCAGACCACCTGCGCCACCAGCCCGTGCCGCCCGCCTGAGCATATAAAGGATCGCGACAACGATCAGCAGTGTTGGCCCGAAGCTCAGGAGCAGGGTCTCCCAGAAGGGGAGCGGTGGATTCGCGGGCTTGGCATTGATCGTCACGCCATGCTGCTCGAGCAGCGCCTCCAGGGTGTTGTCGGCGAAGGATGGGCGTTGGCTCGTGAAATGAGTGGCGCTGGTCGTGCTGGTGGGCGATTCTTTGACCGGGGTCCTGGTGACGCCGGTGATGGCGTCGCCGGTCGTGGTCACGCTGATGACGTTGTCGGCCGCGACCTGCTGCTTGAAGACGTCGTAGGGCAACGTGACAGTGGTTGGCTGTGCCGGTGCAAAGAGCACGTTGGTGATGAAAATGTTGACCAGCAGGAGGATCCCCAAGGTCACCCACAACCGGGTCGAGCGCATTGGGTTCGGAGGTGCCGGTTTGGCCGGCGGCTGGTTCACTGCCACAACTAACTAGAGGTTAGATGAGGGCGTAGGTTTACCGCACGCTACGTATGCGCGCTGCGCTCGATCCTGCAGTATTTCGGCCTAGCGGCCGACGAACAGCAGACCCGCGATCCCGACGACATAGATGACCAGCACGGCGATCGAGTCCAGTCCCAGCCGCGCAAACTCCCGGCGCGGCCTGAACAAGAGACCAGCCATGTAGGGCATCGTGAGCAGGATTCCGAACACGGCAAGGTAGACATCGCTTTTGCCCGCTTCGGGCAGAGCTGGCTTGCCAGACAGCAAGGTCGCCAGGAGGAAGAGCACGGGCAGAAAGGCGTTGCCACCGAAAATATCGGTTACGGCCAGTTCGTGGTCACCCAACCTCACGGCCGCGAGCCCGGTCGACAGCTCCGGCAGGGCGGTGACCGCGGCGAGGAACGTCGCCCCGAAAACCACCCCGTTCAGCCCGATGCTCGTGCTGATGGCCTCGCCCGTCTGAGCGAGGGCCGCGCCTGCGGCGAGCGTCACCACGGCGGCCGCGCAGAAGACTGACAGCGGGTGTCGGTCGAGAAACGACTTATTGGTCTGTGCGGGCTTCGATCGCGCTTTCGGCGGCGGTTTGGCCAACACCCAGGGCAGTCCGCCGCCGGCGCGCTTGACCAGCACCAGACCCGCCAGCCAGACGGCTGTGACGGCAATGTCCTCGGGGGTGAGACGCGCAAAAATGAGTGACCTCGGCACGGCGGTCCCCATCACGGTCACAGACAAGACGGCAACGACGAGCCCCGCGGTGAGCAGCGGCCGCAGCGACGTGGTCCGACTGGTCAGTGGACTCGGCCGCGCGACATCAAGGGCCACGAGCACAACCGTCTGGATCCCGATGCCGCCCAGAATGTTCCCGACCGCCAAGTCGAGGTGGCCGCTGACGGCCGCGGTGCTGGTGATGGCGATCTCGGGGAGATTTGTGGCGACGGCGAGCAGGATGACCCCGCCGAGCGCCTCTCCGAGGTGGTAGCGGTGGGCCAGAGCGTCTGTTGAGGCTGACAAGCGACCGCCGGCGAACCAGACCGCAATGGCCGAAACCACGAAGATCGCCGCGAGGCCTGGTAGCGAGCTGAGGAAAGCCATCAGGCGAACAACCGCTCGCTCAGCAAGCTATCGCAGCAATCCCGATTGTGGGGCCACTGCGGCGAACTCTGTTCGTCCTAGCGCGTCGAGCGGCCGCGGACGAAACCGACCAGCCAGAGCACGACCAGCACGATGATGACCAGCCAAATCAGATTGACCAGACCTCCGGCCGCGTGGAACAGCAGCCAGAGCACGAACAGAATGACCGCAACAACCAGCAATGCGTGGATCATCTCAACACCTCCTCAGGCGCGTATAAGTTTGTGTAACCCGGGCGATCGGTTCTGGCTGCAGCGTTGGTCACCAGCTCGCGGTTCCATCGCATCAGTAGACGGATCAGACGCAATCGCGTTCGGGGCCGCCACACGTGCAACCGAAGCGCCAAACTCAAGGTCGTTTTCAATTTTTAGATGATTGTCCTAAGTGCGCAACAGAGCCACGACAGCTGCGTTTACCGATTTTTGCGGGGGTGCTCCACGTCGTAGGCGATCGACTTGGCGGCCTCTTTGACCTCGCCCACCTTCTGCCGTGCCTTGCCCTTCGCCTGAAGACCCTTGTCGCCAGTGACCTTGCCCTTAATCTCTTCGGCCTTGCCTCGCACCCTGTCCTGCATTTCCAATCTCCTCAGATTCACCTGGGCTCTCAAAATCGGGCGAGGAGATGAGCCTGCGTCCATAAGGAGCGAGGATCTGCAATCCCCTCGAACCCGATCCACGTGAGCATGCACTGGGGTAAGTAACAATCTCAGCAACAGGCTCAGGTCACGCGGTCTCGCGGCCATCTCGCCTTCAACGCCGGTGTTGCCCTACGTATTGACTCTCTGTGCGCGCTCCGCCATGACGCGACCGAGCTCTGCCCGCGAGTGGACCCCGAGCTTGTCGTAGACGCGAGCTAGATTGGCCTCCACGGTCTTCGGGCTTATGAAGGCCCGGTCCGCGACCTCGCGGTTGGTCAGCCCAGTCGCGGCCAGTTGGGCGATTCGCTCTTCGGTCGGCGTCAGGTCGGTCGCGGCACGGCGCACGGGGACTCGCGCGATCTCGGTTTGAACCCGATCGATCCAGGGTGCGATGTGCAGCCGATCGAATGTCGCCAACGATTCTTCGAAAGCGGCTCTTGCGGCGCGACGCTCGTTGCGGCGACGATGCACCAGGCCGAGTGAAAGCTGGGTTCGCGCGCGCTCCACCGGCATGGCCAGCCCCTCGTGATGCTTAATGGCTGACTGAATAGACGTGAGGGCGCCCTCCTGATCACTACGCGCAGATTGCAGAATTCCGCGACAACGAGCGCTGACCGAGAGGATCCACGGCCTCGGCAGCGCAGCGGCACGCGCCTCCATGCGGAAGACCATGGCTTCAGCGCGGTCAAGGTCACCAAGCGCAATGACCGCCTCGGCGTGATCGGCGTGAAATCGGTTCGGGGACTCCCGGACGTGGTACGAGGCATCGACCGCGTCGATCCTCGAGAACTGGCGGTCGGCCTCGGCGTGGTCACCATTTGAGAAGGCGACGAAGCCGAGGACCATCGACGCAAGCCCGCCGATCGTCCTGTCGGGATTGACCTCGAGCCTGCGGAAAACCTCATCCGCGGCTGCCCGCGCCTCCACGAGCTCGCCCGCGCGGGCGAGCACCTGGCCCTTGGCGCACAGGCCAACACCGATCCATGCCTCGAGACCGGCCTGATGGGCAAGGTCCAACGCTTCGTCGGCCAGCCCGCGGGCGCGCTGCAGGTGCCCAGTCATGGAATGGATCAACGCCATGTGGGCGAGCACGCCGCATGTGCTTGCCTGGTCACCGCGCTCACGGCAAATGAGAACAAGCTCCTCGAATCGACGGATCGCCGTGTCGAAGTCGTCGAAATCGCGCGCCCAGAAGGCAGGCACCATGCTGAGATCCCACGCCGCCGCGTCGTGCTGAAGGCGCATCCCACGTTCGACCGCTTCATGGTCCGCACCCCGTCCCGAGTAGTACTTGAGGCGAGCGACGTTGTGGAGTGCAAATGAGTAGAGGACTGGATCTTCGTGTTCGTCGGTCAACGCAAGCGCGGCCTCTGCGTGCGTCAGCCCCTGATCGACGTCTTCCGCGATCCATGACACCCGCGAGTGGATCTGCGCCCGAAGCGAGGGCGATACCGCTTCGTCCAGGGCCTGCGAGATCATGGCGAGCGCCTGATCTCCACCCTGCTGGTTCCAGGTGACGCTCGCGAGCTCGATCAAGACCATCGCCCGATTCTCACCGGCCGGCAAAGTACTCAACGATCGCTCCAGCTCATGACGCGCACCTGGAGCATCGCCGGCGTAGTACCGACGCTGCGCCAGCTCGATCTCCCGCCGCAACACTGCCTGCGCATCATCGGGCGGCGTCAGGCGCAGAGCCAGCTCCTTCAGATCGACCGCCACCTCGGCTGCACCACGTCCCCCCGCCGCCTCCGCTGCACGATCGAGCGCTTCGGCGCTGGCAGCATCGGGCCCGGCGGCCGCAAGTGCAAGATGCCGCGCTCGCTCCTCGAGCGGCCCTTCGCGGGACGCGAGCTCACGATGCAGCTTTCGCCGAGTTGCCTCCGGCAGCGAGCTGTACAACGCCGAACCATAGAGCGGATGCGTGAAATCGACGCGCCCGTCAGGGAAGACGCGAACTATGCCCGCCTTTTCCGCGGCGGCGAGCGCATCAATGTCCAGCTCGCTGGTGGAAGGGCGCGACATGGCGGCGACCTGCGCAAGCACATCGCGAGTTGGGCGAGGCAGACGGCCGAGTCGGAGTAGAGCCAGGTCACGGTGATCCTTCGGTATTGGCAGCGGACGCCCCGCCTGCAGCGGGCCAAAACGTTGGATCTCACGGGCGATCTCCAGCGCGTAGAAGGGGTTGCCTCTTGCCGCCTGGTGGACTCGCAGCAGCACTGGACGGGTGAACGTCTTGCCCAACGTCTCCAGGATCAGCCGGTGAATCGCGGCGACGCTCATCGGCCCGACCGGCACGCGATCGATGTGGTCGCGGCCCAACGCCGACTCGAAGGTTGTGAATGCTGCGGACGCGCGTGCGGTTCCGGTCTCGATGCGGAAAGCCGCCAGCAGGCGCACGTTGCCACGGTCTTGACGGTGGAGAGCGAATGCGAGGGCTCGAGCGGAAGCCGCATCGAGCCACTGGGCATCATCGACGGCGAGCAACAACGAACCGCGAACGGCCATGCCGGCAAGGAGTGCGGTCAGTGCTGTGCCCACAGCGCGCGGCTCGAGGTCGCCATCGCCGGCCTCCTTGCGCAGGGTTGCAACCTCCAGAGGCCCGCGCTGTGGTGCCGGAAGGTCAGCGAACGCCTCGTCTGGTACGTTCCGAAGGAGATCCGTAATGCCGACGTTGGAGAGGCCGGCGTCGGAAGGGCGTGGACGGCAGACCAGTACGGTCCAATCCTCCAGGCGAGCCTGGTTGATTCCATCCGACCATATCGTGGTCTTGCCTATGCCGGGCTCGCCTTCGATGAAAAGGGCAGTTCGGTCCGAGCTTGTGGCTTTCAGCCAGGCTCTGGTCCTATCGAGCTCGGCGCCTCTTCCGATGACATCCACTCGCAATCCCTCAACGCGGAATGCTAGTTGGCTCGAAGCTTTGATCGGAAGCATCGCACCCTGGTCATCCCCCAGACGATCGTCGAGCACTTGCCTGACCACGAGAAGCACCGATGTGGCATGGCAATCGGCCTCTGACTCGAGTCTGAGCTCAGCCCTCGCGGGCTAGTAATGAGCGAGTTATCGGCGGTGGAGCGTTACGCCCTGACCGCCGAGCTCCACCGTGAGCTCGTCGCCGGTGATCCATGCCTCGAGGCTCCCCTGCTGACCCATCAGATCGGTGATGAGATGACCCGACGAGTCGGCAGACCAGTGGCCCGAGCGTTTCATGCCCCCTGGCAGGATCGCCGAGACCGATCCGTCGGCGCCGAAGGTGACGCTCATCATCGGGTTGGTCCAGATGCCCGGCAGCGCTTCGCCGAGCGGCTTGGTGCCGCCTGCGGCCGGCGCGGTCAGCGAGGTCTTGATCTGCGCCTGCATCACGTGCTCCATGGCCGCCATCTCGGCGCGCGCCTCGGCGCTGCCGAAGATGCTGCCGGCTGCGACCTTCAGCGCAAAGTGCGGGTCGGTTATAGCGCCGTCGGGCAGGGGCCGATCCGCGAGCTGCTCGAAATTGACGAGGCGGTGACTGTTGGGAAGATAAAAAATCCGGACGATCCCCGCGTCCGGAACGCCCTGGTATGAGAGCTGGCTCATCTCGACCCGGACGTTGTCCACCTCGGCGTAGTGCGAGGTCGTGCTCGAGTTGCGCCCGTGGGTCGTCTCGGTCCATTTTTTAATGGCGCCCTCCGCCGATGCGACGCGACCCGCGCGCGCGTCCCGCGTGACCGGATCGGCGCCGACGACCGCGATGACCACCAGCGTCACGGCCAGGATCAGAAATGCAATGCCGACCAGCGGCTTGATGACCGCGTAGCGCGCGGGGCCTTGGGCGAACCACACCAGGAGCCCGATCACGGCGAAGACGCCGGCGAACTGCACCTCCGCCTTGCGCCAGCCGCGCGACATCGCGCCGAGGTTCTTGCGTTGGACGCCCGTCAGCCGCCCAGCGCGGTTGTCTACGAGCGCGTCGGGCCAGAGCGCCGCGCTCACGGAATGCGCGTCAGCGTGGTGGCGGCGATGGTCGCCATGGCGGACGCGGACGCCGCCGACTTGTCGAGCACGAGGTCCGAGAACATGAAGAACACCGCACCCTTGAGGACGTAAATGGCGCTGACGTTCAAGGTGTGGTTGGCGCCGATCGCGCCACCCGCGGCCGCGGTCGCAGCCTCGTCGGCTCCCGACAGTGTGATCTTGCCGGCGTGCAATCCCACGGACGCGCCCTCGCTTCCCGCGAGCTTTTGCAGACCCGACTGCGCGTCAGCCTCAGTCTTGGCCCAATCGGCCTCGGCGGTTGCCGCGTCGGGGGCGACGTTGACCATGACCAAGAAGACGTTGAGACTTTGCCGGCCATAGACGCACTCTTTGGCGCCGTTGTCCGCCGTTTCCTCGACGCCGGCACCGTATGTAGTGCCCGCCAGCCTTGACGCCTCCTGCGCCGTGACGAGCTTGCAGGGGTCCAGACTGGCGAGGGTAGGCGGCGACGGCGAGGCGGCCACGCTCGGCGTCGACGCCGGGCTCGGGCTCGGGTTGTTGGAAGTCTCGCTCGAGACACCACACGCGGTCACAGCCAGCAGCGCGGTCAGGGTCAGCAGCAGTCTTTTGGACGCGGTCAGGGTCAGCAGCAGTCTTTTGGACATGGAGGATCTCCTTATTGTTCTTTGACGGCCCACGGCGAGCTCGCGGTCTCCAGGATTCGCTCGAACGGGATGGTCGCCGCCTCGGCGGCCCGGCGGACGCCCGCGGCCGAGCCTTCGAAGAAGCACAGCACGACCTCGTCCGACCGCATCAGAACCGAGCCGTGGTAGCGCACATGGTCTTCTTGGGAGTCCAGCCTTTCGACAGCCGCGACGGCGCGCTCGTCGATGCGGCGCAGGTCGTCGTCCGTCACGCCGATCCAGAAGCACTCGGCGACAAAGCTCGTCATGTGTGCCCCAAGCTATGGCGGAACGCGCAAGGCCCGAATCGGGTGTTTCCCTACGTTTTGACCTCGCGCCCGGCC
>JBDUAO010000017.1:0-28423 GCA_040004595.1 Candidatus Dormiibacterota bacterium | reverse complement strand
CAGGGCGGGCACGAGCAGCAGCGCCGCCAGCACGAAGGCGACGAATCCGCTCACTCTATGGGGATCTTGCCCACGCGTCTGGGTGAGCGGCGGCGAGCCGCCTGGCGTGCTGAGGATCTGGACGCCGCGCGTCCCGTGGGTGGGGTGGCCACCCGGTTCTCGTAGATCAGCATCAGGGCGGTTATCAGCTCGC
This sequence comes from Candidatus Dormiibacterota bacterium, assembly GCA_040004595.1. Classification (GTDB taxonomy): domain Bacteria; phylum Chloroflexota; class Dormibacteria; order Dormibacterales; family Dormibacteraceae; genus Palsa-872. Next base: position 28,230 of record JBDUAO010000017.1, on the reverse strand, counting down.
GCTGGGCGTTGAGGAGGTGGACCTGCGCGGAAGGCGGCACCATGTCGGACACCACATGCGTGACGCGAGAGCCCAGCTCGTTGATCAGCTCGATCAGACGCTCGCCATCTCGTGTCATCGCCGTTCTCCTTTCACTTTGCGGCCGCCCGCGGTCTCATGCGAGGTTGCTGATTCTGCTCGACGTGCGAACCGCACGCGAAGCTCCCCATCCGCGATGGTGGCTCCGGCCGTGTCGCGCTTGGCCAGCACCGTGGGAAGCGCGATCTCCCGGCGATAATTGCCCATCGTCACGTACAACTCCCCGTTGTGGCGGCTCAGGTCCACGTTGGTGCGATCCGCAAATGGGACTTTCAAAGTCAGGACATAGTCCGTGCCGTCCTTGTCGATCCGCTGAGGGCTTGTCGTGGCAAAGAACTCGGCAGGATCGCGGCTCCCATAGGTCTCTTCGGCCATGCGCAGCAGCATCGCCTCGCCAACGACCTCCTGGTCGAAAAGGGGCACGTTCAGTATCGGGATACCCACGAAGGACTGCTCGACCTCCACCTCATAGCGCTTATGAATCTGCTGCCATTTCTTGAATAGCTCGTCGTGCACCTCGGCGGGCAGCAAACGATTGACCACCACTGCGTCGGTCACGTAGCCGAAAAGGCTGAGATAGCTGTATGCCCGCTTGGCCTCTTTGACCACCATCTTTTCGAGGTTGAGCACGATCCGCACGGTGGTGATCGCAGGATCGGTGAGCACCTTTCGCATGCCGCCCAGGTCCAGGAGAAGGTCCTTCAATGATGCAAAGACCTCATCGGATGGCAGAGGGATGCCCATCATCGGCTGCAGGACCGGGCGCGCGACGCGCATCGCGCGACGCTCCCACGGATAGATCTTGTCGAGCCACCATTTGGCTGCATCAGGGAATGTGAGGAGCTGCAGCGTCTCGCCAGTGGGCGCGCAATCGACGATGAGGACATCGTGCTCATTGCGCTGCGCGTAATGCTTGATCCACATCAGCGATGCAATTTCGTCCATCCCCGGCGGGTTGGCCACCTCCTCGGCAACCACCTCGTCAAGGCCTTGCGTGGCGAAGACCTCGACGGCGTACTCATGCAGCTTCACCCAGTGGCGCTGCATCTCGTGGAGCGACGAAACCTCGTGCGCCCACAGATTCATCGAGATCGGGGTGAGGTCCGCGCCCAGCTCGATATCAAATGAGTCACCAAGCGAATGGGCCGGATCTGTGCTCATGACCACAGTGCGGTAGCCGGCCCGAGCGCACTGCACGGCCGTGGCGGCCGCGACCGACGTCTTGCCAACTCCGCCCTTGCCCGTAAACAGGATCACCCGCATGAGGTGAGTGTATCGATGATCGGAAATGTGGCCGGCGCCATGAGCCGGGTTTGCCGGGCAGCCAACTCCAGGCGGAAGCTATATAGAGAGGTCCCTGAACGGCGCCGCAGCTGCGGTTGCTACTTGATGACCAGTGGCACCGCGAAGGAACCGACAACAAGTAGAACCACCATCGCCGCTCCCACCACGCCCAGACGCACCAGGTCTCGGGTGAAATAGGGGACCCGGTCGAGGGGTATCGCGGGGTCGCCGGACTCGATGACGCGCAGGCCGCCCCGCGCTCTGACGACCTGGTTGCGGGCGCCGAGCGACATCTCCACGGCGCGGACGGTGGCCTGGTCGCCGCCGACACGGGCCTGCGCGACGCTGCGCTGAGTTAGCGGGACGCCGGGGGCGCCGGGCGAGCCGGCGGCTCTCACCGGCGGGCGAAAGTTGCCCCGCGCCTTCTTTTTGGTCTTGCGACTCATCAGACGAGGAGTTTAGGAGGTACGAGGATCCAAGAAGTCACCCCGCCGGCGCAGCCGGCCGGAGGGGGCACTTACTGCAGCTTCAGAGCAGGCAGGCGGTGGTGGAGCGTTTGGTGCATCGTGGGGTGCGATTCTTGGGGGGATCCGCCTGCCTGTCGTTGGGCCGTGGGACTCAACCGAGTGAGACGTGGGCTACGACATATTGTGTCCCGCGCGCAGTTATACCGCTGAATGTGGTGACTGTCAAGCCTTAACAGGACTTTTCACGAAAAGCACAGGTAGCCTGCGGCGCCGCGGTTTGTAAGACGATATACCTCGATGTCAGGGCCGCCCAACCGACCACCGCCTGGCGCCGGTAGTCAATCGTTCGAACCCGCGCCGCGAAAGCCGCCCACGCCCATTCAGCCGGGGGGGTTGCGCTGGCTGCCCTTCCTTTTCGGCGCGGGCGCCGTGTTCTGGCTGGTCCAGCTTGCCCAATTCGCCGCGATCATCGCGGCGCCCGCCGGTCGAGACCAGCTCAACCAGGCGCTCGTTCAGGCCGGCGTCAAGGGCGACCTACCGACGCTTATCGTCCTCGAGGCGATCCTTGTCTTCTTCGTTGTGATCGTCGCCGCCTTCCTGCACGCGATCGCGTACTTTGGGCTGAAGGCGCGCAAGCCATGGGGTTGGATCGCCGCGGTGATCGTTGCCGCCGCGTGGTCGCTGGTTCTCATCGGAATCCCTGTGCTCGTATTGCTGGTCAGGTCGAGCACACGCCACGCTTACGGAATTCCCTAAGAGACCGCCTCAGGTTGAACACGGAGGCGGATCGGTCCTAGAAGAATCCAGAAGCCTGCCAGGAGTGAGACGGCGATGCCGACGTAGAGAGCGGGCACGATGCCGTAGGTGCTCCCGATGATGCCGCCGATGAACGCACCGATTGGATTCGTGCCCCAGATGATCGTTCGCACAGTTGCATTCATCCGACCCTGAACACGGTCAGGGGTTATGGCCTGGCGAAGGCTCACCTGGTTGATGTTGTAGACGGGGTTGACAAAGCTCGAGACGAACATCGAAGCAAACAGAAGCGGGATTGCAAAGCCGTACTGCGCGAGAGGAACGAGGATCAGTGAAAGGGCGCCGAGCAGGATTGTCACGAACAGCGTGGGTCCGAGCCCGATGCGACGTGGGATCCAGGTCGCCGTCAGCGCCCCGAACAAGCCACCGACGGCGCCCGCTGCAAAGATGACGCCGACGGTGCCGGGGCTCAGGTGCAGGACGCGGTAGACAAAGATCAAGAAGACAGCGAAGAAGAGATTCGACGCGAGGTTCGAGGTCGACGTGCTGCCTGCGATCTTCCAGATCGTGGGATTCCCGAAAACGACCTGGATGCCTTCCCCCATCTCGGCGAAGAAGCCGCTGCGGTCTGACTCCCTGGCGGGTGCCGGCGATGGTTCGGCGCGGCGAATCCAAATAAGCGAAAGGACCGAAATCAGAAAGGAAGCCGCGTCAGCGGCGACCGCCCGCGCCGGTCCCAGCAGCTGGATGAGGAATCCACCAAGCGCAGGTCCCGCCATTTGCGCCACCGAGCTGGTCACCTGCAGCTTCGTATTGCCCTCGATGAGATCGGAGCGCGTAATCAGCGCCGGCAGGTACGACTGGTATGCGATGTCGAAGAACACAGTGCCCACCCCGGTGATCAGGGCCACCGCGTATAGCTGCGCCATCGACAACGCGCCCAGCGCGAACGCAACGGGCACGCTGACGAGGGCCACCAACCTGCCGACATCGCACGCGATCATGATCGGGCGACGGCGCAACCGGTCCACGTAGACGCCCGCGACCAGGCCGAGCACAGGAAAAGCCAGGGTCTCGCACGCCGCCAGCAATCCGACCTGGAATGGGGTGGCGCCGAGCACAAGGATCGCGACGGTCGGCAGGGCGAGCATGCTGACCTGGCTTCCGATCTCGCTGATCCCCTGGCCGGCCCAGAGCTTTAGAAACTCGCCGTCGCGCCACAGTTTTCCCCTCAACACAGCGGGGTAATTCTGAGGGTGCGGACGGAGTGCCGGGCGAGATATTCTCCGGCCGCACCCTCTAGACTTCGGTGGTCAGCTCCGCGTACTCCTCTTCATTGATCAGCTCGTCGAGCTCGCTCGGGACTTCGATCCGAACCCGAAGGAGCCAGACCGTGCCGGCGGGCTCCGAGTTCACCAGATCCGGATTCTGCAGGGCCTCCGCATTAACCTCGATCACCTCACCGCTGATGGGCGCTTCGATCGGCGACGAGGCTTCTTCGGACTCGATGTGGCCCATCTTGTGCTTGGCTCGCAGGATGTCGCCGAGGTCAGGAAGCTGGAGTGAGGTGATCTCCCCCATCTGGTCAGGCAGATAGTCGCTGAGGCCGAGAACAGCCTCTGCCCCTTCCACCCTAACCCAGACATGAGCCTCGCTGTAGCGAAGCTGGGCCATAGCTAAATGATGGAGCAGACAGGAGCGTCTGACCAGGGCTTTTTCGCGACGGCCGGGCCGGACAAACGCAAGTCCCAGGGCAGGCCTTCCGTTAGGCAACCCATGCGATATGTCCTTCTGGTGATCCTGCTCGGCCTGCTGGTATTCCTTTCGAACCAGCTCTGGCTTTTGTTTGTGGGGTCTCCCCTCTTTTAGTTAGCTCGGCCGACCCGGAAGAACACGACGTCGCCATCCTTCACGCGATACTCGCGACCCTCGATTCGAAGTTTGCCCGCCGCACGAAGGGCCTCCATCGAGCCGGCCGCGACCAGCTCGTCCACCGATGTCACCTCGGCGCGAATGAAGTGCTTTTCGAAGTCGGTGTGGATCTTGGCGGCCGCCACGGGCGCCGGCGCGTCCTTCTCGCACGGCCACGCTCGGACCTCAGGCTCTCCCGCGGTGAAGTACGTGATGAGGCCGCCGGCCTCCCATACGGCTCGCGCAATCCTGCCCAGGCCCGACTCATCGATGCCGTAGCCGGCGCGCATCTCCGCTTGCTCGGCCGGGTCGAGCTCACCGAGCTCAGACTCCAGTCGTGCAGACAGGACGGTGGCCGGCGCTCCCTCCGCTTTTGCCATCTTTAAGACCTTGGCTGTGGGCTCGCCTCCACCTGGGAGCAGCTCGTCAGCAGCGTTGGCGACAAAAACCGCGGGCTTCATCGTCACGGGGAAAATGCCCATCAGCAGCGCGCGCTGGTCGGGCTCGAGGCTGAGGGTGCGCAGCTCCTTGCCGCCATCGAGATGCCCCTTCGCGATGGTCAAGGCGTCGTGCTCGCTCTGCGCGTCTTTCTTTCCCGCACGCGCCTCCTTCGCGACGATCTCGAGCCTTCGTTCGACCGAGGCGAGGTCGGCCAGCACGAGGTCGAGCGCGAACTCCTCGAGCTCCGCCGCGGGATCTGGCTCGGGCCCGAAACAGCGGGCGACCTTGACGAGAACGTCGGCCTGGCGCGCAAACGCGACGCGCTGTGCGCGGCTGCCAGGCGGCGTGTCCTCGACGCGGACCTGTGCCGGGGTGACTTTGAGCGGCTTCACTGCCGCAGCCAGGCGATCCAGGCGCTCGTCGGGCACATCGACCATGCCGACGCCGTCCGCTCCACGTCCCAAAGTGAGCGCGTTGAACAGCGCGGTCTTGCCCGACCCAGTCGGGCCGACTATCGCTACGTTGACCGGCAACTAGATTTCACAGAGCTAGAGGGCTAGCAGGCGTGCCGGCCGCGAGATTCGGTGTCCAGGGGTCCCTCCCGCGACTGCGTCGCGGGGGCCCCAGTGGACGCGGGCATAACGATCGAGGCGGAAGCGAGGAGCGGAACCAGCAACTTTCCTGCGGGGTCCCCAAGCCGAAGGCTTGGGGCCGCTGGGCGCCGAAGATCCGGCTGGCATCTCCTGCTAGACCTCTCAGAGTTTTTCCAGCTCGAACGTTTTGTGAAGGACGCGGACACCCTTCTGAACCTGGTTTCGCGCCACCAGGCACGTGATGCGTATCTCGGAAGTGCTGATCATCTCGATGTTGATGCCCGCATCCGCGAGGGCGCGGAACATCGTGCCGGCGATCCCCGGCGTTCCGAGCATGCCGGTGCCAACAATCGACAGCTTTGCGATGCCGCTAGCAGACGAGATGCTCTTCGCGCCGATCTGCTTGAGTGCCGCCCTGACCATCTTGACCGCGGCTTTGAGGTCGGATTCCGCCACTGAGAAGGTGAGGTCCGTGTGCCCCGAGCGGCCGATGTTCTGCACGATGACGTCGACGGAAATCCCGGCCTTACCGAGCGGCTCAAAGATCGCCGCGGCGACGCCTGGACGATCGGCGACGCCAATGACCGTGATCTTGGCGACGTTCGTTTCCTGTGCGATCCCGCGCACGCGTTGTCTTTCTTCCATGGGTACCTCGGCGACGATCATGGTACCGGCGCTGTCGTTGAAGCTCGATCGAACGTGAATCCGAACGCCGTAGAGCTCGCCGATCTCAACGGCGCGGGGATGCATCACACGAGCGCCGACCGCGGCCAGCTCCAGCATTTCGTCGTAGCGGATGAAGGGCAGCTTCCGCGCGTTCCGCACGACCCTGGGATCGGCGGTGAATATGCCATCGACGTCGGTGTAAATCTCGCACGAGTCCGCTTTTAGCGCGGCGGCGAGCGCGACGGCGGTGGTGTCAGAACCACCCCTACCCAAAGTCGTGATCTCGAGGCTCTCGGTGGCACCTTGAAATCCTGCGACCACCGGCACCTTGCCCACGCGCAGCGCTTCCAGGATTCGACCGGGGTTGATGTCCTGGATGCGGGCCCGCGAATGTTGAGCGCTCGTGCGCACCCCGGCCTGCAGACCCGAAAGCGAAATCGCGGGCACGCCCATGCCTTCGAGGCACATTGCCACCAGCGGAGCTGTGATCGTCTCGCCGTTCGCGACGAGCATGTCCAGCTCGCGTGCAGGTGGTTCGGGGTTGACGCTCTGTGCGAGAGCGATCATGCGATCGGTGGTGTGGCCCATTGCCGACACGACCACAACGACCTGCTCACCCTTCTTGACGGTCGCGGCGATGCGGCGGCTCACCCGCCGGATGCGAGCGGCGGTCCCTACCGAGGTACCGCCGTACTTCTGGACGATCACAGAGTCCTGAACATCCCCTTGTCGGTGACCCGAGTGACCAGGCCGCGGCCGTGCTGTGGCGCCGCAGCTGCCATTGCCTTGGCGACTTTCGTTGCCATCGTGGGCGGGCAGAACGCGAAGACGCTGGGACCGGCGCCGCAGATCGCCGCGCCATATGCGCCAGCCGCATCGGCGGCGTGCAGGACCTCCTGCGTCCATGGATAAAGGTGCAGCCGGTGGGGCTGGTGGAGCCGGTCTCTCAGCGCGTGCCCCAGCAACGATGGTCGCTTGGCCGAGATGGCACGCACGAGCAGAGCTGCGCGGGCGATATTGAAGACCGCGGACTCGCGCGACACCTCGTCGGGAAGCACGGCGCGCGCCTTCTCCGTCGCCACCGGCGTATGAGCGACGAAAAGCGCAAGCCCCCAACCGGGATTCGGAAGCTTCTCATCAAACACGTCCGAAACGATCCGGATCCCGCCAGCCGCGGCAGCCGCCACGTTGTCCCGATGGCCCTCGTCCGCGCCCGCATCGATCACGTGGCTCTTGACGTCCCAAGGGCTCGCCAGCGCCGATGCGGCGAGGCGAGCAGCGGCGCTGCTGCCCAGCCCGACGCCCAAAGGGATCTCGCTGCGTACGCGTCCTTTCATCGCGAGGTGGGAGAAGGGGTTGACGTGCGACATCAGGTATTCCGCGCCCTCTCCTTCGTAGTCCCACGACGGGAAGTCGGCGGGATTCGCCTCGACCTCAAGCCAGAGGTCGATCGCCATCGCCATGCAGTCGAAGGCGGGGCCCATGTTGGCGATTGACGCGGGAACGCGGACTCTCATAGCTTCAAGACCTTAGCGAGTGTGCGTGCATCTCCGTCGAGCTCGATTGGCGGTTCGACGTTCTTGAGGGCAGCGTCGGGATCCTTGAGCCCGGATCCTGTGAGCACCACCACGGTGACCGCATCCTTCGCGATCTTGCCTTCACGCACCAGCCGGAAAAGGAGCGCCAGCGGGGCCGCCGACGCCGGCTCGGCAAACAAACCCTCGCTGCTGGCCAGCTGAACCTGCGCGGAAAGGATCTCGGTGTCCGTGACGGCGCCGATCAAGCCGCCCGACTCGTCTCGCGCGCTCGTCGCCCCCTCCCACGACGCAGGATTGCCGATCCGGATAGCGGAGGCAACAGTCTTGGGCTGTGCGACCGGGTGCCCGCTCACGATCGGAGACGCGCCCTCCGCCTGAGCCCCGACCATTCTGGGCAAGCGTGTCGACAGTCCTGCGGCGTGGTACTCGCGGAAGCCTTTCCAATATGCCGTGATGTTGCCTGCGTTGCCAACGGGCAGGATCAGGTAGTCGGGTGCGTCCCCCAGCACGTCGACGATCTCGAACGCCGCGGTCTTCTGGCCCTCCAGACGGTTGGGGTTGACCGAGTTCATCAGCGCCACGTTGTAGCGGCTCGTGAGGTCGCGAACAGTCTCGAGCGCCGTGTCGAAAGTGCCTTTGAGCGCGATCACCTTGGCGCCGTACATGAGCGCCTGGGACAGCTTGTTCATCGCGATCTCGCCTGACGGCACGACGACGATGGCACGCACGCCGGCTCGCGCCGCGTACGCGGCCATCGAAGCCGACGTGTTTCCAGTCGACGCGCACATCAGCACCCGGCTGCCGGCCTCGAGTGCCTTCGCCACGGCCACGACCATGCCGCGGTCTTTGAAGGAGCCAGTAGGGTTCAGGCCCTCGTACTTGAAGTAGAGGTTCTTCAACCCGAGCGCCTTGCCGATGTTCCGGCTTGCCACCAGGGGGGTCGAGCCCTCCTGCAGATCGATCTCGGGAGTCGCGGACCCGACCGGCAGGCGCTCTCGGTAGCGCGCGATGACTCCCATTGGAATCAGAAAACTCGCAGGAAAGACGACACCGCGTGCACTGGTTCCAACTTCGCAATCGCCTCGCGTGCCTTCTGTAGGCTCGCGTCGCTCGACGGATGAGTGGTCACGACGAGCTCGGCCGTGCGTTCCTGCACGAACGCGTTCTTCTGGATGAAGCTCGAGATGCTGACGCCCTCCTCTGCGTACACCTGGCCGATGGCCGCGAGCACTCCAGCGCGATCGTCTACACGAATCCTGTAGTACGCGCGCGTCATCACCTCTCCCATCGGGATCACTGCGACCCGGTCGTCGAAGGTGAACGACGGGCGGCTCTGGACGCCCCGCCGAATGGAACGAGCCAGGTCGATGAGGTCGCCGACCACCGCGGAAGCGGTCGGCCGCCCGCCCGCACCTTGCCCCACGAGGAGCACCTGACCGACCAGGTCGCCCTCGACGAAGACCGCGTTGGTCGCGCCTTCGACCTGGGCCAGCGGGTGCTCCAGAGGGACCATTGCGGGATGGACACGCGCCTCGATGCGGCCAGGGTGACGCTGCGTGTGCGCGATGAGCTTGATGGCATAACCGAGCTCGCGGGCATACCGAAAATCCACCGGCTCGATGCCCTCGATGCCCTCGCGGTAGATGTCCTCAGGGCGAACCTTGATCTCGTACGCGATGGAGCCGAGGATGGCGAGCTTGTAGGTGGCGTCGAACCCGCCGATGTCGTCGGTGGGGTCGGCCTCGGCAAAACCGGCTGCCTGGGCCTCACGCACCGCCTCCTCGAGGGAGAGGTTCGCAGCGGCCATCCGGCCGAGGACATAGTTGGTGGTCCCGTTGATGACTGCGGACAGCCGCTCGATCCGGTTGGCCTGCAGATCGGTGCGGAACGTGCTGATGAGCGGTATGCCGCCGCCGACCGCTGCTTCGAAGTAGAGGTCCACGTTCCTCTCGGCTGCGAGGTCGAGCAGATCTGGGCCGTGCTTGGCCATGACCAACTTGTTCGCGGTCACCACATGCTTTCCGGCGCGAATCGCCCGCTCCAGGTAACCGCGCATTGGCTCTTCCCCGCCCGCGACCTCGACGATGACGTTGATCGCCGGGTCATCGAGGAGGTCGGCGGCGTTCGCGGTGATCAGATCCTTGTCGATCTCGACCGACCGCTGCTTCGCCGGGTCGCGTACCAGCACCCGGCGCAGGCAGAGCTCCACACCTGCGCGGCGCGCGAGCTGCGATTGCCACGTGAGCATTCGCTCGGCCACCTGGGTGCCGACAGTTCCAAGGCCGATGAGGCCGACGTTGAGTGGCGCGGACGTCACGGGCGCTATTCTCCCTGCCGTGACCCTGGTCCTGCGCGAGGCGGATGTGGAGCGAGTGATCCAGATGGACTCTGTGATCGCCGCTGTGGAGTCGGCAATGCGTGAGCTGGGCTCGGGAATTGCGCAAAACGAGCCCCGCCGCAGGGCGTTCGCCCCTGGCGGGATGCTGAATGTGATGTTCGCCTCCTTTCCGGGCGGCGGCTGCACGGGGCTGAAGGCTTACACGGTGGCCGCCGGCCGCGTGCGGTTCCTGGTCGTCCAGTTCGGGCTTGATGGATCGCTGCAGGCTCTGATCGAAGCCGACACGATGGGCGCTTACCGGACAGGCGCGGCCTCCGCAGTGGCAGTGCGGGCGCTCAGGCCACACAAGGCGGCGACGGTTGCCTTGATCGGCGCCGGCCGGCAGGCGGCCACGCAAGCGCTAGCGATTTCACGAGTCCTCGAGATAAAGGAACTGCGCGTCTTTGCTCGCGACCCTGCCCACCGCGCGGCTTTCGCTGACGAGGAGGGCAAGCGCCTTGGCATCAGGATCACCGCGGCCTCAAGCGCCGAAGCCGCGGTGCGTGGAGCCGACGTCGTGGTCACGATGACCACGAGCTCGGTGCCGGTAATCGAGGCATCTTGGATCGCCAGCAATGCGCTCGTGGTGGCCGCCGGTTCTAACTTTCCAAATCGAACAGAGGTCCCTGCCGACCTCGTGACCCTGGCGCAGTCAGTGGTGGTCGATCAGCGCGAGACGGCCCAGCTCGAGAGCGGTGACCTGATCCAGGCAGTGGCCGAGGGAAAGTTCGACTGGGAGCGCGCCACCGACCTCGGCTCAGTGCTCAGCGGCACGTGGAAGAAACCGGAGGAGCCCGGGATCACGCTGTTCGAGTCGCACGGCCTGGCGCTTTGGGACCTGGCAGCGGCGACGGTGGTGGTCGCCGCGGCCCGCGAGCGCGGCCTCGGCGAGGAAGTAGAGCTCTTCTCGCCCCTTTAGGGCTGGACGTGGGTCGGGATCGACTGCGGCGCCAGGGCGCCCAGCTGCAAAGCAGAGCCCACCAGGTATGCCGCCACCAGGATGATCACCAGGGCGGCGCTGGCCGTTGTGTAGAGGAGCCAGGCAGGAGGTCCCGTCCCGGCGATCCGGACCATGAGGTCTGACCAATCGGGCCCGCGACGCGGGCTCCATTCGTCCACCGTGGTCCGGATCATCCGGCCGAGGTCTGCTTCGGAGGGTATATCGGACCCTCCCTGTGTGGGTTTATCTTCCACGTAGGGCACCTTCACTACTCGAACGCTTCTGTTCCCAGTCTTGGTCGCTCCCGGTCGTTTTTCTCATGATCGCCACGGCCTTTGCGATCCGGGAAGCCACAGTGCCGGCCGGCACCCCGAGCACGGAGGCGATCTCCTCCCTGGTCAGGCCGTCGTAGTAGTGGAGGATCACCGCCGCCCGGAGCTTGGGGCTCAAGGCGGTGAGCGCCTTGGTCACGACGTCCCTGGCCTCGGCCCGGTCGTAGTCGCGGCGGTCCGGGGCCACGTAGAGGCGGGCTGGCAAAAAGCGCGAGAGCTTCTGGCGGCGCAGGTGGGAGATGGCGAGGTTGATGCCGATCCGGCGCAGCCACGCCCCCGGTGGAGCGGTGGGCGTGTAGCGGTCGCGCGCGCGGTAGGCGCGGACGAACGTTTCCTGCGTCAGGTCCTCCGCGGCCGCGGCGTCGAGCACCACGGCGCGGATGGAGCGATAGACGGAGCGGTATTCCTGGTCATAGAGCTCGCGGAACTGGGTGGCGGGGTCCAGCTCCTGCCTGGGCTCATCCTTGCTCTCTGACACACGCTAAGTGTGATGGGAATGGGTACTCGCTGATCTTCCGCGCCTGATTTGCGTGGATTCCGCATTTCTGGCGCCAAAGTGTCGCGTGGCGGCTCAACCAAAGGCCCGTTTGGATCAAGACGTGCGGAAACTTGTCGTGGTGGGCGACCCGGGACTCGAACCCGGATGAGTTACCTCACACGCCCCTCAAACGTGCGCGTCTACCAGTTCCGCCAGCCGCCCAGCTGAGCCGATTGATTCTAGCGAAGGCCAAGTGCGCTGGTACCCGCGGCCAGACTCGTATTCGCAACCCAAGATCCATGGCCCCATTTGGGTTTCGTGGCGACGAAGGTACGCCGTCAATCTCGCCACGAACTCTGCGCTGAATCGCGGCTGTTACTGACCATCTGGCAAAAAGGTGCCCGCTGAGGGATTCGAACCCCCGACCCTCTGTTCCGAAGACAGATGCTCTGGTCCACTGAGCTAAGCGGGCGTGGCGAGCCTCCCCAGTTTGTTTCGCACCGCCTCAGTAAGAACTGGGAGGCAGTTCAGACTACCGCGACGTACCGCTCGTGATTGAGCCCCCAGGCCGCGTACCGCATCAAACCCATTGCCCGGTAGCGCTCTCGGCCCGCGCGAGTCTCTCCGCTTTCGATGGCTCTTCGCAGCGCCTCAGTAGTCGTGCCGGGAAACTCTGTGAATGCACGCCCAACCGCGTCGACTATGTGGGCATCGGAACCACCGAGCTCGGCAGCGCCAAGCCCCAGGTTCAGGCGGTGAGCCAGCTGGTTCAACACGTAGAAGCCCGGCGTGGCGTTCTCGACCTCCACGCCGTCGAAATCCAGCTCAGCCGCCAACCAGCCCACCCCGTGCACCTTTCCATTTCGCACCTGACGTGTCGTGCGCCAAAACGGATGGGCCGCCACGGCGAGGCCGCCCTGGTCGTGTATCGCATGAACCGTTGCCGCGGCCGACATGCCAGGCTTTATTCGACGCTCGAGGAACAATCCGATGATGTGGCCGTCCCGGCTGGACACCTCTTCCCCGACGATCACGTGTAGCCGCTTGCGCTTGGCCGCGTGCTCCGCCGCGCGGAGCGCTCCTTCTATCGTGTCGTGATCCGTGACCGCGATCACATGGAGTTCGGCCCGGCGGGCAGCGTGGTCGACAAGCTGCGCGGGCGACGGCCAGCCATCGCTGGCGGTTGTGTGCATGTGGAGGTCGGCTCGGCCCCAAGGAACCATGGGATGTGCATCCTACGCCCGGCGGCCTTACCATCGACTTTTCCGGACGTTCCTTTTTACCTACAAAGCAAAGATGGGAGGTGCCTGCGATGGAAGGCTTGATGCAGGATTACGAGCTATCTCTGCAACACGTGCTGTGGCGGCTCGAACGCCTTCACCAACACAAAGAGGTGGTCACCAAACAGGAGCAGGGAGTCCATCGCACCACCAACGGAGAGATGGTCCCGCGGATCAACCGCCTAGCCGCCGCCCTGAAGCGTCTCGGCATCAAGCCGGGCGAACGGGTCGCCACGCTGGCCTGGAATAACTACCGCCACCTCGAGCTCTATTACGCGGTGCCCTGCATGGGCGCTGTGCTGCATACCCTCAATCTGAGACTGTTCCCCCAGCACCTCGAATTCGTCATCAACGATGCCGAGGACAAGGTGCTTTTTGTCGATCAAACCCTCTTGCCGTTGCTCAAGCCGCTGATCGGAAAAATCCCGAGTGTGGAGCACTTCGTCGTAATGGGCAATGGAGCGCAATTGGGTGACCACGGCCTGGGTGAAACCCTCGATTACGAGACCATCCTGGAGGCCGAGACGGAAGCTTATCCGTGGCCCAAGCTGTCGGAGCGGATGGCCGCCGCCATGTGCTACACATCGGGCACCACAGGCAATCCCAAGGGCGTCGTCTACTCGCACCGCTCGCAGTTCATCCACACGATGGGCGTGCTCCAGGCCGACAACCTCGGCCTTACAGAGAAGGATGTGGTCTTCCCCATCGTGCCGATGTTCCACGCCAACAGCTGGGGCCTCCCATACGCATGCGGCATGGCAGGTTGCAAGGTCCTTTTCCCCGATCGATTCATGGGCGATGCGAAATCCGTTGTCGACCTTGCGGAACAGGAGGGTGCCACCATACTCGCCGGCGTCCCGACGATCTGGATCAACACCGCCGCGCTGTTGAAGCAGACCGGCCAGCGACTCCCGAAGGTTCACACCGTCATCTGCGGCGGCTCCGCAGTGCCCCGCTCGCTGATGGAATCGATGGACGCGCTTGGGCTTCGGGTCCTGCACGCATGGGGCATGACGGAGACTTCACCTCTGGGCAGCGTGGCAAGGCCGCGCAGCGGCACGCCGGAGGATGACGAGCTCAACAAGCGCCTCACGCAAGGAATCGTGGTGCCGGGAGTGGAGATTCGAATCGTCGATCCCGCATCCGACGAGGTGCTCCCGTGGGACGGTGTCGCGTTTGGCGAGATCCAGGTCCGGGGGCCATGGATTGCCCGTGGCTATTACAACGGTTACGACCCGGGCAAGCTGACGGAGGACGGATGGTTCCGCACCGGCGACGTGGCCAAGATCACGCCCGAGGGCTACATCCAGATCGTCGACCGCACGAAGGACGTCATCAAGTCGGGCGGCGAGTGGATCTCGTCGGTCGACCTCGAGAACGCGATCATGTCCCACCCCAAGATCCTCGAGGCCGCTGTCATCGGCCTCGCGCACTCCAAATGGGACGAGCGCCCCGTGGCTTACGCAGTGCCGCGGCCTGAGTTCAAAGGCCAGGTCACGCAAGAGGAGGTCCTGGAATTCCTGCAGGACAAGGTCGCCAAATGGTGGTTGCCTGATGAGGTGCGATTCATCGACGAAGTGCCGAAGACATCGGTCGGAAAGTTCGACAAGAAAGTCCTGCGCGCGAGCGCGGTGCCGATCAAGGAAAGTGCCGCGCCAGCGGGGAGAAAGTAATGGCACACCACACCGAGGCGCGCGAACACGCGATTCCGCGTGAGACCTTCCACTACAAGTGGGACAACTCGCTGCCGCCCGCGGTCGAGATCGCGTCAGGCGACGTGGTGCATTTCGACACCGAGGAGGTGACATCGGGCCAGCTCAAGCAAGGCGACCCCGCATCCAAGCTCGCAAACCTCGATTTTGACAAGCTCTATCCGCTGGGCGGACCAGTGTTCGTCAAAGGCGCTGAACCCGGCGACGTGCTCGAGATCGACATCCTGGCTCTGCAGCCGGGTTCGTGGGGCTGGACCGCGCTCCTCCCGGGTCTCGGCCTGCTGGCCGCCGATTTTCCCGACCCCTACGTCCGCTACTTCGAGCTGGGCAAGCGGACGTCAGCCGAGCTGCGCAAGGACATCCACATTCCGATCGCGCCGTTCTGCGGAACCATGGGGGTGGCGACCGACGAGCCAGGGCAGCACGCAGTCCTGCCGCCGACCAAGGGCGCCGGCAACATCGACACCCGCCACCTCACGGCAGGAACCAAGCTGTACCTGCCGGTATTCGTCGAAGGTGGCATGTTCTCAGCCGGGGATTGCCACGGCGCGCAGGGAGACGGCGAGGTCTGCGTTACCGGGATCGAATGCCCGATGACATTCTCGCTCCGTTTCAACGTCGTCAAGGGCGGGTCCTTGCGGCCATGGAGCTACCACTTTTTGACGCCGGCGACGCCGCTACAGCCGCGAAGCGATGCGGCCGGCTATCACGCCGTGTGCGCTCTCGGCCCGGACCTGATGGCGAACGCTCAGAACGCCGTGCGGGACACCATCAAGTGGTTAGGGGCGGATCACGGCCTCAGCCGCGAGGACGCCTACATCCTCTGCAGCCTGGCGGGCGACCTCCGCATCAGCCAGATCGTGGACCAGCCCAACTTCGGGGTTTCCTTCTACATGCCCCTGAACGTCTTCAAGTAAATACACTCGCCGGGGCACCGCTTCGGAGCTTGCGCTCAAGCTGCCGCGGCACTGTGCGGCATACTGACTTCTCGGCAGGCCACGGGTGAGTACCACACAACTCGGCAAGTATCCAATTGAGGCTGAGCTCGGGCGCGGGGCCATGGGCGTGGTGTACCGGTCGACGCACCCACGTTTGGAGATTCCTGTGGCCATCAAGGTGCTCGCCGAGCAGTACTCGAGCGATGCAAGCTTCCGCCAGAGGTTCCACCGCGAGGCGGCCACCGTTGCTGCCCTCAACCATCCTGGCATCGTTCGCGTCTACGACTTCGACGAGGACGGTCCCGTCCTGTTCATCGTCATGGAGTGGGTCGAGGGACGCTCGATGCGCTCGTGGCTCGACGAGTACGGGCGCTTCAGCGTCGACGTCTCGGTGGACCTGGTGCAGCAGCTGCTCTCAGCCGTCGGCGTCGCGCACGACTACGGCATCGTGCACCGCGACCTGAAGCCGGACAACATCCTCATCTCCAATCGCGGCAAGACCAAGATCCTCGACTTCGGCATCTCGAAGCTGATCGATGACAAGCATCGGTTGACCGCGACGGGCAGCATGGTCGGCACGCCCGCGTACATGGCGCCGGAGCAGGTCAAGGGCGAGCAGGTGGACGCGAGCTCTGACATCTACTCGCTCGGCATGATCCTCTACGAGCTCCTGCACGGCGAGCCGCCCTTCACCGGGCAGCTGCCCGCGGTGCTGCACTCGCAGGTGTTCGACCGCCCGCGGGCATCGACGGCGATTCCCTCTCCGATCATGGAGATCATCTGGAAGGCGACCGCGAAGGATCGCAGCCAGCGGTTCCAGACCTGCGAGGAGTTCTCCGGCGCATTCCATTACATGCCGAAGCCCGCCGCGGCCCAGCCGCCCGCAGAGGCGATATCCGACCAGCTGCCCGTCACGGTGCACGAGGCCGACCTGCCGAAGTCGCAGCCTCCGTTGCGAGCCGACAGCTCCAAGCCGCCGGGCGTGTGCACATTCAGCGACTGCGGCGAGCGTCGCGGTTGGGCCTGTGCTTACAAGGACCTCACAGGGCGCGAGTGCAAGAGCTGGTGGTGCCGCAAGCACATCCAGTTCATCGAGCGGACCCCGTTTTGTCCCCGGCACGCAAGCGTCATCCGCGCGCTCGCGCCGACCGCGAATACGATCTTCGAGATCAAGAATCGGCCGGCGGTCGACGACCGCGCGCTGCCACTCGCAGCACTGGTCGCGGAGGATGTCGACAAAGACGTCACCGAACTCGTGCGGCGGCGCTATCAGAACCGCAAAGACGTCACGCTCGCGCGCGACCGCACTGTGCGTCAGACGTGGTCCGGCCGCAACGAGGTGGCCTGGGAGCGGAGCTGGTCGGCGCTGAAGAGCCAGGGCTACCTCGTACGCATTGGAGTGCGAGTGACGACAGCTGAGCCGGACCTGGTTCAGCTCCTCATCGGCAACACCGTCGTGTTCAAGGAGCTACCCGACTGGATCAGCCGGCGCCGTGAGGGCGAGCAGCCCGACCATGCCGACAGGGCGCGGTTTGGCAAGAAGCTGTTTGCAGCCATCCTCGAGCACGTCGATCAACCACAGCCGATCCCGGCGTCGGCGATTCCCGCCAACGGCCAGGATATCGAGCCGCCTCCACTGCCGGAGATCAATCGCACCTTGATCGAGGGCATGGTGCTACGGCTCGCGTCAACCGCCACCCGGTTCACGGGGTTCGAGGTGGCCGACCAGCTGGCCCTTCCGTTCGCTGCGGTCGAGCCGATTCTCAAGGCGTTGACCAGCGCGAACTTCCTGGACGCGCTGGGGCTGGCGCCCGAGCAGGGACCGTGGTTGGGCCGCCCGCTGCCCGAGCGGATGGCCTACGCGCTCACCAAGCAGGGCCGCGTTCGCAGTGATGAGATCGCCAGCTCCAGCACGCGCTATTCGGGGCCGGCTCCGGTGTCGATGCACGAGTACAAGCTCGTGCTCGCAGACGCCGCCAAGCCGGGCACGCTCGATCTGACCAAGGTCTCGATGGCCCTGCATGGGATCGAGCTCGGACCCGGCGTGGTGGAGGCGGTGCGCGCAGCGGTCAACTCAAGATCCTCGATCTTCATCTATGGCGCGCCTGGAAACGGCAAGACAACTCTTGCGCGGCGCATCCCTGCCTTGCTCGGTGGTCCGATCGTGATTCCGGTCGCCCTCGACATCGGGGGCGGTGAGGTGATGACGATCTTTGACGGCTCCATTCACCATTTGGAGCAGCACCAGCCTGCCGACAAGCGCTGGCGCAGAGTCGCGCGGCCGCTCGTGCAGGTGGGCGGCGAGTTTCAGCTGGACATGTTCGACCCCACCTTCGAGGACGGTAGCCGAACGTATGGCGCTCCCCTGCAGGTCAAGGCGAACGGCGGCGTGTTGCTCATCGATGACCTTGGCCGCCAGCGGGTGTCGCCCAAGCAGATTCTCGACCGCCTGCTCGTGCCGTTGGAGCAGGAGATCGACTACATGAACCTGAGCTCCAGCGGGCGCAAGGTGGAGGTTCCGTTCTGGGCGCAGCTGGCGCTATCGACCAACCTCAAACCCGCCGAGCTGCTCGACGAGGCATACCTCCGACGCCTCTCGTACAAAGTGCTGATGCCCGATCCCACGTGGGAGATGTGGTGCCGGATCTTCGAGCGCGAGCGTGACCGGCTGACGATTCCTCCCGACCCCACGGCGCTGGAGCTGATCCGAAGCCTTTACAGCGGCCGGCCGCTTCGTGGCAACCACCCGCGCGACTTGCTGGAGCGGCTCGTGGACGTGTCCGCGGCTCGTGGAGTTCGCCCGCAGCTCACCCTGGAGCTGGTCGAGGCGGCCTGGCACACGCTGTTCATCACGAGCTAGGCCGGCCCGGGCCGGGCCGGCCGCGGCATACAGCCAAAAGGGCACAAACGCCCCATGAAAAGCGACGCGACCCGGCCATTTCTGCACGAACGTCGCGTTTTCGGGCGGCGTGACCGGCCCTCGGTATACTTTGGCGTCGCCCCGAAAAGCGGCGGTGGCGGAATGGCAGACGCGCTAGTTTCAGGAGCTAGTGTCCGCAAGGACGTGGAGGTTCAACTCCTCTCCGCCGCACCAGTGTGGTTTCTTAAGGCGTTGCCCGACCTGAGCGTGGACACTTCTCCGGCGACCGAATGTAGTAAGGCCCGACATCGACGGCCTGGTCGCGGGGGAAGCCGAGCAACCTGTAGTGAACAACGATCGAATCGATCGATGCGTAACCATCACCGGGGCTGTTGTCTTCGCAGTGGCTCATCAAGAGGTGAACGGCAACCACCCCGACCTGGTGGGGACTCACCTCGATCGGGCGAAAGCTTCCTGCTACCCATGTCGCGGCCTCGTTCAACTGGCAGTAATTGAGAGAAGCGGCGCCACGCTCGACCGCGTCCAATGAACACGGTGGTGGGCCGGCTATCGCCGCGGGCTGTGCCTCCTTGATCGTCACCAGTGCGCCCGTCAAATAGGAAGGAGAAGTCTCGACGCCTGTGATGGTGATGGGTGTCGGGCCGTCGTTGTAGAACGTCTTCACGAGCGATGCCTCCGCGCCATCGACATAACTCAACAAGATTGGAGTGTGGCCTGGCCCGGCGCTGTCGATGACCGAAGCCATCGCAGGGTCGTTAACAGTGGCCTGGCCAGGTGCGCGATACAGGGTTTCATCAGGTCCTGCGGCCAGCGGCTGAAGATAGGCGCCAAAGTACACGTAGAGGGCGACCAGCACGGCAGCAGACACCAGGGCAACGCCCTGGTTGCGTGAGAGCCGCACGCGCAGTTTCGTCACGACAGCGCCATGGCCCAACGATCTTATCCCTGGGAGTGTCTATTGGTACGGGTAACCGAGCCTGTTGGTGGCGACTCAATGTTTATACCGATCCGTGTCTTGGTAAGCGCGTCGGGTCGCTGGATACACTGGCGGCGGTGCGCGCCACGCCCTACGACCCAGTCCGGACGCTCTACCGAACCCTTCTCCTCTTCGACATCGTCGCCATCCTCATCCTGGCCGCCGGGGTGGCCGAGTTTCTGTACTTCGAGCCGCCCGGCGAGCACACCGGAATCAACGCCACGATCGCTGGCGTCTACCAGTACGACCCCACCACCAACAAAACGTTCGGTGCCGACCGCAGCACCTTCACACGCACCCAGCTCTTTGCAGCGGTCGTGGATTGGAAATCGCTGCCGCCGGACATCACCGTCGATGCGCGCTGGTTTGACAACTTCGAATCGATCGTGGGCAGCATTGGCCCGGGCACGCCCGCCCGGCTGGAGAACCAACCGATAGTCCCGATCGCACTACCCACCAACCTGAAGCACAATCTGCCGGGCCAGTACGTGTTCGTCATCGAGCGCTGGGCCAACGGCGTACCGGTCGAGGTCCTCACGCGCCGAATCGTCCTCGTCGAAAGATCGTGAGCTCGATCGCCCCGGTCCGAGCCGCGAACCCACGACCCCGGGGCCGCCCGGCCCGTTACGGAGTAGCGATCGCGGTAGCCACGATCGTCGTCATCGTGCTCGTCGCGAGCTCGGTCCTCGATTACGTCTTCCTCGACTCCATCCCTGGTCGCACCGCGCTTTATGGCTTGCTGGCGGTGGGGCTGGTGGCGCTCGGCACTTTCATCGGTGTACGCGCATTCGAGAGGGATCCCGCCGTTCGAAGGCGCCACCTCATCCGCGCCGGCGTCCTGCTCGGGCTCGCCGTGATGCTATGGCTGCTCGTCATCGACCTCTATGTCTTCACCAGCTCAGCTGGGCCATCAGTCGCCGCGATCTGTGCAGCTGCTTGCCTCCCAACGACAGCCTTCGGCCTTTTCGTCGTTCGCCGTCTCGATCGCAATGAGAAGGAGCCCTGGCGTCTCGTGCTGGTGGCCTTCGCCTGGGGCGCGATCGTCGCGACCAGCATGGTCATCTGGGGGGAGAGCCTGTGGTCGGCGATCGCCGGGCGCGTGCTTGTTCCTGGTCCGGGGCTCGACGCCTCCACCGCGTTCTCCGCCGGCCTGCTCGAAGAGCTGGCCAAGGGAGTCGCGGTGCTCCTGCTCTTTCTCGTCATGCGCAACGAGTTCGATGACGTGGTCGACGGGATCGTCTACGGCGCAGCGGTTGGGCTCGGCTTCAACTTTCTTGAGTCGGTCGCGTACATGACAAACCTCTACTCCATCTTCAGTCCAGATGGCGTCGGCGGATATGCCGCCGGATTCCAGTGGTACTCGCGCCAGGTCCTCGGTCTGTTCTTCGGACACGCAACCTACACGGCGCTGATCGGCGCGGGCATCGGGATCGCACGTCAGCTGCACAGCCGGCGCGACCAGGTGATCGCGGTGGCCAGCGGATTCCTGATCGCGATCGCCGGTCATTTCTCTTGGGATGCGTGGATCCAGTTCTTTCCGATCGAGAGTTCCACGTTGGGCCTGGTCGAGATCCACGTGCGGACGCTGATCATGACCGGGCCTTTCACTGCTCTGGCCATCGCGCTCCTGCTGTCGGGGATCCGTTACGAGGGCCAGGCGCTGAGAGAGCAGATGCAAAAGGAAGGCGCCGAGGGCGCCGGCGCGATTCTGCCGGATGAGGTGCCAATCCTGACAAATCCATGGCGGCGGTTGGGTCAGCGCATGACAGCACTGACCAAGCGAGGCATCAGGGGGTACCTCGCGAGGGCGCGGCTCCAGACGGCCCAGCTGGACCTGGCGATGGAGCGATGGCATCGCGAACGGCAGGAGATCGACACGCCACTCGAGGCCGAGGTTGAGCTCAGGCAGAGGGTGATCGAGCTGCGCCGGGATACGGTTCTCTGAGAGGCCTTGCATTTTCGTCGCTGTTACGTCGTAATCTTGTAACACCATGGCAGACCGGATCGCGATAGCATCGGAGCGAGAGGCTTTGGACGCCTACTCGCAGATCGTGAGCACCGTGGCCGAGCGCGTCCTGCCCTCGGTCGCCAGCCTGCGCGTGCGCCGGGCGGGCAGCCCGCGAGACGGCGGCGCCGGATCTGGCGTCGTCATCACCCCGGACGGCTACCTGGTCACCTCTGCCCACGTCGTCGCACAGGCGGGCACGGCAAGCGCCTCGTTCATCGATGGGACGGAGTACGACCTCGATCTCGTCGGCGCCGACCCCCTCTCAGACCTCGCGGTCGCGCGCGCTCGTTCCGCCGTGCTGGAACCGATCCATATTGGAGATGCCGACACGCTTAGGGTCGGGCAGCTGGTGGTCGCGATCGGCAATCCAATGGGCTTTTCCGGATCCGTCACCTCGGGGGTCGTCAGCGGGTTAGGCCGCTCGCTGGCGACCGCCGACGGCAACGGACACCGGCGCTTCGTCGAGGACGTCATCCAGACGGATGCCGCGCTGAACCCGGGCAACTCCGGCGGCGCGCTCGCGGACTGGAAAGCGCGGCTGATCGGCGTCAACACCGCGGTGGCCGGCATGGGCCTCGGGCTCGCGGTGCCCATCAACGCCACGACCCAGGCGATCCTCGCGGCGCTAATGCGCCACGGCCGTGTGCGCCGTGCCTACCTCGGCATCGCGGGCGGCACGCGAGCGCTCGCGCCCGCGGCGGCTGAGCGGCTTGGGCGCAAGGCCGGCGTCGAAGTGCAGGAGGTCGTCAGCGGCAGCCCTGCCGCGGCGGCCGGACTGCAAGGTGGAGACGTCATCGTTTCGGTCGGAGAGGCGGCGGTATCGAAGGCCGGCGACCTTCAGCGGCTGATGGTCGAAGCTCGTACCGGATCGAAGCTTCCCCTGACCGTCGTGCGAGGCGATCGAACGGTGGTCGTCGACGTGGTGCCCGCCGAGCTCAGCTAGTCGTCGGCTAGACTGGCCTGAGTGGCCAAAGACAAAGACATCCGCGATGTCCTCCGCGCCGAGCTGCGCGACGGCCAATTCCGGATGGTCGATGTCGATCCCGACTCAACCCCAGGCCTCAAGAAACGCAAGCACGCGCGGAAGGAGATGGAGAAGGCCCACGCGAAGCTGTTCGGCTTGCAGGAGCGCCTGTTCGCCGAGCAGAAGCGATCCGTGCTCATCGTCCTGCAGGCGATGGACACCGGAGGCAAGGACGGCACGATCACGCACGTACTGGGTCAACTCAATCCGCAGGGCGTGCACATCACCACCTTCAAGCAGCCCACGCCGGAGGAGAAGCGCCGCGGCTTCCTGTGGCGAATCCGGGAAGCCCTGCCGGCGCCCGGCGTCGTCGGGATCTTCAACCGCTCCCACTACGAGGACGTGCTCATCGCGCGCGTGCATGCGCTGGCCGACCTGAAAGTGATCGAGAAGCGCTACCAGGTCATCAACCAGTTCGAGAAGGAGGTCGCCAAGAGCGGCACGACGATCATCAAGTTCTGCCTGCACATCTCATATGACGAGCAGCGCAGGCGGCTGCTGGATCGCCTGGACGACCCCCAAAAACACTGGAAATTTCACGAGACCGACATCAATGAGCGTCGGTTCTGGGACGACTACATGAGCGCTTACGGCATCGCCATCACCAAATGCTCGACGCCGTGGGCGCCCTGGTACGTGATCCCCGCTGATGACAAGGACTACCGCAACTGGGCCGTGGCCAAGATCGTCAGCGAGACCCTCGACGAGGTAGATCCGCAGTACCCCAAGCCCAAGCTCAACATCCCGCGCTTGCTGAAACGCCTCAAAGACTGAGCTGCTGACCGCAGACCGCGGACTGGTTTGATACGTTAAGAGACGGCTTAAGACGGTTTCAAGGGGGGTCCGATATGAAAGGGCTGCGACTGGTTTCCTTTGCGGTGGTTGCCATCCTGGTGGCAGCCTGTGGCGGGTCGGGCACCTCAGCCAAGTCCATCAAGCTTGGGGCGATCCTGTCCATCACCGGCGCCGGAGGCGTTTACGGACCCCAGAGCCGAGACGGCATGAACCTGGCAGTCAAGCAGATCAACGCCGCCGGCGGAGTTAATGGCGTGCGGATCACGCTCACCATCAACGACGACGCTTCGGACAAGGCTCAGGCATCGCAGCTGGCGCAGAAGCTGATCCAGCAGGAACAGGATCTCGCCCTGCTCGGGCCAACGCTCTCGAACTCAGCCGTGGGCGCGCACCCGATTGCGGAAAAGCTCAAGACCCCGGTCCTCGCGGTGAGCAACACCGGGATCAACATCGTCCCGAACTGCAATGCCCCAGACCCCACGCCGTGCAAGTACGTGTTCCGCGACAGCCTCGGCGAGCAGACCGCGATCCCCGCCAACATCAAGTCCTATGCCGAAGACGCTCACCCCAAGACGGGCGTGCTACTGGTCGCCCAGGACGACAAGTTCTCGAGCGACGGTGGCAAGATCGTTCAGGAAACGGTCGCCCAGTACAACATCAACCTCCTCAAGACCATCAAGTTCAACAAGGCTGAGGCCGACCTATCGCCCTACGTCACGCAGGCGGTGCAGCTGAAGCCCGATGTGATCTTCATCACCTCGCTCGGTGGGATCCCGGCCAAGATCATGACCGAGGCACGAAAGCAGAGCTGGAAGGGCCAGTTCCTGGGAGGCAACGGGTTCAACACCGCCACCGTCTCCAACCAGGCAGGAGCCGCAGGCATGGGCGCCAGGAGTGCGAGCGCGTGGTACCTGGGCAACACCTTTCCATCCAACGCGGACTTCGTTTCCGCCTACAAGGCTGAGTACAACAAGGACCCTGACCAGTTTGCGGCCCAGGGCTACTCCGCGATCAAGATCCTCGCCGACGCGGCCGGCCACGCCAACCTCACCTTATCCGATCTTGCCGGAGATCGCGACAAGTTACGAGCCGCGATGGAGACCGTGAACATCCAGACTCCGCTGGGACCGTTCCAGTTCACGGCCAACCACGATGTCCAGCAGACGGTTTGGATCATCGCCATGGACGGCAAGGGTGGCTTCACGCTGGTCCACGAGATCAAGGCGAGTTAGAAAGAGGCAAATGGGAGAGCGGGGGGACCTCTGATCCCCCCGTCATTGTTTTGGGACAGCAGCTCCTAAACGCGATATTCATCGGGTCCATCTACGCCCTGTTCGCAGTCGGCTACACGCTCGTCTTCGGAATCCTCGACATCCTCAACCTGGCGCACAGCGCAGTCTTCATGCTCGGAGCCGCGATCACCTACTCGCTGGTCGTCAACCATGGACTCCCGTTCTGGGTGGCGTGCCTGCTCGCCATTGGCATCTCTGCGGTGATGGGTCTGGTCATCGAACACGTTTGCCTCCGCCCGCTTAGGCGGCGGCGCGCCCCGCCGATCGCGGCGCTCATCTCCACCATCGGGCTCGCCCTGGTCATCGTGGCCGCCATCGAGCAGGGCCGGCCTGACACGATCTTCAGGTGGCTGTGGGTGGACGGCGCGAACTCGGTCAGCTTTCCTGCCGGGGTGGTCCCCAACCCGACCTGGCACGTGGCGGGATTGACGCTCGAGGCGAGCAAGGTCGCGATCATCCCGATCTCGATCGGCCTCATGCTCGTGCTCGGCTACGTGATGCGCTACACACAGGTCGGCCGAGGCCTGCGCGCCGTGGCGGAGAATCCCCGTGCGGCGCAGCTCATGGGCCTGGACGTCGACCGGATGATCTCCCTCACTCTGATCATCTCGTCGGCGCTCGGCGGCCTCGCCGGCATCCTGTTCGGCGTCGCGCTTGGCGACATCAGCCCCTACATCGGCCGGGACAACGTGGAGGTGCGCGGGTTGGCGGTGATCGTCCTCGGGGGCATGGGCAGCATTCCGGGCGCAGTCGCCGGCGGCTACCTCCTGGGCCTCATCGAGGTGCTCGCCCTGGTCGTGCTCGGCAGCAACGCGCGAGCAGGAGTGGCCTTCGCGGCTCTCTTCCTTATGTTGGTGCTACGACCTCAGGGCCTTTTCGGCGCCCAGCTGCGAGAGAGGGTCTGAGGGATGGACTTCCTCCTCCAGCTATTCACCGACCCGATCGGCTTCTACACCTCCCACACTCTTCTGATCGCGCAGATCGGCATCAACAGCATCATCGCGACCTCGATGTTCGTGGTCCTGTACTCGGGCCAGCTGTCGCTGGCCGCACCTGGGTTCATGGCGATCGGCGCGTACACGTCGGTGCTGATGGATCTGTACTGGCACACCCCGTTTGCGCTCAACCTGGCGGCGGGGACGCTGCTGGCGTGCGTCGTGGGAGCCCTGGTGGGCCTGCCCGTGCTGCGCCTGCGCGGAGTGTTCCTGGCAATCGCGACCATCGGCTTCATCGAGGCCTTGCGGCTGGGCGTGATCCTCAACCTGCCGATCACCGGTGAGGGCCTCGGCCTCAAGAACCCAAGCGCGGACCCTCTGGGGGGCGTCAACATCGTCCTCCTCGCAGTCCTGGTGGTGATCTTTCTGATGTGGCGGCTGACCAAGGGAAGGTTGGGCCACGCGTGGTCCGCCATCCGCCAGGATGAGCTGGCGGCTCTTAGCCAGGGCATCGACGTGTCGCGATACAAGCTGCTCGCTTTTGCGCTGAGCGCGCTGCTCGCTGGATTCGCGGGGGGCATCGAGGCTCACCTCAACTTCTTCGTCGACCCAGGGGATTCGCAGTACGGCGTCTCTCGTGCGGTGCAGATCCTCACCTTCGCGGTCCTGGGTGGGAGTGGCAACGTCTTCGGCCCGCTCGTCGGCGCGCTGTTCATCACCACCTTGCCGGAGATCATCCGGCAGGCTGCGGACTACCGCGATGTGGTCAGCGGCCTCATCCTGATCGCGGTCATCGTCTTCAGGCCCCAGGGCATTGTGGGCCGGGGCGGCCTCGCGATCGTCCGACCGCGATGGTGGCCTCGGCGGACCCTCGATGCTCCTTCGCCTGGATAGGGTCCAGCGCCACTTCGGCGGCGTGCGCGCCGTCGATGGGGTGTCGCTGGACGTGGAAGAGGGATCGATTCAGGGCCTGATCGGCCCCAATGGGGCGGGCAAGACGACGCTCGTCAACGTCATCACTGGCTACATACCGTTCCAGTCCGGTGGCGCCTGGATCGGCGACGACAAGCTCGCCGGGCTTCCCGCACACCGCGTCGCCGGCCTGGGCATCGCGCGCACCTTTCAGAACATCAGGCTCTTCAAGGACCTCAGCGCCATCGACAACGTGCTCGTGGGCATGCACTCTCGACGGCGGGATGACACCCTGTCGCAGCTCGCTGCGCTACCGGTCTTCAGGCGCGATCAGCGTGCACGCCTGGCGGAGGCGCAGCGCCTGCTGGAGGTGGCGGGCCTCGACCCGAAGATGGTGAGGGGTCGTCCGGCTGGGACGCTACCGTATGGCGACCAGAGGCGGCTGGAGATCGCCCGTGCGCTCGCGCTGCAGCCTCGACTTCTCATCCTCGACGAGCCGGCCGCGGGCATGAACCCCTCGGAAAAGCACGGCATGCGCGAGCTGATCGAGCGCCTCAACCAAGGCGGCCTGACAATCCTCCTCATCGACCACGACATGCGGCTCGTGATGGGCGTCTGCGATCGAGTTGCCGTCCTCAACTTCGGCAGGAAGATCGCAGATGGCACTCCCCAGGAGGTCTCCACCGACGCCGGCGTGATCAAGGCCTACCTGGGCACCGGCGGGGAGCGCGAGGTGTCGAGCGCACCCGGGGCCAGCGGCGTGGACGAGGCCATCGAGGTGGTCGAGGCCAGGCGCACGCCGGGAGCCGGCGTTGAGCCGGCGAACGCGATACTCGAGGTCCGCGACCTGTCGGTCAGCTACGGCGCCGTCACCGCAGTCCGCGGAGCATCGCTGCGCGTCGCCGCCGGCGAGGTGGTAGCGCTGATCGGCGCCAATGGCGCGGGCAAGTCCACGATCCTCAACACGCTGTCCGGCCTCATCCGCCCGAGTTCGGGTACGGCGACCTTCGACGGCCTCGATCTGACCACGGCCCGGCCTTCCGCCATCGTCCGCCACGGTTTGGCGCAGGTGCCTGAGGGCCGCGACATCTTTTCGCGCCAGACCGTTTTGGAGAACCTGGAGCTCGCGACGTGGGCGAGGCAAGACCGCTCGGCCGCCGCGAGAGAGATCGACGGTGCGATGAAGCGGTTCCCGATCCTAGGCGAGCGACGGGGCATGCGGGCGGGCATGTTGTCGGGCGGCGAGCAGCAGATGCTCGCGATCGCGCGCGGGTTGCTCGCCAAGCCCCGCCTGCTGCTACTCGATGAGCCATCGCTGGGGCTCGCGCCGCAGATGGTCGACGAGGTTTTTGCGGCGATCGAGGAGATCCACCGCGACGGCACCACGATCCTCCTCGTCGAGCAGAACGCGTTGCGAGCGCTCGCGATCGCGAACCGCGCCTACGTCATCGAAACGGGGCGGATCCTGCTGACCGGCATCGGCGACGAGCTGCTCCACAACCCGGCGGTGCGGCGCGCCTATCTCGGGGGTTGAGGGAAACCCGGGTGGTTGAAATAAAAAAACCCCGGGCCGTGAGGCCCGGGGCTTAATGGTCGTTTTAACCCTTAGAGGGTAC
>JBDUAO010000112.1:0-8923 GCA_040004595.1 Candidatus Dormiibacterota bacterium | reverse complement strand
TCCCCGACACCCTCATGGGCACCGACTCGCACACGACGATGGTCAACGGCCTCGGTGTGCTGGGCTGGGGCGTCGGCGGCATCGAGGCGGAGGCCGCGATGCTTGGCCAGCCGGCTTACCTGCCCACTCCAATCGTTGTCGGCGTGCGCTTCAGCGGCGCGCTACCCGCGGGCTCAACCGCCACGGACCTCGTTCTCACCCTCACCGAGATGCTGCGCAAGCACGGAGTGGTCGAGAAGTTCGTCGAGTTCTGCGGCGACGGTCTCTCCAGCCTGTCGGTGCCCGACCGCGCCACGCTGAGCAACATGTGCCCTGAGTACGGCGCGACCTCCGCCCTGTTCCCGGTCGATGAGCAGACCCTCCGCTACCTCGACGTCACAGGCCGCAGCCGTGAGCAGATCGAGCTGGTCGAGCGGTACACGAAGGAGCAGGGCCTCTTTCGCACCGATGGCGACAGGACCCCGCAGTTCAGCGAGCTCCTCGAGCTCGACCTCAGCAGGGTCGAACCGAGCCTCGCCGGACCCAAGCGCCCGCAGGATCGCGCGCCCCTGCCCAAGGTGTGGGAGAGCTTCACGGCCGCGTTCGGCAACGGACCCAGGCCCAGCGCCGATTCGCTCGGCCGCCTCGCTGACGAGGGCGGACCCGTCAACGGCCGGGCCGCGGTCGCGGTGGCGGCCAAGCCCGCGGCCAGGCTCGAGAACGGATGCGTCGTCATCGCCGCCATCACCAGCTGCACCAACACCTCGAACCCGTCAGTGATGGTCGCCGCCGGATTGCTCGCCAAGAAGGCGGTCGAGCTGGGGCTGGAGGTCAGCCCCTACGTCAAGACGAGCCTCGCCCCAGGCTCGCGCGTCGTCACCGATTACCTCGAGACCGCGGGCCTCATGAAGCCGCTGGAGAAGCTTGGCTTCTTTCTGGTCGGCTATGGATGCACCACCTGCATCGGCAACTCGGGCCCGCTCGCGAGCCCGGAGGTCGAGGCTGCGGTTACGGCCGAAGACCTGAGCGTGGTCGCAGTTTTATCCGGAAACCGCAACTTCGAGTCCCGCATCCACCCGCTGGTCAAAGCGAGCTACCTCGGCTCGCCACCGCTCGTTGTCGCTTATGCGCTCGCGGGCACCGTCAACATCGACCTCACCCAGGACCCCATTGGAACCACTGGCGACGGCCAGCCGGTGATGCTTTCCGACCTGTGGCCATCTCAGGCAGAGGTCAACGAGGTCGTGCAGCGGTGTGTGCAGCAGGACATGTTCAAGCGCGAGTACTCCCGCATCTTCGAGGGCGACGAGCACTGGAAGAAGATGGAGGCGCCGACGGGGCCGATCTTCAAATGGGACGAGAGCTCCACCTACGTGCACGAGCCTCCTTACTTCGAGGAATTCGGGCCGGATCTCAAACCGCTCACCGACATCGAAGGCGCCCGCGCGCTCGCTGTTCTCGGTGACTCAGTGACCACGGACCACATCTCACCCGCTGGCGCGATCCCGGCGGACAGCCCCGCCGGCAAGTACCTCATCGAGCACGGCGTCGAGCGAAAGGACTTCAACAGCTTCGGCGCCAGGCGCGGCAATCACGAGGTGATGGTTCGCGGCACTTTCGGCAACATCAGGCTGCGCAACATGCTGGTCGAGCGCGAGGGCTACTGGACACAGCATCTGCCCGACGGGAAAGAGGCGACGATCTTCGATGCATCGCTGCAATACCGATCCGAAAGCGTGCCGCTCGTCGTGATCGCGGGCAGAGAGTACGGCTCCGGCTCGTCGCGTGACTGGGCGGCGAAAGGCCCGCTGTTGCAAGGCGTGCGCGCCGTCATCGCCGAGAGTCTCGAGAGAATTCACCGCTCCAACCTGGTCGGCATGGGCATCCTGCCCCTCGAGTTCACACACGGCGAGAACCTCCAGTCGCTCGGCCTCACCGGAAAAGAGAGATTCACGATCCGCGGTCTCGAGAGGCTGAAGCCTGGCCAGACCGTCGAGGTCGAAGCGATGTCGGACGAGGGCAAGAAGACGGTCTTCAAAACCCGCTCGCGCGTCGACAACGACACCGAGGTCGGCTACATGCACAACGGCGGCGTTCTCCCGCTGGTGCTTCGGGAGTTGATCGCCAAGGACTAGCGCCGAAATTCGGCCGTTTGTGCCCGAATGGTCAATAAATCCCGACTCGGGTGGGCCGTTTGTGCCCAAACGGCTGGTTCCAGCCCAGCCCTGGCCGCGCTGGGGAGCTAGGCAGCCTCGCCAGATCGGATCGGGTAGCGCCTTTCGTGCCCACACTCAGGGCACTCGTAAAGACCGACCACGGTGTCCGGCTGTGACGAGTCAGAGTGCATCGTGCGCAGCTTCATCGGCACCACCGACTCGTGGCGATCGCAGGCCGGGGCTTCTTCGTAGGTCATTGACGTGAGATTACGCGCTGCGTCGTGAGCCGCCTAGTGCCCATTGCACAAGGTGCCAAGCAGGTTGCTTGTCCTCCGAGCACACACTAAGCTCCATCTGATGAGCGCCCGCAAAGTCCTCCCCGATGCCCTGGCGGAGCCCAAGCCCACCGTGCGCGAGGCGATGCGCTTCGGCCAGTTCGCCAGCGCCAAGCTGGTGGCGGGAGCCAATGGTCTGGACAGGTCGATCGAGTGGGTGCGAGCCATGGAGACGCCGGAGGTCCAACCCAGGGCAGGAGACCTCATATTCACCACGGGCTTTCCGATCAAGGACGACCCTCAGGCCCAGATCAGGCTTATCGCCAAGATCGCCGAATCCGAAGGCGCCGGACTCGTGGTCAGGCCCTACCCCTACATGCGCAAGCTGCCGCCCGAGATGGTCAGCGAGGCCGACCGCCTGAACGTCCCCCTGTTCACGGTGGCGCAAGACGTCCAGATGGTCGACCTGATGGCACCCCTCCTGGAGCGGATCATCAACGCCGAGCACTGGCGCCTCAAGCGTTCGATTGAGATCCACCGGCGCTTCACCGAGCTCGTCCTGGACGGCAAGGGGGTCAAGGAGATCTGCGCCACGCTCGCCGAGCTGCTCGAGAGCGCGGTGACCATCGAGGATGCAAGCTTCCACCTGCTCGCCCACGCGGGTGGCGCCGGCGACCCGCACCGCAAGGAGACCATCCAGCGGCAGGGCACCCCGCAGAGGATCCTGTTCGACCCCCAGATCCAGCGCATGTTGCGCGAGGTTGAGGCGCGGCGTGGGCCCCTCAAGGTGCCTGCCTTCCCACATGTCGGCATGTCTCGGGAACGCCTCGTCGCCCCCATCCTCGCCGCCAACCAGGTTTTGGGCTATATCTCCGTCCTCGACCACCCGCCTCACAACG
Organism: Candidatus Dormiibacterota bacterium; assembly: GCA_040004595.1. Taxonomy (GTDB): domain Bacteria; phylum Chloroflexota; class Dormibacteria; order Dormibacterales; family Dormibacteraceae; genus Palsa-872. Next base: position 5,614 of record JBDUAO010000112.1, on the reverse strand, counting down.
AGGAGCTCGCGTTCATGGCGATCGAGCAGGCCGCCCTGGTCCTGGCGCTCGCGGTCGCCAAGGAGCGGGAGCTGTCAGAGGTCGAAGGCAGGGTGCGAGGTGAGTTCCTGGAAGACCTTCTGCACGGCACATATGGCGAGGAATCGGCAGCCCAACGCCGGGCGCGCCACCTGGGCTATCCGCTGCACGGCAACCACATCGTGATGATCGTCGACATCGACGACTTCCGCGGATTCATCGGCTCGCGGCAGATCTCCGAGGATGCGATCCAGGCGCTGAAGCGCGAGTTCTTGCGCCGCGTCACCGGGGTGGTCCGGGCAAGTTATGGCAGGGCGCTCGTCCAGGGCCGCTCGGACAGCGTGGCGGCGCTTCTACCTGTAGGCACGGAATCCGGCGACTACCAGACGCGAGGGCATGCGCTCGGGCTGCAGATCCGGGAGAACATCGCCGATTGGAAACCGGGCTTCACAGTGTCGGTCGGTTTCAGCGGTCCGGCCGAGGCGCCCGCCGGGCTGGCGGCAGCGCAGCGCGAGGTCATCTCGGTGATGGATTCCCTCGCCAGGTTCAAGCGATGGGGCCAGGTGGTCGCCGTGCCGGAGCTTGGCCTCACCGGGCTGTTGGCCGCTGTGACTGACGACCGCCTTGTCGACTTCACTCGGAGGCACCTCGGCCCGCTCGTAGAGCACGATGCAGCCCGCAAGGGAAGCCTCGTCCAAACTCTGCGCGCCTACCTGGAGACCGGCGAGCAGCAGCAGGCGGCCAAACGCTTGCGCGTGCATCCGAACACGCTGCGTTACCGGCTGGATCGGATCCGGGAGATCAGCGGGGTCGACCTGGAGGACCCCGAGACTCGTCTCAACATGGCGGTGGCGCTGCGCGTGCAGGCGCTGTTGGGGTCATAAACCATGTGCCGCCGCACTAACGTTATGGCAAGGATTTGTCTGTAGCGCACTAGCTCGGATCGCTGGTTGCGGGTAACTTCACACCAGTGCCCCCTGCGCTTCGCCGATCGCGACTGGCCTGGCCCGGAGACCTACCCGCCGCCCGGGCAGCCTGTGGAATGGGTTTTGTGGCGACCCCCGGACTGGGCCACGAGGCAGTATCCCTGGGCGCTCAAGCTCTCGCTCGCCTCGCGCATCGCGGCGGACTCGACGCCGATGGCAGGAGTGGAGATGGCGCCGGTCTCCTGATCCAGGTACCGCAAAGGCTCCTGGGTGGGGAGGTCGCGGTGGCCGTCCTGTTCGAGTGGGACCGGCGGGCCTGCCAGATCGTGGCCGACGCGGTGGCGAGCACTGGCCTGGAGCTGGTCTCATGGCGCGCCGTCCCGGTCGACCCACGAAGCCTGGGTGAGCGAGCCCTCAACACCAGGCCAACCATCTGGCACTGTGTGATCGCCAAACCGGACCTCGACCCCGACGAGTGGGAACGGCGCCTCTACCTCGCGCGGCGCCGGGCGGAGGCCCGAGCCCGGGACGAAAGCGTTTCGATGTACCTGCCGTCGTGCTCGAGCCGGACCGTCGTCTACAAGGGGTTGATGGCGGGGACACGGCTGGCCGACTTCTACATGGACCTGCAGGACCCAGACACCGAGAGCCGCCTCTCGGTTTTCCACCAGCGCTACTCCACCAACACCATGCCCGACTGGCGTTTGGCGCAGCCCTTTCGGATGCTGGCCCACAACGGCGAGATCAACACGGTGACGGGGAATCGCGCGTGGATGAGAGCGCGGGAAGCCGAGCTCGAACCCGAGATGCGTGGCGTCGTCTCGCCCGAAGGCTCCGACTCAGCATCTCTCGACAACGTGCTCGAGCTGCTCGTGCGCAGAGGGTGGGAGGTGTCCGAGGCGCTGATGAGCCTGGTCCCCGATGCATGGGAGGGACGCGGCGATCTCGCGTCAACCGTGCGCGACTTCTACCGCTACCAATCGATTCGTTTCGAGCCTTGGGATGGCCCGGCAGCGCTCGCTTTCAGCGATGGTGTCGTGGTCGGCGCAGCGCTCGATCGCAACGGCCTGCGACCGCTCCGCTGGCAGCGCACGAGGGACGGTCTGGTCGTCGCGGCATCCGAGGCCGGCGTCGTGACGATGGCGCCTGACGACGTCGTGGAGCGAGGACGGCTCGGCCCCGGCCAGATGCTGCTGGTCGACACCCGCGATGGATCGATCCTGCTCGATGCCGAAGCCAAGGAACGCGCCGCGGCCCGTCACGACTACGGCATGCTCGCTGACCGCGTTCTCGTCCCCGTCGAAAGGCACCATATCGACGTCGATACGCCGGCGGACATTCCGGCGCAGCACCGGCTTCACGGTTGGGGCGCCGAGGACGTGAAGTTCGTTGTCGCCGCCATGGCCGAAACCGGCGTCGAGCCCGTCTACTCGATGGGCGACGACATCCCGATCGCCTCGCTCGGCCGCACGCCTCGACGCATCTACGGCTACCTGCGCCAGCGCTTCGCGCAGGTGACGAACCCCGCGATCGATCCCCTGCGCGAGAAGGCTGTGATGTCACTACGGGTGCTTGTCGGCGCGCGGCGCGACACGCTCGAACCTGAAGGCGGCGCCGAGCTCGAGCTTCGCCGGCGACACCACCCAGCCGTGCCGGGCGCGAAGCGGTTGCTCGAGCTCGAGTCTCCGGTGCTGGGCGCGGGCGAGCTGGCCCGCGTGCTGGAGGAAGCAACCGTCCTCGACGCGACGTGTGCGCCCAATGAGACTCTCGCCGACGCATTGAGCCGGCTGTGCCGCGACGCCGATGGGGTCGACGGCGTCATCGCGCTCAGCGACCGTCGCGCGGGACCACACCGACTCCCGATTCCGATGGCGCTCGCCGTGGGCGCGATTCACGAACACCTCTTGGTGCGCGGCCATCGGATGGCCAAGGATGTCGTGGCGATCGCGGGCGACGTCGTCGACGTCCACGATGTCGCGTGTCTCATCACCATCGGGGCCACCGCCGTGCATCCCTATCTCGCGCTCGCCACGGCCGGCGCCGCGGCGGACCCTGGCGCGCCATACAACGAGGGCGAAACCCACTATCGAAAGGCGCTGGAAGCGGGCCTCCTCAAGGTCATGGCGAAGATGGGCATCTCATGCGTCGCCAGCTACCGAGGGTCACAGGTGATCGAGGCGCTTGGCCTCGGTGCCGAGGTGATGGAGCTCTGTTTCCCAGCGGTGCCGTCGCGCATTGGCGGCGCGGACCTGGCCGACATCGAGCAGCTCGCTCGCGCACGCGTGCCAGTCGCTTCAGAAGCACTTCCCGATCACGGCCGGGTTCGCTTTCGCAAGGCAGGGGAGCACCATGCATACAACCCACTCGCAGTGCGCGCGGCTCAGAAGGCGGCTCAGACGCGCGATCCGGTGGCGTACCGCGAGTGGCGCCGACTGTCGAGCTCCGACCGCCCGCAATCGCTCAGAGAGCTCTTGCAAATCAAGGACGGCCACGCCATTCCACTGGAGGCTGTCGAGCCGGCGTCGGAGATAGTCAAGCGTTTCGTCAGCACCGCGATGTCGCTGGGCGCGCTCTCGCCGGAGGCGCATGAGGCACTCGCGATCGCGATGAACCAGATTGGCGCACGCTCCAACTCGGGCGAGGGCGGCGAGGATCCGATGACCTACGACGAAAGCGACGGCGCTCGGCGCGACAACAAGGTGAAGCAGGTTGCTTCAGCACGGTTCGGAGTAACGCCGCGCTACTTGAAGCGGGCCGACGAGCTGGAGATCAAGATCGCGCAGGGCTCGAAGCCAGGAGAGGGTGGACAGCTGCCAGGCATCAAGGTGACCAGCTTCATCGCGCGACTGCGCCACGCCCAGCCTGGGATGCAGCTCATATCCCCGCCGCCGCACCACGACATCTATTCGATCGAGGACCTGGCGCAGCTCATCCATGACCTGAAGACCGTCAACCCTCGCGCGCGTGTCGGTGTGAAGCTGGTTTCGGAGGCGGGCGTCGGCACGATCGCAGCGGGCGTCGCCAAGGCGCGGGCCGATTACATACTCATCTCCGGCCACGACGGGGGCACTGGCGCGTCGCCGCTTTCGTCGATCAAGAACGCTGGCGCACCCTGGGAGCTGGGCCTGGCCGAAACGCAGCGCGTTCTGGTGGCGAACCACTTGCGCGAACGTGTGAGCCTGCGCACGGACGGCGGCCTGCGCAACGGGCGCGACATCGTGATTGCGGCTCTCCTGGGCGCCGAGGAGTTCGGTTTCGGCACTGGACTTCTGGTGGCGCTCGGTTGCGATATGGCGCGGCAGTGCCATCTCAACACGTGCCCAACAGGCATCGCCACGCAGCGCGAGGACCTGCGCGCAAAGTTTGAGGGCCGGCCGGAGCACGTCGTGAACTATCTGTTCCTGATCGCCGATGAGGCCCGGGAGCACCTCGCACGGCTGGGCGCCCGATCGATCGATGAGGTGGTCGGTCATTCGGAGCTGCTGGGTGCAGCACCCGACGCCATGCTCGATCTTTCATTTGTGCTCGGCACGACCGACGAGACGCTGCCGCGACGACGACAGTGGGCACGCAATGGCGACCCAACGGCGCCTTCGCCGCCCAGCGGGCGAATCGACAACTCCAACCGCACGGTTGGTGCAGCTTTCAGCCCGGGCGAGTCCCGCCATTACACAGGCAGCGCAGGCCAGAGCTTTGGCGCGTTTCTTGATGACGACGCCGAGCTCACGCTCGAGGGCGAGGCGCAGGACTATGTGGGCAAAGGGATGGGCGGCGGTGTTATCGCGATCCGGCCACACACCAAAGACACGAGCGCCGAGCCGGTCCTGGCCGGCAACACGATCTGCTACGGCGCCACAGGCGGGAGGCTGTTCGTCGCAGGCCGCGTGGGAGAGCGGTTCTGCGTGCGCAACTCGGGCGCGACGGCGGTGGTGGAGGGAGCGGGTGACCACTTCTGCGAATACATGACAGGGGGGATCGCTGTCGCCCTCGGCCCTGTGGGCTGGAACGCCGGCGCGGGCATGACGGGCGGAGTGGCCTACCTGACAGAGTGGCGGCAGCTCAACACAGACAGCGTGGTGGCACGCGAAGTGCCCGCGGAGGATGTCGCAGAGCTGCGCCAGCTGGTTGAGGAGCACGAACGGCGGACCGGCAGCGTGCGGGCGGCAGCGATGCTCGCGGATTGGGACAGCGCTTTGCGCCTGTTCCGGCAGCTGGTCCCAGTCGCCGCGGTCCAGGCGCAATCGGCGCCCGAACCGGCAGCGATGGAAACGCGAACCGCTAAGACTGCTTAGGCAGCGATCTGCTTGAGGAGGCGAGGGCTCGCGCGCTCGAGTCGTCGCGCGGTGCGAACTTCCTGCTCGCGATTCTTCTCGGAAAGCGGAACCGCTCGTCGCAGCTTGAGGAGAGTGGCCGCCTCGATCAGGTCGGCATAGCTGATATCTCGTAGTGCTCGGCTTTGGTCGCCGGCCCTAAGCCGCCCAGCGCAAACCCGGAGCGCGCGCTCGTCGGAAGACCACGCGATCGGGCGGCACGAAGCGAAACTCGCGGCCGACCTGCACCACCTGCCATCCACCTTCATGCACGAGCCGGTGGTGGAAGTAGCAGAGCAGAACCAGGTTGGAAAGGTGAGTCGGACCACCCCGAGACCAGGCGACTATGTGGTGCGGGGT
>JBDUAO010000111.1:0-8935 GCA_040004595.1 Candidatus Dormiibacterota bacterium | reverse complement strand
GCTGGGACGGATACCACCACCACCTGGGGATCAACTTGCTCGAGGGTCGCGGCGCCACCTCGGTCGAACCCGATGTGGCGGGGCTCGTCGGGTTCGAGGCGGGCCGCCTCAGGGAGCCGACCAGGGATCCGGACGGCATCGAGGTCAGTCTGCCGAAGGCTTGACGGGTCGGCATCTCATCGGTGCTCCATCGTTGCTACTTAACATTGGCATACGCCGGGCAGTTCCTTTATCCTCGGCCAGTGGCAAATGTGCTCGTGGCGCTGCAGTGGGCCACCGAAGCAGCGTTCGTTCTTCTGACTCTTGTCTCGGTGGTCGACTGGGCTCGGCACCGGGATATTCGCGGTGGCCACCTCGCACTGGCCTTGGGGTCCTTGACCGCCGTGATCTTGCTGGCGCCCGTGGTGGGCCACCTCGGCCCATTGAACCAGCTGCTGACGGACGTCAACCTCGTGGTCTTTCTGTTGTCGGGCTACGCCTTGCTGATGTTCCGCGATGCGCTCATCCCACTTGGTCGCGCCCGCGGCTGGGCCACCGGTGTGATCGTGGCGGTCGCCATTCTGGCTTTTGTCGCGCAGTTTCCGGCCGACCCGCAACAACGTCTGACAGCTCTTCAATCGATCGCCGCCGGTGCGGTCCTGGTTACCTGGGCGGCATGCATCGTAGAGCCGATATTCCGCATGTGGGTCACTGCGAGGCATCGTCGAGCTGTCGAGGCTGCGCGGCTGAGGGCCCTGAGCCTCGGGTACGCCGCTTTGATCGCCGAGATTGCGGTCGCTCTGGTTGCAGGTTCAAGTGCTCGGCAACCGTACTTCGTATTTGCCACCGATGTCGTCACCTTGGCCATCGTCCCGCTTCTGTATGTCAGCTTCTCGCCGCCGTCCTGGCTTCGACGCATCTGGCGGGAACCCGAGGAGGATGCGTTTCGCAATGCGCTCCACGACCTTCTCCTGTACAGCCCCGACCGGCCGACCCTCGCCCAGCGCGCGCTGGCGTGGGCGACGCGCCTCGTGGGCGGCGACAGCGCGGTGATCATCGACGCGGACGGCTCGGTCCTCGCAGCTCGCAACATGACTACGGACCAAGCGCTGGCGATTGCCGCACACACAGTGGTTGGCTCTGCCCCCGGCATCATGAGCATCCCGGGTCAAGCCGGCACGAGCCTCACAACCCCGCTGCACCTGCGTCAGGGTGAAGGCTGCATGGTGATCGTTGCCGGCCCCTTCGCACCGATCTTCGGCGACGATGAGATTTCGGTTGTGCGCCAATATGCGAACAGCGTCTCGGCCGGCCTCGACCGCGTTTCGCTGAACGCGCGAATCGCTTCCCTCGAAAAGACCAAGAGCGAGTTTCTGAACGTGGCGTCCCACGAATTGCGTGGGCCGATGACCGTGATCAAGGGCTACCTCACGATGCTCGAGGCTGGCTCTCTTGGCGATCTTTCCCCGCAGACGCAGTCAATCGTGCACCTGCTGATCGCGAAATCCGACGAGGTCAACTGGATGGTCGAGCAAATGGTCGAGGCCGCCCGGCTCGAGGACGGCCGCATGACCTTGAAGAAGCTCCCGGCGGACCTGGTTGCCCTGACCGACCTTGCGATCGAGGGTGTAAGCCAGCTTTTGAGCAAGCACCACCTCAGCGTGGAGAAGCCCTCGCAGGCCGTCGAAGCTGAAGTCGATCCCGATCGGTTCCAGATCGTCGTCAGAAACCTGCTGAGCAACGCGGCCAAGTACTCGCCGCATGGGGCGCATATCAAAATCCGCGTTAGCGGCAACGGCGTCGGCAAGGTGGCGGTGACAGACGAGGGGATTGGGATCACGGAGGAAGACCAGGCCCGCCTCTTCAGCCGTTTTGTTCGCATCGAGACGAAAGCGACCCAAAGCGTCTCGGGAACGGGGCTTGGGCTCTGGTTGTCGCGCGAGATCGCTCGCATGCATGATGGCGACCTCACGGTCGAGTCGACGCCGGGGCGAGGCAGCACCTTCACTCTTCGGGTTCCGCTCAGCAGATAGCGTGACCCCGGATGTCGCTACGCGATTTGAGCCAGGCCGGCCTCTCGATCTCGCCCTCACGCTCGCCGGGATTGGCGACAGTCTGTCGCTCCGAATCAGCTCAGGCGAGGCGTGGCGCGCCTCACTTACCCCAGATGGCCCCGCCACCGTCCATCTGTTGCAGTCCGACGGGGTCGTAGATGTCGAAGCGTGGGGCCCTGGTGCTTCGTGGGCCGCCGGCCACGCCGCCGTGCTCTGCGGCCAGGAAGACGACGATGCCGGCTTTGTCCCCCGCCACCCCTTCCTGTCGCAGGTTCACAAGCGAAACCCCGGCGTGCGCCTGCCCAAGACTTCAGCCATTTTTGAGGCGCTCGTGCCCGCGGTTCTGGGCCAGAAGGTCACCGGCATCGAGTCGCGCCAGTCGTACGCGCGCCTGGTTGGCGCGCTGGGAGAGCCGGCGCCAGGGCCGGCTCGGTTGATGGTGCCACCGGCCCCACGCGAGCTAGCTCGTACGCCCTATTGGACTTTTCATAAGTTCGGGATCGAGCGCCGGCGTGCCGAGACAATCATCGGGGCAGCTCGCAGCGCGTCGAGACTCGAAGAGACGATCTCGATGGATATGGCGACCGCTTACCAGCGGTTGCAGGCATTTACCGGCATCGGCCCCTGGACGGCCGCTCTCGTCGCAGCCGCTGCGTTGGGCGACCCTGACGCCGTTCCGGTCGGCGACTACAACCTGCCGCACAGCGTGGGGTATGCGCTCGAAGGCTCGCCCCGTTCCACCGATGAGCGAATGCTCGAGCTGCTCGAGCCCTATCGAGGGCATCGAGCGCGCGTCATCCGGCTGATCACCCTCGCCGGAATCAGCGCGCCTCGCTTCGGGCCGCGATTGCCTCTTCGCGACTTCACCCGCAGCTAGCGCGTTTCGCGAAGCCGCCTACCGGAGTTTGGCGATCTCCTCTTCGACGAGCGCGATCAGCTCTGCCATGCCGGCTTGGTCGAACATCAGGCGCGCCCCCGCAGCTTTGAACAGCTCGGGCAGGGGCTGAGTTGCACCAAGCGCCAGCGCCTCGCGGTACTGCCGCACCGCTTCCTTCGGGTCCTTCAGGCTGTTGCGCCATACCTGTAGGGCGCCGAGCTGGGCAATGCCGTACTCGATGTAATAGAAAGGGCTCGAGAAAAAGTGCGGCTGCTGGTACCACCGCGCGACGCGCTCTTTATCGAGCCCGCTCCAATCGACCCCGCTGCCCTCGAATCGAGTGCGCAGCTCAAGCCATTTGGCGTCACGGCTATCTCGGTCACGTCCCGACTTATCGAGGTAAATCCAATGCTGGAAGGCATCGACAGAGGCGCAATGCGGAAAGAACATGACGATGCCTTCGAGGTGCTCCACACGCGAACGCCGCTGTTCGTCATCGGTGTAGTAACCGCCGCTCTGCTTGTCGATGAAGGGCGCCGCCAGCAGCTCCATCGACATCGAGGCGACCTCCGCCATCTCAGACCCTGGATGGCGCTGGAAAAGAATCGGCAACCGCGAAGCCTCGAAAGAATGGAACGCATGCCCAGACTCGTGCAGCAGAGTTCGCACATCGTCATCCACGCCCACCGCATTCATGAAGATGAGCGGCTGCTTTCTGAACGCCAGGGTCTGGCTGTACGCGCCAGGTGCTTTGCCTTTGCGATTCTCCAGGTCGAGCAGCTTCTCATCGACCATGATCTCGTAGTAGTTGCGGAAAGCGGGGTCGACCTGGCCGAACACACTTGCCGCGCGATCGATGAACGCGTCCATGTCCGCGAACGGCTTGAGGGCCGCTCTGCCAAGCGCGTCAACCGAGGTGTCCCACGGCCGGAGCTGGTCGACCTTCATTGCGCGCCTCCGCCGATCCATGATCCGCTCGACCGCAGGGAGGACGGCCCCCTCGACCGCCTCGTGGAACCGCATGCAGTCCGCGGGCGTGTAGGCGAACCGGTTCTTCTCCTGATGGGCGTAGTCGCGGAAGTTTTCGAAGCCGGAGTTTTTCGCCGTCTGTTGGCGGAGGTCGTACATGCTGTCAAAGATGTCCGCTATCTCGTCTCGTTGTTCGATGTAAGGCTTGGCTCGAAGCTTGAATGCCCGCTCGCGAACTGGGCGGTCCGGCGCCTCCAGGTAAGGGAGAAGCTGCGCCGGTGTCTTCTCGATGCCATCCCACTCGACGGTCATCGCGCCGATGAGCTTGGACCACCTGGTCGTAAGCCGCGACAGCTCGGCGGACAGCGGGACGTTGGCCTCATTGAAGATCTGCATCTGGTTGCGAAATCGCTCGACAGTGGTCTCGAGGCCGGCCCGCACGTAGCCCAGCCCCACAAGCCTTTCCTGCAGATGCACACGTTGCTCTTGAGCCTTGGGTGAGATCTGAGTGCCGAAGCGAAGCTGCGCCGCCTCCCGGTCGGGGTCTGATGTGTTGCATGAATACTCAAAGCTCGCCAACGCGGACGCTTCCGAGAGGAGAGATTCGAACCGCGACCAGTCGGCGAGCCAGTCTTCGACGTTGCCGGCGTCAAGTGGCCGAGCGGCGAGCTCTTCGTAAAACGGGCGCACGTCGTCCCACGTCGCCTCTTTGAAGGCATCCGGAGACTCTGGAAGCGCCATCATCCCACCCATACGCGCAGAAGAACAATCGCACAGGCGGTCTCGCCGGGTACGGGAATCGTCTCGGCTACCAGGTTCCGTCAGTGTCGACCGCCCGCCAGCAGTAGAGAGCCGCGATTGAGCGGTAGGGCTGGAATTTGTCTCCCTCAGGCTGGAGGGCGCGCGGCGTTGGGGGTTCTTTGAGCTTGTGCGTGAGCGCCCAACCCTTGCGGACTCCGTAATCGTCCACCGGCCAGACGTCGAGCCGGCCCAGCTGGAACATCAGGAACATCTCGGCGGTCCACCGGCCGATGCCTCGCACCAGGATCAGGCGCGCCACCAGCTCGTCGTCGGACAGAGCATCGACATCGTGAAGCGGCACGGTTCCATCGCTCACCTTCAAAGCAAGGTCGCCGATGGCGGCGGCCTTGGATCCGCTGACTCCAGCCGTGCGCATGACTCCTTCCGGAAGCGCCAGGACCGCAGCCGGGGACAGGCCGTCAGCGAACAGCTTCAAAAACCGGCCGTGGATCGTCGACGCAGCCGCGCCTGCCAGCTGCTGGTACATGATCGACCGCACCAGCGCAGCGAAGCCGTCGGGTAGAGGGTCACGCAGCTCAAGAGGCCCGGCTGCCTTGATGAGGCGGGCCATCGCAGGATCGCGGCGCGCAACCAGCCTGGTGCCCTTGGCGAGCTCCTGTTGCGTAGGGGAGAGTCGGGCGGGTTTGGTGCTGCTCAGGCTGCTCTAGGCGAATTCGGACATGAAGGTATCGAAGTCCTCAGGGCTCATTCGGAGCTCGTCCTCGCCCAGGTCCTTCAACGGCCGGTCCGGAATGTGCTCTGTGGTGGCGAAGTCTTCCATCGTCGTGTCCAGGTAAAGCAGCCCGGTTACGAGGTGGCCGGCGGCCCGGCCATCTTCGAGAACTCTCATCGCGGCGCGGCGGTCGGAGGGATCGTGGTCCTCGCCCAGCTTCTTGAGCATGATGTGCGAGCCATCGTGCAGCTCGACGTCGCGCATCGTGCCGGGCTCGTAGTCGACATGGACCTCCTCGAAGAAGGGCACGAACGACACGTCGGCGATCGATTCCTCGTGATCCTTCACCCAGCTGTAGCTCTTGGTCGAACCGTCGTGGTCGTTGAAGGTCACGCACGGAGAGACGATGTCGATGATCGCCGTGCCGCGGTGAGCAATCGCCGCCTTGATGAGTGGCACCACCTGCTTGCCGTCGCCGCTGAACGAGCGTGCGACGAAGGAGCAGCCCAGCGTCAGGGCGACCGCGCACGGGTCGATCGGTTGGAACGTGTTGACGGCTCCCTTCTTTTGAACCGAGCCGATGTCTGCCGTGGCTGAGAATTGGCCCTTGGTGAGGCCGTACGTGCCGTTGTCTTCAATGATGTAGGTGCAGTCGATGTTGCGGCGGATCATGTGCATGAACTGACCGAGGCCAATCGATGCGGTGTCGCCGTCCCCTGAGACCCCGAGCATGATCAGCTGGCGGTTGGCAAGCTGGGCGCCGGTTGTGAGCGAAGGCATGCGCCCGTGGACGCCGTTGAAGCCGTGCGCGGTCTCGACGAAATATGCGGGCGTCTTCGACGAGCATCCGATGCCCGACATCTTGGCCAAACGATGCGGCTCGACCCCCAGCTCGTACAGCGCCTTGATCATGTGGTTGGTGATGGAGTTGTGGCCGCAGCCGGCGCACAGCGTTGTTGCGGCGCCCTTGTAAGCGTCGCGCTGAAGCCCGATTCGGTTCACGGTGACGCTCATGCGGGGACTGGCTCCGCCTGGAGCAACGGCTCCGAGATTGCGATGGCCGGTATCGGCTGGCCGTTGTAGTGGCGGATCGATCTGACGCGCTCGACGAGCTCCGGCGGAAGGTCCAGACGGATGAGGTCGAACACCTGGCCGTCGCGATTCTGCTCGACCACGTACACGCGCTCGTGCCTGGAGACGAACTCGCCGATCTCCGCGGACAGCGGCAGCGCCCGCAACCGGAGGTAGTCGATCGGCCGGCCCACGGCCGCAAGCGCTTCCCGAGCCTCCAGCACCGCAGCGTGGGTCGAGCCGAACGCGATCAAACCGATACTCGACCCGGATGATTCGTCCAAGACGGGAGCCGGGAGCACCGCGCGGGCCGTCTCGAGCTTGCGCGACAGGCGATCCATGTTGCGCGCGTAAGAATCGGCATTCTCCGTATATCGAGCGGACTCGTCGTGTCCCGATCCCCGGGTGAAAAAGCCGGCGGATGGGTGGTCGGTTCCGGGCAGCGTTCGATACGTGACCGCGTCCCCGTCGACGTCCTTATAGCGGGCCCACTGGCCGCCCAGGCGGTCGAGGTCTGCCTTCGACAGCACCTTGCCGCGGTCAAACGGCTTCTCGGGGTATTTGAAGGCCGGCGTCATCCAAAGGTTCATGCCCAGGTCGAGGTCGGACAGCACGAACACCGGCGTCTGGAACCGTTCGGCGTAATCGAAGGCGTCACGCGCGAACTCGTAGCACTCCTCGACCGTTCCGGGCAGAAGCACGAGGTGCTTGGTGTCGCCGTGGGACAGGGTGTACGCAAATCCGACATCACCCTGCGAGGTGCGAGTCGGCAGGCCTGTCGACGGCCCGATTCGCTGGATGTCGAAGATCACGACCGGCACCTCGGCGTAATACCCGAGGCCGGCGAATTCAGCCATCAATGAGATACCGGGGCCGGAGGTCGACGTCATCGAGCGCGCTCCTGCCCAGCCGGCACCGAGGGCCATGCCGACTGCCGCGAGCTCGTCCTCGGCCTGGACGATGGCCACGCGCTTCTCGCCGGTCGCGGGATCCATGCGGTAGCGATCCGTGTACGCGATCAGGTACTCACACAGAGAAGAGGAAGGGGTGATCGGGTACCAGGCGCAGACTGTGACGCCGCCCATCAGCGCGCCCAAGGCCGCGGCCTGGTTGCCTTCCACCAGCACCTTGCCCTCGACCCTTCCGGTCATCGCCTCCAGGTGGTACGGGTCGGTCTTCGAGAAGTTGTCCTGCCAGTGGTCGAGGCCGATCTTGATGGCGTCGAGGTTCACCTGCACCGCCTTTGGCTTGGTGAGGAACTGTCGCCTGACGCCGTGCTCGATGGCGTCCCACGGGATGCCGAGAAGGCCCGCCACGACACCCACGTAGATCATGTTGGCCAGCTGCTTGCGCAGCGTGTCGCTCTGGATCTTGGCTTTGGCAAGCTTGGAGAAGGGAACGCCGTAGTAGGTGACGTCTGTGCGCGCGTCGGCCTTGGAGAAGGCCTCCTCGTGGATCACCGCTCCGCCTTCGCGCACGGACTTTAAATCTTCACGCCAGGTGGAGGGATTGAACGCCACCAGCACGTCGACCTGGTCGGTACGGGCCATGTGCCCGGCGGGGGTGATTCGGAGCTGATACCAGGTCGGCAGGCCCTCGATGTTGGAGGGGAACACGTTCTTGGGGGCGACGGGGATACCCATCTTGAAAATCGCCCGCGTCAGGACCAGGTTGGCCGTCTGGCTACCGGATCCGTTGACGGTCGCGGCCTGGATGGTTAGGTCGTTGATGATTTGCTCGGTCAATTCGTTTCTTGGTGGCGGATTACGAATGTTACGCGTCTGTTGCAACCAACAAGGTGGGTTCCCCGATCGCGGGTCAGGCGGGCCATTCCGCTAGAGTCCTCAATCTGTGAAGGTCGCCATCCCCAAGGAGACTGCTCAGGATGAGCGACGGGTAGCGCTCGTCCCTGACACTGCGACCAAACTGGCTGCCGCCGGGCTCGAGGTCAGCGTCGAGGAAGGCGCAGGCTCGAGCGCCTTCGTTCCTGATTCCGCCTACGAGGCCGCCGGCGTCAAGGTCGTCAAAGGCGTCGCCGCGCTGTTGAAGGACGCCGACGTAGTCCTGAAGGTGCAGGCGCCATCCACCCACGAGGTGGAGCTGCTTCAGAAGGGGGCCGTCCTGATCAGCTTTCTGCAGCCCGCGACCCAGGGCGATATCGTCACTGCACTCGCCAAGGGCGGCGTCACAGCGTTCAGCCTGGAGCTGGTGCCGCGCATCTCGCGCTCCCAGTCGATGGATGCGCTGTCATCGCAGGCCTCGGCTGCGGGCTACAAGGCGGTCCTCATAGCGGCCGGCCGCCTCGGCAAGTTCTTCCCGATGATGATGACCGCGGCCGGCACCGTCGCTCCCGCCCGCGTCCTGGTGATGGGAGCCGGAGTTGCCGGTCTCCAGGCAATCGCGACGGCGCGGCGCCTGGGCGCGGTGGTCTCCGCCTACGACGTGCGGCCCGCGGTCAAGGATGAGGTCAAGTCGCTGGGCGCGACCTTCATCGAGCTTCCGCTCGAAGCC
>JBDUAO010000110.1:0-8952 GCA_040004595.1 Candidatus Dormiibacterota bacterium | reverse complement strand
CTGGACAACTGGAACGCGCCCGCGGATCGAGCGTCCAACGCGCTCGGTTTGGGAATGCAGGGCGTCCGCCTGGAGGCAGGTGACCTTGGGGGGGCGCGTCAATTCAATTTCACGCGGTTCTACCCGAACGAGGATAGGTGGGAAGGCGTGGACCACGTCATCCAACTCTCGGCGACAAGCAAGTCAAAGAGGCCGGCCAGCGGAGCAGTCAAACCTCCGATCAAATAAGCCTTCTTGCATCGGCTCGCCACCAGGTGGCTTGCCACTTCGACGTCGGCCCGCTACTCGGCGACAACCCCACGCACTTCCCGGCTGGCGCCGGCAGACGTTTCCGTACTGCCGCCATCGAAAGGAATGTTGATGACCTTGTCGGTTGGGTATATCGCGGCATACGCGCTGCTCGTCGGTGTCGCCTCCTTCATCGAGGTTCCCGTCGGCCGTGGGCTTGGCGCCTTTCAACTCAATGTTGTGATTCGTGCCGGCAGCTTGGCCGCCGCTGCCGTAGCACTCGTCGCCGTCCACGGTTTGTCGCTTCCCACCGGGGTTGCCGCTGTGGCCGGCCTCGGCATTGGTGTCATCACCGGCGTGGGCTCGATCTTTTACTGCTTTGCTCTCAAGTACCTGCCGGTGTCGTTGGTGGTGACCCTCTCAAATCTGTACCTCGTGATCACGATTCTTCTCGGGATCGTAGTGCTTGGCGAGCCAATGACCGTCCCTAAGGTTGCCGGATTCGGTGCCACGCTGGTCGGGGTGGCGGGTCTCTCTCACACACCCGCTCGGTACGGAGTGACTCCACAGGTGGGATCTGGCACCAAAGCGCTCCCGATCCGCGCCTTCGTCTTCATGGCTGCCTATGTCGCCGTCATCGGAGTCGGTGCCTTTCTTGAGAAACCGGCATTGAAGAGTTTGGATCCAACGCAGCTCAATGCCCTGATGGCGGTCGCCATGATGGCGGTCGCCAGCGTTGCACTTACGGTGCAGGGCCCTCGGTTGCCGATGACGATGCGAACACTGGACGGATTGGGAGTCGGAGCCATGATCGGGGCGGCCTCAGTCTTTTACTTCCTGGGGCTGCGAGGCCTTCCCGTCTCGGTCGCGGCGGCGTCCTCCAACGCTTATGTCATTATCACGGTGCTACTCTCGACCGTCGTCCTGCGCCAACCTCTGACCCGAGTCCGCGGCGGTGCTATCGCTTTGACACTTCTTGGGGTGACACTGCTGGCTCTGTCGGCTCGCTGAACCAGCGCTTTGTCTCATTGGACGATCGAACGGCCCACTGCCAACGCCGCCACGAGGTCGGCGACCGGAGAACCTCTACCTTTTACCGGCAGGATCCGGACGGGCTTTGGGTTGTTACGTAGCGCCCAGGCCTCAGTCGGTAGGCGATCGGCTTCGGCCACGAAAAGCTGGCTGCCTCGTGAAGCTCGCGCCGCCTCTTCAAGCCGCACCCCAATGACGGCCGCATCAATATCCTTGACCGGTAATGCACGGATGCGCTCGACAAGTGTCGCCTCCGCCCGACGTTGCTCCATTAGCGTTGCGAGGAGATCTGAAGCGACCCGATGGATCTGTTCGATATCGGAAGCGGACCGAAGCGCCAGCATTGAAATCGTCTCGGCGGCACGGCTCACTGCGGCCTGGTTAGGAGGCCTGGAGTCACCCAATGCCAGATCGGCGGAGACAAGGGGCAGCAAGACACTCTCCTCAGCGCGCAGACGTGGGATCAGGTCACCGGCCAGGAGATCCACCAGGTCAGCAATGGCAGGAGGCAGTCGACCCAAAGGCGCCGCCCTGACCAACTCCACTGCGGCTTCGATCGGCCGCCAGAATTGGTCGAGCCCGTGATCGCTCCCAACGTTCACGGTACGTCCCACACCGCCCGAACTGATTTTGCGTTTCCGCTAGTCAGCGGCGGTTGGCTAGCCGTCCTCTCTGCCGCCAATCGTTAGGATGAAGGCGCTCTCCTCGATGCCGACGACTCGATGAGGAATCCCCGCGGCGGCTGCGATCAGCCGCCCAGGTGTCAGCTCAAGGCCGCCCCCCTCAGCTTCGAAACGGATCCGTCCGTGGAGCAGGTGTACGGTGATCGGCGAATCCGCGTGATGCTCCTGCATTTGGCCTCCCGCCCTGATGGCCACCAGAACGATACGGATTCCACGGTGTTTGACCAGGGTTACGGCTCCATGATCCGCAGCGTGATACGAGTCGCTCGCTCGAAGCGACGCGAGCTCCCCGTCGAGATCGAAGTCGATCAGAGGTCCCCCAATTCGCTGGGCATATCGCATGTCGGTGTCGCTTGGGCCTGCATCGCTCGGTTTTTGTTCCACGTATCGATCCTCCTTCGATGACTTCTTAGCCTAGATTCAGTCTGCTAGCTGGCGGTGCATCCTGCGCGGACAGCAAGTTGGCAATGTAAAGCTCACGTCTCCTTTCGGCTCGCCAGTCCTGGGTACAGGAACTTGGGCAGAAGTCAGTGAGAACGCACCGCTGGCAGAGCGGATTCCTCGCCACGCACACATAGCGCCCATGCAAAATCATGCGGATCGAGAAGTTCGTCTGCTCCAAAGACGCCACAATCGTTCGCAGACCCGTTTCGACTTCGCCAGGTCGTTGGTTAAACACGAGTTTGAGCCGGTTCGCAACGCGGATCAGATGCCGATCCGCGATGATGCTGGGCACCCCAAACCCGAGGCCGAGAACAGCGTTGGCGGTCTTGCGTCCAACGCCCGGCAGCGCAAGCAACTCTTCCATCGTCGTGGGTACCCGGTCGCCAAACCGTTCGATAAGCACGCGGCTCGTCCCAATGATCATTCGGGTTTTAGATCGATAGAAGCCGATCGGCCGGAGGAGACCTTCGACCACGTGGGTGCTGGCTGCGGCCAGAGCCGATGGGGTCGGATAGCGCTTGAACAGCTCGCCTGTGAGCTGGTTGACTCGGCTGTCGAGACTCTGGGCGGAAAGGATGGTGGCCACCAGCAGCTGGAAGGGGTTGGAGAACCTGAGCTCGCTCTTTGCTGGATAAGTGGCCTCGAGGCGCTCGACACTGAGTTCGGCTCTATGTTTGGCTCCACGGGGCAGGAGCACAGTCCCCGTCGATTTCGGATTCGCTGGGCTGGGTGAGCCTCGATGAGGCAACAGGTATGGGCCTCGTATCAGGCTCGGCAGCCATCATCGATGCGCGGCTCACCAGACTGGAGGTTGTCCGCGGTGGTGTGATGGAGTGTCAAGCGCTTGTCTCGCGTTCATCCACCTGCATCAACCTTCCCAATCTGGCCGAGGCGGTTTGCGAGGCTCAAGCCCGTAGGAGCCCTGAATGCGACTTTCAAGGCGCCACATCCGCTCCTCACGCCAGACCGACTCCAGAATCTCCTCCAGCTGGGAGTGGAGGTCCAAAGGGGCTTTGTCTGCGGCTGACGCCGCCGAATTCGCCTCATTGTCGAGAGCCATACTGTGGGGCACGACTGCTCCAGACAGACACGCCAATGGCCGGATCCACCGATCCATGAGCCTCGCGACTTGCCTCCACGATGAGCGGTTCATTGATCCCCTTGATTCGACTGCGAATCGCCAAGCCTCCGGACCTGACCTGCCATCGGATACCACTTTGAGGACGCCTGAGCGTGGCATCGACGTACTACGGAGGGCGATGAATCTACCTCAATGGTGCCTGGCGTTTGACCCTCGAAACCGGGAAGCTGGTAATCGTATGGGCGCACAGCGTCGGGTTTCGGCGCGGCCGGGGCCTCGAGTTCGTGTCCTGGTCGCTGACGACGACCCCGCATTCCGGACAGCCCTAGAGTACCTGCTGAGCAACACGCCGGGCGTGGAATTGGTTGCGGCCGCGAGCGACGCTGAGGCTGCCATCCGCGACGCTTGCCGGCTTCTTCCAGATGTAGCAATATTGGACGTCGCCATGCCTCATGGTGGCGGCCCTCGTGCGGCGCGCGAGATATTGCTGTGCTCACCGCGGACACGCCTACTGGCTCACTCGGTCTATCGTGACGTTGAAAGTGTGCGGGCTATGGCAGACGCCGGTTGCGCAATCTATCTCGTGAAAGGCCTGTCGGCCATGGAAGATTTGGTCAATGCGATCCTCCGACCGGCCGCTGGAACAGTCTAAGCGGGGCAGTCGGCTCCGCAGGGTTGCCGACCCGTTGGAGCCCAACCTCGATGTCAGCACTCTGCTTGGGCTCGTGCGGCGGACTCTCCGCCTCGACGTCATAGCATTGTGCACGGTCGACGACGGGTGGGTAGACGTTGCGTTGGCGACGAACGCCCGGAAGGTGGTGTCGACCCTGCGTGTGCGGAGATGGCCAGCCCTGTCTCGTGTGCTCAAGGAGCGAGCAGCACACCGCCTCATCGGAGGAGACAGGAGTGCTACCGCCACCGCCTTGCCCAGGCTCCCAGCCCGCTCGCGCTTGGCCGCAATTCGTGTGGACGAGCGCACGGCGATGATCGCAGGCCGCCTCACCCGG
This sequence comes from Candidatus Dormiibacterota bacterium, assembly GCA_040004595.1. Classification (GTDB taxonomy): domain Bacteria; phylum Chloroflexota; class Dormibacteria; order Dormibacterales; family Dormibacteraceae; genus Palsa-872. The sequence continues at coordinate 4,477 of JBDUAO010000110.1, read as the reverse complement.
TTCACGGCCCCAGACCTCCTTGGCCTGCAGTTGGCCGCAACTGCGAGCGGGCTTGTTCGCCGAAATCAACGGTTACACGCCGACCTTCGACACGATGCGCGTATCTCAGCCCCCACCGTTCGGGCGCTCAAAGTTCGCAATCGCCAGCAAAAGGCGGTCGCCGAGTTCGGACGCATTGCTCTCTTGGGTGCCAGTGAGAGCGAGCTCATGGAGGTTGCGGTACAGCAGACCGCCTACGCCCTGAGGGCGGAGTTCGTGAAGATGGTCGAAATTCTTCCCGGGAGCACGACCGCAAAGGTGCGTGCCGGCGTCGGTTGGCCAGACGGCTTCATCGGCTCCGAGATCCCGATGACGGACATTCCACAGGCCCGATATGTTGTGGAAACCAGCCCATCGGTGTTGGTAAGGAATATAGGCACCGACCGCCGACTCAAACCGTCACAGTTCTTGCTCAAGCTTGGAATCGTGAGCGGTATCAGTGCGGTCATCCGCGGGAAGACGGGACCGTTTGGCGAACTGGGCGTGCATTCAACGCGCCTCCGACGCTTCAGCCGAGACGATGCCGTTTTCATACGCTCGATTGCCAACTGCCTGGCCGAAGCCATAATGGCGCGCCGGGCAGAGACCGAGCTGCAGACCAGCCTCCATGCCCTGCGCAGGACCGCCGAGGATCGTCGTCGCCTGATGCATCGCCTGGTCAGCGCGGTCGAAGAAGAGCGCAAGCGCATCGCTAGCGACGTTCATGACGACTACCTCCAGGTGATGGCAGCCGTCACTCTCAGCCTGGGAGTACTCGCGCGGCAGGTCCGGGATCCCGTCCGCAAGAAGATGATTGGCACTCTTGCCCAAACGGTCGAGGCTGCGTCGAACCGTCTGAGAGAGCTGATCTTCGAACTCCGAGCCGATGCATTGCAGGATGGCCTTGCCATCGCACTACGTTCTTACCTGACAGAGGCTTGGCGGACTGGGGAGATGGTGTGGTCCGTGGACGATGAGCACTTCACTCACGACCCACCGCCAGACAGCCGGTTGGTCGTTTATCGGATCTGCCAGGAGGCGATCTCGAACGCGCGCCAGCACTCTGGTGCGGACCGCATGACCATCACTCTGGCCAACGTGGATGATGGTGTATTGACCATGGTCGCCGACGACGGAGTTGGCTTCGACCCGGACCCGCACCAGCGGCCCGAGCCCGGCCACCTCGGTCTGGTGGCGATGCGCGAGCGAGCGGAACTCGCAGGCGGCTGGCTCCGGGTGAAGAGTGCTCGACGCAAGGGCTCGAGCGTGGACTTCTGGATTCCACTCGAGGCGCAACCTACCCGCCAGAAATCGTCCTCGAAAAAGCGGCCTGCGCGGCGACGCTGAGGCAACCGCGCTGCGGTCAGCGATCGAGTAGGCCGAGCTCGGTCGCCTTCACCACCGCCTCAAGTTTGGAGTGCGCGTCGAGCTTGCCGATCAGATTGCGCATGTGACCACGCAATGTCGCGTAACCGATACCCATTCGGTTGGCCAGGGTGCGGTTGTCCAATCCCTCGGCGGTCAACCGCAACAGCTCGCGCTCACGGGGAGTGAGTTTGACCATCAGGTGACCGAACTCGCCCCGGTCCGTCACGAGTTGCGCGAGGGTGGTGCTCGGAATCAGCATCTCCCCCTCTGCGGCCCGCCGAAGCGCGGAAACGGTGTCGGCGGCAGATTGCGTCTTGAGCAGATAGCCCCGGGCGCCGGCGCGAACCGCGGCGAAGAGCATGGCGGGGCTAGAGACCACGCTCAGGAAAACGACCACCACCCTCCGATGCTGCTTGCGCACCAGGCGCGCCACGTCCGCTCCCGTACCATCAGGCAATCGGAAGTCGACCAGGAGCAGGTCCGGCTCGATTTCGGGCGCCAGCGCAGCGGCCTCAGCCACAGAGCCGGCACGCGCGATTACGTGCATGCCGGCTTCGGAATCGATCAGCATCGTCAGGGCCTCAGCAATCAACTGATGGTCTTCGACCAGAAAGATATCGACAACCTTGCCGTCAACCGCCGGTCCCACCTTGGCCGCATGGCTGCGCGCAGCTCTCGGGCTCAGCGGGCCGATCGTGGACGGCGATGGACGGGCCAACTTCGCAAGTCTACTGATGAGAGTTGATTACGAACTGGATCGGCGCGACGGTCAGCGTTGGCGCTCTGGATGTGCGGCGCCGCGCTGCAACCCCGTTGGGGGCCGACGCATGGAGACGTATTCACCCACCTGCGAGCGGAGTCCGACCGCGAGCCGGTTCCAACCGTTGATCGCGACAACGGCGAAGGTGAGAGCCACCACCTCGCGGTCGGTGAAAACGCGGGAGACTTCTTGGCGAACGTCTTCGGGAATGCCGTCTGGCAGCAGGGTCAGGGCCTCACACCACGCCAGCGCAGCACGTTCGCGATTGCTGTAAAAGGGCGCCTCGCGCCAGGCCGCGAGGACATGCAAACGCTGCTCAGACTCACCGATCGCACGAGCGTCCTTGGTGTGCATGTCGAGGCAATACGCACAGCCATTCAACTGCGAAGACCGGATCTTTACGAGTTCAAGCAAGTTCTCCTCAAGGCCGCCATTCTGTACCTCTCCCTGCAGCCGAACCATCGCGTCGCGTGCTTCCGGCATGAGACTTCCGTAGTCGATGCTCATTGTTCCTCCTCGGTCAGCACAAACCCAAATATAGCCATCCGGGCCATAGGTAATTGCCTCGCTTGATGGACGCGATCTGCTGCATTTGGCGCATCCCAGTCTGCCTCGACAGTACGGCGAAGCGGTTCGACGAACGTGCCACGATTGGCTGCTGAGGGTCATGTCGAGAGCGCAAATCAAGATTCAGCGGGTCTACGGAACTGCCATGCCGACGAGCGGGAAACGCGTGCTGGTCGATCGTGTTTGGCCGCGTGGAGTCCGCAAGGAAGAGCTGCACTTGGACCTGTGGCTGCGTGAACTGGGTCCATCAACCGAACTGCGGAAATGGTTCAGCCACAAACCAGAACGATGGGTGGAGTTTCAACGCCGCTATCGCCACGAGCTCGTGCACCCCGAGCAGAAAGAGCTGCTCGGACAAATCGCAGAGCTGGCACGTAAGGGGACGGTAACGCTTCTCTATGGCGCTCACGACGAAGCACACAATCAGGCAGTGGTCCTTCGCTCGGTGCTCATGAAAGCTCTCGGCGGGTGACTTCAGTGGAGGGGCCGAGCGAGCTTCACCTCCACTTCTCCTCCGTCCTCTCGAACCTGCAGGACCGGTTCATCAAACGTTGCGGGGCCGCTCAGGGCACGGCCGTTGCGAACGCAGAATCGCGAGCCATGCCATGGACACGTGACCACGTCACCATCGAGCTTTCCCTCGTGCAGCGGGCCACCAGCGTGAGTGCAGATGTCTGCGATTGCATTCAACTGTCCGTCAAGTCTTACGACCATGACCGCCATGCCGCCGGCGTCCGCAAGCTTCAATGAGCCTTCGGGGAAGTCCTCCGACTTGCCGACTCTTACGTAGTCCTTGGGTCCCTCGGCAAAGGCGAGGTGATTGACCTGGGTCCCAAAACCGAAGGTCAGGTGGCCGCCGAAGAACGCGCCACCGAAACCCAGCAAGAGGCCCGCAGTCGAAATGACGGCGGCCAGAACGCTGCCTTCGCCTCCCCACAGCCAACGCACCCCCAACGAGACGAGCATGACGATGATCGTCGTGGTCATGATCACGCCGTGGGTGAGGCCGTAGCGGCGCTCCTGGCCGATGGTGTCGTGGAAGTCCGTGTAGCCGCTCGCGAACGCGAGCAGGCCGGCGAGTATCCCGACGGCTAGGGCCACGTCGCCGGCCTGGGATGGGACAAGCTTGGTGACGTGGGCAGCCCAGTCAGCCGCCACGCCGGCCGCCCACGCTCCCAACGGAATGTCGGTCACTGCAGGGTGCAGGGGGTGGCCGAGGATCCTTGTGCCGTGCAGAAGGTTCTTGAGCGCGCGGCCAGGAGCGCCGAGGACGCCGTAGAAGGCACCCAAGACACGTTGAAGCGCGTCCGCGACCCCATCCATCCAGCCCTGCCGGCGCAGAAGGTCATCTATGAGAGTTGGGACGCTCTCCGGCCCGGGTCGACCGCGCTTGGTGCCCGTAGGATCGGACTGCACAGCTTTCATCCGCAACTCCAGTTCCCGTGACTCCCGGGAGGCAGTCTTACGCTTCCCCAAGTCTGCCACCCTCGGCGGGTGGTTTCGCCCCACGAAGGTGTGAGCAACCAGCCCTCAAATGAGGCAACAAATCGCCGGCTGGGGACGGTGGCGTCGAAGTTATCCCGATCCGAGGTGCATCGCATCCCGCAACTTCATGAACTCCCGCGCGGCCTCCGGAATCGGGTAGTGGGCGTTCAGGCCGCTCGGGTCGGGCAACACCCAGACCAAGGCGCCTGCGACCAGCTCCTGTTGGGGACCGACGCCAGCGAGAGGTCGGTCGAATGCCATCCTGTAAAAACCCACTCC
>JBDUAO010000210.1:0-2674 GCA_040004595.1 Candidatus Dormiibacterota bacterium | reverse complement strand
AGGTCGATGGCCCGGTCACCCAGCGGTCGGTCATCGATGCGCTCGAGGCGCAATATCCGCAGCTGCGCGGAACGGTACGTGATGCGCGCACCAAGAAGCGGCGGGCGATGCTGCGGTTCTTCGCCTGTGAGGAGGACCTCTCCGACGAGCCGCTCGACGCCCCTCTCCCCGAGCCCGTCGCGTCGGGCAAGGAGCCTTACCTGATCGTGGGAGCGATAGCCGGAGGTTCCTCTCCGCTTTAGGGAGAAGCCAGCCTGAACGCTTTGCGCACCAGGCGTTTGACCGCGGGTCGCTCCGCGTCAGCCGGCGAGCGCAGGGTCACGAAGCGTGCGTCCTTGCCGCCGCCCTGGAGCAGGCCGCTCCCATCGTCGAGCTCGCGGCCGCGGTAGAAGAAGATGGTCGAGTGGTCGGTGAACGTGCCGACACCGAGCACGTCCGCGCCGTTGACCGCGTAACGCGCGAGCTTCCACATCGCGCTCTTGGAGCGCGGTGCCTGGCTGCGGTACGTGATCTCTTCCGCGTGAGGTGCGGCTTCTCTGACAGCTTTGAGCGCGGCTTTCACCGTGGGTCTCACGCTTGCCGGAATCTTCTTGAGCTGGTCTGAAAGGGACACGTCAGGTGGCATCAGCTACAGCCCTCTGACCTCGATGTCCTGCCCGCGGTAGACCTTTCTCATCCCTCAATCAGATTAGGGACTCGTAGAGCTCCATGGTCTTGGCGGCGATGGCCGGCCAGCCGAAGTGCTGCAGCACGCGCTCGCGTCCGGCCTTGCCCATCTTTGCGGCCAATGCCGGGTCTCTCAGCAGCTCATCAACGCGGGCTGCCAAGACAGTTGTGAAAGCTTCAAGGTCGTCGGGGTCGTAGTCCACGAGGTAGCCGGTCTCGCCTTCAACGACGATTTCTGGAATCCCGCCGACGCGCGACGCGACGACCGGTGTCTCACACGCCATCGCCTCGAGGTTGACGAGGCCGAACGGCTCGTAAATCGACGGGCAAATGAACACGGAAGCACCCGAGTGCAGGTGGATCAGGTCTTGCAGTGGGATGTAGTGGTCGATCCACACCAGGTTGCCTCGCTCTGTGCGAACCCGCTCCACCAGAGTTGCCACCTCAGCCGCGATCTCGGGCGTGTCGGGACTGCTGGCGACGATCACGAGCTGGTGGCGGGGGTCCATCTTGAGAGCCGCAGCCAGAAGCAGCTGCAAACCCTTCTGACGCGTGATCCGGCCGTTGAAAAAGGCGTATGGCGTGCTCGGGTCCACCCCAAACCGAGCGAGCGCTTCCTCCGACCGTTGCGGCCGGTAGATCTCGGGATCGATTCCGTTGTGGATCACGTGAACGCGTTCAGGCTTGACCAGCGGGTAGCAGGACAGGATGTCGCCGCGCACCCCATGCGAGACCGCTATGACGGCGTCAGCAGCCTCGATTGCGGTTCGCTCGATGAACATCGATAACGCGTAGCCTCCACCCAGCTGCTCGGACTTCCACGGCCGCAGAGGCTCCAGGCTGTGAATCGTCATGACGTGCGGAATGGACCACATGAGCTTGGCGAGATGGCCGCCGAAATTCGCATACCAGGTGTGGCTGTGAACCAGTTCGGCGCCCTTGACGGCCGCCGCCATCGCCAGGTTGATCGACATCGCCTGCAGCACGGCTGACTCAGGCTTCGGCTCGGACAGCGCAGTCCATGCCTGGTGGCTCGTGACGCCGGGCTCGTCCCGGGGCTTACCCCAGCAGTGCACGGTGACATCGGCCAGGCGGCGAAGCTCGCGGGCGAGGAACTCGACGTGGGTGCCGGCGCCCCCATAGACCTCAGGCGGATACTCGCGAGTCAGCAGCCCGACCTTGCGCCTGTTGGTCACCACATTAATTTTGGGCCTTCCGGGTTCGGCGAATAAGCAAACCGACCGTCGGTCTGTTATAGTCCAGGCATGGCCCGAACCGTGAACCCGACCCTCCACACGGTTCGGCGTGACGCCTTTCTGGATGTGGCCCAGCGGTTCGTCCAGACGAAAGGCTTCGACGCGATGAGCGTCCAGGACGTGCTCGACGAGCTGGAAGCGTCCAAGGGCGCCTTCTACCACTACTTCAACTCCAAGCAGGCGCTGCTCGAGGCGGTCGTGGACCGCTTCGCGGACGCCGCGCTGGTCACGGTGGCTCCGGTCCTCAACGACGCGGACCTGCCCGCCCTGCGGAAGCTCGAGCGCGTATTCGCGGGCATCGGCAGCTTCAAGGCTCAGCGGAAGGAGTTCGTGCTCGCGATCATTGAGGTCTGGAACTCGGACGGCAACGCCATAGTGCGCGAGAAGCTTCGCCGGCTGACTGTGAACCGCATGGTGCCTCTTTTGTCCATGGTGATCGAGCAGGGCATCAAGGAGGGAACCTTCGCCGCCCGGTCCCCAGGGGAGACGGCGATGGTGCTCACGTCCCTGATGCAGGGCTTTCAGGAGCAGGCGAACGATTTGTTCGTTGCACGCCGGGCCGGCACCATCGGATTCGATGCTGTGCAGCGAGCCGTCGCGGCCAACACCGAAGCGTTCGAGCGGATTCTGGGAATTCCACAAGGGTCGCTGACTCTCATCGATGAGACGGCCCTTCGTTTCTGGTTCGGATAACAGGAGGCGTTCAAAGTGGCAGCGATCATCGAGGTGCATGGCCTTACCAAGAGCTACGG
>JBDUAO010000109.1:0-8980 GCA_040004595.1 Candidatus Dormiibacterota bacterium | reverse complement strand
GGGCCATGTGGATCCTTAATTCTAGGGCGAACTAACGTTCGGCAGGGGCAGTGGCTGAGGGGATTTGCGCGTTACCTAAGTAACGACAAAATTCAAGGAGGAACGCTCTATGAAAGATCAGGTACGCGGTAAGGCTGAGGAAGTGAAGGGAAAGGTGACCGGCGACAAGAGCGAGGAGCTCAAGGGCAAGGCGCGGCAGACAGCCGGCAACGCCAAGGCCAAGGTGCGAGACATCCAGGCTGACGTAAAGGAGGAGGCCGACAAGGTCCGCGACCGAGTCGAGCACGACCGCGAGGACGTCAACCGCGACCGCTAGCGGTTGCTCAAGGTAGGGAGAGGATCAACGCGTCGACGGTTGAGCCGGCGCTGATCCCCTGATCGCCGGGCGGGATGCGCACCAGAGCGTGCGCTCCCGCCAGCGACATCAACCGCGACGACGACTGCGAGCCGGTGCTCTCGGCCACCAGCTCGCGACCCTCCCGGTGCAGGGTCACCCTTTGGTACTCGGTCCGGTCAGCCGTCGCCCGAGCGTCGTAACCGAGGCGAACCGGCAGCAGCGGACGGTGCAGGCCGGCAAACCCCTGCAGCTTGCGCAGCGCAGGCCGCACGAACACCTCAAAGGTGACGAGCGAAGAGACGGGAAACCCGGGCAAGCCAAACGCCAACTTCTCCCTCTCCCCTCCCGGCAGAAGGTTGGGGAGTGGGCCGTGCACAAACGGCACAGTCGCAAACGTAAAAGGCTTGCCGGGCTTCAACTTCACCCTTCCGACATGCACCGAGCCCAGCGATTCGAGCAGCGGTTTGATGTGGTCGTGTGTTCCCACCGACACCCCGCCCGAGGTCACCAGCACATCCACCTCGCTCAGCGCGTCGACAACCAGCTTGCGCAAAGCCTCCGGCTCGTCAGGCCCGATGCCAAGGCTGCGCACCTCCGCCCCCGCATCGCGCAGCGCCGCAAGCAAAGCCCACCGGTTCGAATCGACGATCTGCCCGCGCCCCGGCTTCGCCCCCACCTCGACAAGCTCGTCGCCGGTGGAAAGCAGCGCGACGCGCGGCCGCCGCCGCACCGGCAACCGGGGAAAGCCGAGCGCGGCAGCCAACCCAAGCTCAGCGGCGCCCAGCTGCGTCCCGGCGATCGCGACCGTCTCGCCCGCGCGAAGGTCCGCGCCAGGACCATGGAAGTTGGTGCCCGCCTGAAGCGGCGAAGGCGTCGTCACCACTTCCCCCGCAACCTGCACGTCCTCGACCATGACGACGCAATCGGCCCCGTCGGGCAGCACGCCACCGGTCAGGATCCGCGCTGCAGTCCCCGGTTGGATGGTGCCCTCGAACGGCCTGCCGGCGGCGGACTCACCCAGGACCCGCAACGGCTTGCCCGCATCCACGGCACGCACGGCATACCCGTCAACAGCGCTGGAGGGAAACTGCGGCAGCGAGGCCGGCGCCACGAGATCCTCGGCCAGCACGCGCCCGATGCAGTGCGCCAGCGCTACGCGCTCGATCCCAAGGACAGGGGTGCGCTCGAGCACGAGCGCGGCGGCCGCGTCGACCTCAACGAGAGGATAGGCGGACGCCCTCACGCTGCCAGTCGCACGTTTGGCGCCAAACTGGCCGAATTCCGTGCGGTCACACGCACGGTTGGCGCCAGACGTGCGGAATAAAACCCGCCTCCACTACTCGTAGCGCAGCGCTTTCACGGGGTCCTGCAACGCCGCCCGCACCGCGGGCAGCAGCCCGCTCACGGTGCTGAGCAGCACCGCCAGCACCAGGGCCGCCACCACCACCCAGGCATCGGTCCGGAAAACGTCCAGCCCCCCGGCCGCCACGCCCTGCGTCAAGCGATCGACCGCCGCGTTGCCGACGCGCGCCAGCAGGACGGCGATCACCGTCCCGATCAGGCCACCGGCAAGCCCAATCACCGCCGCCTCGGCGACGAACAGCAGGAGCACGTCGCGCGAGCGCGCGCCCAACGCCTTGATCACGCCGATCTCCTTGGTCCGCTCGAGTACAGCGGTGTACATCGTGTTGGCGATGCCGAGACACGCAAGGAGCAGCGCAACGATGGCGAGTCCGAGCAGCGCCAGGCGCAACCTGGACAGCAGGTCCTCGAACCCGCGGAACTGGTCCCCGAACGTCTGCGTCTGGAAGCCCAGCGACGCGACACCGTCGCGAAGCGCGCTCACGGCGCTCCCCGAGTCAGCCAGCAAGGTGATGCTCGAGAACTGGCCGCCCCTCCAGCCGTTGGCCCTGGCCAGCTGCATCCAATACTCGCCCGACAGCGTGTAAGGCACCATGCCACCGGCCACGCCCGCGGGCATGAAACGGCTGGCGATGATGCCGACCACGGTCAGCGAGATGGGAACGTGATTGGCCGCCGGGTTCTTCTGCTGCCCAGGCAGCCCGAGGATGCCGTACAGCGCGCTGAACCTGACCGGCATGTTCAAAGCGGTGACAGGGTTGCCGAACCCAAGCGCGACAGCCTCTGTGTCGGTGAGAAGGATCTCGGGCGCGGCATCTGTTGCAGGCAGGCGGCCGGCGCTCAAGGTCACATTGCTGCTGGCCTGGTTGCGCGGAGGCAGCGACACTAGGGCACCACCGGATGTACCGCTCGCGTCAACGGGCCCGCCCGCAAACGTCCCGCTCATCGCCGTCTGGCCCCAGGCCGCGCTCACATGCTGCTGACCGGCAAGCGTGACCAACGTCCCGGCGTCGAATGCCGCCGCGCTGCCCTCCACCGACGGATAGACCACGACCTGATGCAGCTGGCTCTTCGCGAGCGCGGGCGTGCTCAGGGCACTCTGCAGGCCACCCGCCAATGCCACGATCAGGCTCATCGCCGCGATGCCGATGGCCACGCCGGTCGTGGTGAGAGCGGTCCGCAACGGCCGGCGTCCGGCGCTGCCAAGGCCGACCTTCAACGTGTCACGCCAGTGCAGGCGCGCGGGGGGTGTGACAGGGTCCTGCTTGCGAACCGTCTGTTTGCCGTGGTCCAGCTCGATCGCGCGGCCATCGATCATCCGGACGACGCGGTTCGCTCGCCGCGCGACCTCGTGGTCGTGAGTGACGAGCACGACGGTCGCCCCACGGCGGTTGAGGTCGGTGAGCAGCTTCAGGATCACCTCGCCGGCGGCGGAGTCGAGGCTGCCGGTGGGTTCGTCGGCAAGGATCAGGCCGGGCCGGTTGGCAAGCGCACGGGCCACCGCGGCCTTCTGCTGCTCGCCCCCGGACAGGCGGCTCACGCGAGTCTTCGAGCGGCCCTCGAGGCCCACCAGCTCGATGAGGTGGTGGGCGCGCCGGCGCCTCTCCTCGACCTCCACGCCGGCCAGGGTCAACGGCAGGGCCACGTTGTCCTCGACGCTCATCGAGGGCACGAGGTTGAACGACTGGAAGACAGTGCTGACTCGCTGCAGGCGGTAGTCGGCAAGGTCGCTGTCGTTGAGCTCCCCCAAGGGCAAGCCGGCCGCGTAAACGTGGCCGGCCGTGGGACGGTCGAGGCCACCCATCATCGACAGCAACGTCGTCTTGCCGCATCCGGAGGGACCGACCACCGATACGAACTCGCCAGGACCGATCTCGATCGACACGTCCCTCAGCGCCGTGACACGCATGTCCTCGTCGCCGCCGAACTCGCGCGACACGCTGTCGAGACGCAGGCCGACGGCCTGGCCGATGAGATCGGCGTATCTGTCGTCCTGGACCGCCGTGGGTGGCAGCAGGATCGCGGCTTTGACCGGCTCCGGCGGCGACGGCGCGGCATTCGAGGGTTGAGCTACAGACGTGCCGTGGGCCGTGCCATTGGTCGCCGCGGCGGCCTCGGTGTTCCCAGGCTTCCTTCGGGTGGTATGCCTGCGCTCGGCTTTCCGCGGCTCGTTCACCACTACCGGTACAACGAGCGACGGAGCAGGTGGTTCCGGATCTGCCGCCGGCACGGAACGGACCGCCTCCAGCTCGACTCCCTGGCCCAGGGCTGCGCGGCGTCGGGCACGTCGCCGCCGACCCCCGGGGCTACCCGAATCAGCTTCAGAACGATCTACTGCCGTGGCCACCCACGGAGAGTCTAAGGGGTCAAAGGACGGTCGGTTGGCGTTAGCGACACCTGGTCGGCAAGCCACCGAATGTAAGCGGGGCTGCCACTTTCGATCGCGATCTGAAGGATCTCAGGGACCTCGTCGGAGTGGTTGGCGCTAACGTATTCCTGGACCGCCTGAGCGCGCGATTCGACAGTCTTGATGAGCAGGAGCGACTCGTGCTCCCGCTTGAGCTGGCCGTCCTCGTAATAGAAGGAATGGACCGTCGAAATCACCGAGCAGCGCGCCGCGAGGCGCCCCTCGACCAGGCCCTCGCCCAGGCGCTCAGCATCGTTGCGGCCCCCGGCGGTGACCATGATCAGGATCGGGCGTTCGGGAGACTTCGTCATCGAATCAATTGTCGGTCCTCCGCGGCCGGTCCAACCAGACTGTAGCTGCGAGCAATGCAATGGCGCCCAGCAAAAGGCCGCCGACGACGTCCGATTCCCAGTGGGCATCGAGGTAAAGACGATCGAATGCCTCGACGATGATCAACGCCACCGCCACTGGAATCGCCAGCGCTCGCACCACCAGCCACGGAGCCAGGCGTCTCGCCACGAACGCAATCAGCCCGTAGGCGACGACAGCCCGCACCACGTGGCCGCTTGGAAAGCTGTTGAGCCCGCCACCTCCGGTCAGAAGGTCGGTGAGACTCGGACCATCAGGGTGAGCTATGGCGTGTGGCGGTCCGGGATGGTAGAGCGCGATTTTGTACAGGACCTCGAGTGCCAGCCCGCCGAGGAATGCGAGCACCACCAGCGCGTCCGCGCCGAATCCGTTGCGCCGTAGATAGATGAGAAGCCCAAGCATGAGAATGCTCGTCACCTCGAGACCGCCGAGCTCGGCGATGAGCTGGAACAGGGGATGCAGCGACTCGCTCCACGAGCCGGACATCGCGACGAGGACCTGCTGATCGAGCGACCCCAGCCAGCCAGCGCTCACCATGAGCGTCAGCGCGACAAAGGACACGACGAGCGCGACCAGTGCGACGAGGCGAGGGACCAGCGGCGCCACTAACGCTGGCAGCGGCGGCAGAAGACCGAGCTGCGGCCGGCAATGCGCACGAGCGAAAGTGGCCGGCCGCACGTGAAGCAGGGTTCGCCCGCGCGGCCGTAGACCTGCAGCTTTTCCTGCTGCTGCCCGATCTCACCCCACGCATCGCGATATGTGTCAACTGAGCTGCCTCGATTCTTGATCGCCATCAGCAGCGACAGCCTCAGAGCCTCATGCAGCCGGCGCACAGAGGCTTTGCTCAGGCTGCGCGCAACCCTGTCCGGGCGGAGGCGGGCGCGGTGGAGTGACTCATCGGCATAGATGTTGCCGACGCCGGCGATCGTGGACTGGTCGAGCAGCACGGCCTTGATCAGCGCCTTGCGGTTGCGGAACCGCTGGTAGAGATCGTCGGCGCCAAAGGCGGGATCGATGGGTTCGGGGCCGAGAGGCGGCATCGCCCCGGCGACGAGAAGGTCCGACTCGGTGCCGAGCAGTAGACGCCCAAAGCGCCGGGGATCGCGGTACCGCAGCTGACGGCCGTCGTCGAGGTCGAAGGTCGCGTGCGTGTGGAGCACAAGCGGAGTTGCTGGATCCATGAGTCGGAGCTGGCCGGTCATCCCGAGGTGGACGACGAGGACGAGGTCGTCGACGAGCCGGATGAGGATGTACTTCCCACGCCGGCCGACAGAGGTGATGCGCATCCCGACTATCGAATCGATGAACACCTCAGGCTCAGGGTGCCGAACAATGGTGGGAAACCGAAGCTCACACCGCAGGAAGGTGCGCCCCACGAGATGAGGCCGCAAGTCGGCGGCGATAGTTTCGACCTCAGGCAGCTCAGGCATTCAGGTCAAGCCCGAACCACGGCCAGCTTCTTCATGTCTGCCCAGTTCGCACCAACCTTGGTCTCGACCTCGATCCCTGTCTCCAGCTCGTACGCGCCGGTCATGATGCGCGGCACCTTCTCGGCGAACTGATCGACCTCCGACTCCGGCACCTCGAACAGCAGCTCGTCGTGAACCTGCAGCAGCATCCGGCCCTCGATGTGGTCGGCCTCGATCTCGCGCTGCAATCGCACCATCGCGATCTTGATGATGTCCGCGGCGAGCGACTGCATCGGAAAGTTGATCGCCATCCGCTCAGCCGCGCTACGCAGTTGAAAGTTCGGCGACCGCAGATCGGGGATTGCCCGCCTACGCCCCGTTGCGCTGACGACGAACCCCTCCTCCCTCGCCTTAACACGCACCTCGTCCAGATACTCCTTGAGCCGCGAATACGTGGACCAGTACTCCTTGAGAAAATCCCGGGCCACATCGCCGGTTATCCCTAGCTGCTGCGACAGCCCGTACTCCCCCTGCCCATAGATGGACCCAAAGTTCGCGACCTTGGCGAGCCTTCGCTGATTCGGATCAACCGCCTCGATCGGAATCTTGAACACCGCGGCCGCGGTGGCCGTGTGGATGTCCTGCCCGGCCGCAAATGCATCCAGCAGCTTGGGATCGCCACTGAGGTGCGCCGCGATGCGCAGCTCGATCTGCGAGTAGTCCGCCGACACCATCACATGGTCCGGACGACCGGCTTTGAACGCGCGACGGATGCGCTGCCCAAGCTCGGTCCTGATCGGAATATTCATCAGGTTCGGGTTGGACGACGCGAGCCGGCCCGTAGCGGTGCTGGCCTGCCCGAACGATGTGTGCACACGCCCGCTGATCGGATCGACGATTTGCGGAAGCGCATCGACATAGGTCGACTTGAGCTTCGACAGCTGGCGGTGCTCGAGGATCAGCCCGATGATCGGGTGCTTCTCGCGCAACCCCTCGAGCGTGTCTGCGTCGGTCGAATATCCGGTCTTGGTTCGCTTGCCGACAGGAAGCCGCAGGTCCTCGAACAAAACCTTCGCCAGCTGCTGCGGCGCGCTGAGGTTGAACTTCTGACCGGCGACCTGTTCGACCTCTGACTCGATGGCGGCGAGCTGCGACGCGAGCTCCTCCTGCATGTCCTTGAGGTAGGCCACATCAATCGCGACGCCCTCCGACTCCATGTCAGCAAGCACACCGGCCAGCGGCAGCTCGATCTCGTGAAACAGGTAATCGACGCCGAGGTTCTGCATTTCGGCCTCGAGACGAGGCCTGAGGTTGAGGATGGCTTCAGCCCGCCGCGCGGCAAATTCCGCGGCTTCGTTCACAGACACGTCTGCCACCTTGCGAGCGGCGCGCCCCGTGCCCAGCAACTGCTCAGTGCTGATCAACGTCACATCGAGAAACTCTTTGGCGAGGTCCTCGAGCCGCGGGTCGCGTGACCCCGCCCCCAACAGGTAGGCAGCGAGAAAAGTGCTGAACGCCCAGTCGCGCTTTCCGCCGCCGAGCGAGCGCAGCGCGAGCTCCGTCTCCTTGGCGTCATGCCCGGAGATGGGCCGGCCTGAAAGCGTGCTCGCGACGGCATCCATCGCCTCCTGCTTGGCGACAAAGAAGGTTTCCTTTCCTGTCGATACACCAAGGCCGACAGTTCGCGCTCCGCGTGTTGTGCTCTCGTTGAACGCGTAAACGGCAACATCCTTGGAACCATCGAGAAGGCTCGCTGCCTCGGTCGGGTCATCGACCACCTTCAGACCCGTGGGCTCCGGCGCCGCCTCAAAGGAGAGGCTGGGTTGCACGGGCACCTGGTCGGGCGCTGGGAACCGGCTCAGCAGCTGCCTGAACTCGAACCGGTCGAACACCGCCCGCGCCTTGTCATAGTCGTACCTGGTCCAGCGCGCTGTCTCGAGGTCGAGGTCAACCGGCACGTCGCGCACGATCGTGACCATCCGCTTGCCCAGGCGGATCTGGTGGGCGTTCGCCTTGATCGAGGTCTTCAATCGCCCTTCCGGCAGCTCCTCGACCCGCTCGAGTAGAGCCTCCACCGACCCGAAATCCTGCACCAGCTTGGCGGCGGTCTTGTCGCCCACGCCGGGCACGCCGGGAATGTTGTCGGAGGTGTCGCCGCGCAGCGCCTTGAAGTCGATGAGCTGGACGGGCTCGAAGCCGTAGCGCTGGCGAACCTGGTCGGGACCGTAGAGGAACGTATCGGTGATGCCACGCCTCGGCACCAACGCCTCCACGGATTCGGACACCAGCTGGAGGCAATCGAGGTCGCCGGACACGATGGTCACCGAATGACCGCGTTCCTCAGCGAGTCGCGAGAAGGTGCCGATCAGGTCATCGGCCTCGAAGCCCGCGATTCCATGAATCGGAATCTGAAAGCCGGCGAGGATGTCGCGGACCATCTCGATCTGCGGACGTAGGTCGTCGGGCATCGCGCGCCGGCCCGCCTTGTACTCGACGTATTCCTTGGATCGCCATGTCGGCGCGGCAACATCGAATGCGGCGACCGCGTACTCGGGGCGTGACGCCAGGACGATGGCGAGCATCGATGTGAAGCCGTAGGCGGCGTTGGTCACCTGACCGTCTGATGTGCTCATCGGAGGCAGGGCAAAAAAGGCGCGATAGATGAGGCTGTGGGCGTCGATTAGAACGACCCGTCCCCGCCTCCCCTTGGGAGCCACCACTGGATTCTACGGGGCATCAAAGAGGCGGTCTTGGGCGGCTCTAGGAGTAATGTGATCCCGGATGAAAAACCTCATCGAGGTATCGGTGGACAGCATCCGAATCCACATGCCCACCGCGCAGCACCTGGTGATCCTCAAAGAAAAGGAGGCCGACCGCTATCTGCCCATCTGGATCGGTTCATTCGAGGCCCAGGCGATAGCCACCAAGATCTCAGGCAACCCGCTGGGCCGCCCGCTCACCCACGACCTCATGGCCACCGCGTTTGGCGACCTGGGTATCAGCGTCAAGCGCATCGTCGTCACCCGCCTCGCTGACCAGGTCTTCTACGCCCGCCTCTACGTCAAGCAGGACGGGCGCGACCTCGACTTCGACGCG
>JBDUAO010000209.1:0-2687 GCA_040004595.1 Candidatus Dormiibacterota bacterium | reverse complement strand
GGCGTGAGCGCGCCGGCCACCGGCCTGGTCATGTCGAGCTGATGCTTTTCCTGGCGTACCAGTTCGATTGGAGCGTGGTCACCGACAGGTGGCGCCTCTTCGTCGCCGGCGCTTGGGTCGATGTCTGGGTCGCGATCGTCGGCTTCGGGCTGGCATGCCTGCTGGGCCTTTTCAATGCCCTCCTTCGGACCTCCGGCGTTCGCATCCTCACCTTGCCCTCGTTTCTTTATGTGCAGGTCATGAGGGGTGTGCCGATCTACGTGATGTTGCTCTGGGTGTACTTCGGCATCGCCAACATAACCGGACTGACGTTCACCTCGCTCCAGGCCATCATCATCACGCTGGCTCTGACTGGATCCGGCTACACGACCGAGATCTTCCGCGCGGGCCTGAGCGCCATCGACAAGGGCCAGATGGAGGCGGCGCGTTCAATGGGGTTGAGCCGGGCGCGCACCTATGGACATGTCGTGCTCCCACAGGCGTTTCGAATCGTCGTCCCACCACTTGGCAACACGTTCGTGGGCCTCTTGAAGGGCGCCACGATCATGGCGGTGATCGCGGTGCCCGACATGGTCTTCCTCGCCAACGAGCTCAATGTGACGCTGTTCACGCCGTTTGAGGTGTTTGCCGCCGTTGGCCTGATCCTCATCGTCCTCGTCCTCTTCTTTTCGGCCATCGTCTACGTGCTCGAACGGAGACTTCGGATCGCGTGAATTCCTTGTTTCTGACCTACACGTACGACTGGAGCGTGATTCCAGCCTCGATCGCTTTCTTCGAGCGTGGCCTCGCGGTGACCGTTCGCATCGCGCTGCTGTCTGTGGTCTTCTCGCTGGTGCTCGGCCTGGTCGTCGCCCTGGTTCGCATGGTGCCCGGCCCAATCGGCTTCATCGGGTTTGTCTACATCCAGGTGTTCAGGGCGCTTTCGCTGTACGTGTACATCCTCTTCATCTACTTCGGGCTCGCTGCGGCGTTCCGCCTGAACCTGGACCCAATTCCAGCCGGTGTGGTCGCGCTGACCTTGCTCAACAGCGCATACATGGCCGAGATCTATCGCGCCGCGATCCAGGCCATCGACCCTGGTCAGCGCGAGGCGGCCCGCACCCTGGGGCTGGGGGGCACAAGAACGTTCACCACAGTTGTTTTTCCGCAGGCCTGGCGGATAGCCATTCCCTCCCTGGTCAACCAGTTCACCGACATCATCAAGGACTCGTCAGTGGTGGCCCTGATCGGGGCGCCCGACCTCATGTACCAGACGATCGAGCGGGTGAGCTTCTACCAGCGTCCGTTCGAGTTCTATACGACAGTGGCCGGGATCTACCTCGTGATGGTCGTCATCGTCGCGCAGCTGGCCTCACGCCTCGAGCACAGACTGAGGCGGCATCTGGCCTGAGCGTCGGCCCGGAGCTCAGCCGGAGCGGCCGGTCAAAACTCCCAGGGTGAGGTCGAGCTCCCCGAGATGACGGTGCAGGTGCGTCACGCTGACCGACGTCAGGAACAGCCACACAGGTTGCCCGCCCTTTTCGCCCACGGCCTGGTCGTGCTCAGGCCCCGAATCCATCTCGGCAAGGAACTCAGGCGTCTGGTAGGCGGCGATTCCGGCGTCATGTGCGGCCACGTCCGGGATTGCGTCCAGGTCTTCCGCGTTCAGGCCCCGAACCCAGTCGATGGCGGCGGAGCTCACCACATCCGCGTAATCCACCAGCTGAGGCAGCTTCAACCTGGAAGCAAGGTCTCGAGCCGCGGCCGGCGAGAAACCTGTACCGATCCCGGGAGTCGAGACGGCTGAGCCCGACCATCGGGGAGACCACGCGATCTCCGGCACGCCGCGGATGGCGGTGTGGATCGCCCAGTCCTGGCTTCTGACCATGTGCCACATCAAGAATCCGACAGGGTTGGCGGCCGGATTGACGGTCGATGTCATGAGATCGGGAGTCACGCTCTTGGCGACGTGGTGGAACCGAAGGTTAACCGTCTGGAGCTGCTGGACGAGGATCCCGATGGCATCCACGCCTGCCAGCTTAGCGATCATCGCCGAACTAACGCTCGTTCTCCGTAAAGCTCGTTGGCGGCTAGAATCGACTGGGGATGGAAGCGCGCAAGGTCGGGACCGCAGCGGACGACCTGGGGCTTGCGGTCCCTGAGGCCCAGTTGTCGACCATCCTGCGGCTCGAAGGGGTCAACAAGTGGTTCCACCGAGGCACCCTTCGCAACCAGCATGTCCTTAAAGACATCAACCTCGAGGTCACACGCGGCGAGGTGCTCGTGGTGATCGGTCCATCTGGCTCTGGCAAGAGCACCCTCCTTCGCTGCATCAACTTCGTTTCTCCGCCCGAAACGGGGACGGTGGTGTTCCTGGGCCGAAGGTGGGCCAAAGACGAGGTCCCCCGGATCCATCCCATCAAACGCATGCGATACGAGCAAGAGCTCAATCTGCTGCGCACCCGTATCGGAATGGTTTTTCAGCATTTCAATCTCTTCCCGCACATGACAGTGCTGCAGAACGTGACTCTTGGCCTCACCCGAGTTTTGAAGGTGCCGGGCAAGCAAGCGCGAGACCGGGCGATGGTCGAGCTCGACAGATTGGGTCTTGGAACCAAGGCGACGAGCTATCCGAGCCAGCTGTCAGGAGGGCAGAAGCAGCGAGTGGCGATCGCGCGTGCGCTCGCCATGAAGCCTCAGCTGATGCT
>JBDUAO010000108.1:0-9004 GCA_040004595.1 Candidatus Dormiibacterota bacterium | reverse complement strand
TGTCCGCGTTGCGATCAGCCCGCGATGGTCGGGGATTCCGGTGAGGATGCGCGGTGCGGCCACTGTGGCCTGCAGCTGCATCAGTGCGGAAGCTGTCGGGGGGTCGCCGGCCCCTTCGACCGATACTGCGGGTTCTGCGGTCACGAGATGGTGACGGGCGAGACCCGTCCTTTGTGGTGGCGGCTGTGGCTGCTCGCGGCGCTCGTACCCCTGGCAGCGGGCTTGATCTACGGCATCGTGCAGGCCGGGTTGCACCCGGCGAGGTAAGCCCAGCCCGAATCGCCTCTATCGGTTGAGTCGCTGACCGCACTCCACGCAGAAGCTGTGGCGCCCCAGGTTGTGGTGCCCGCACGACGTGCAGACGATGCGTCGGGGCGGATCCGCCTGCAGCCAGCGCTCCCTCTCTCGGCGATACCAGATGCCATCCTCCGGGCCGAGCATCCAGCGGCGACCTTCGCCATCCAGCACTGCGAGGTCGCGCACCGCGACGCGAAAGGCCCTCGCCTGCAGAGTTCCGACTCGACGCTCCTCGACCAGGTCCCGATAACGCAGTTCGGCTTCGGAGAATGGATCGACCGCCACCCGGAGAGTATCGCTTGCGCAGGGGTTTGGGGGAGGGGCCCTGCCGCTGTAGAATGCCCTACGGCCCGAGGCCCGCAGAATGCGTCGCACCACCACACGAAGCTCACGTTCCGCCCACGGCGCGCGCCGCGCTGCATCTTCGCGTCCTCGTACAACGCGTGGCAAGCGAAGCAAAGCTCCAGCGCGCCCCAGCCTGACGCCGCGCCAGGGCCGCGAGATCGCGGGAGTCCTCCTGATCCTGGCCGCCCTTCTCAGCCTTCTCGCTATTGCGAGCACTGCCGGCTCGATCCTGGCCGGTGTTCACGACTGGCTGATGGCCTCCTTCGGGCGCGCCTGGCTCGTGCCGGTCGGTGTCGCCCTGGCCTTTGGCACGTACCTGGTCTGGCCGAAAGCGCCGCGTCCGCGCCCTGTCGACCTTGTGGCAGGCGGCGTCGCGGTGGTTTCGGTGATCGGCCTGTTCGACCTGGCCGCACGGGCGGGCGGCTCGGTTGGTCACGGTGTCGAGCAGGTGGTCGAGCAGGTGGTCGGTCACTGGGGCGCATGGGCACTGCTCACGTCCGGGCTCGTGATCGGCCTGATCGTGACTGTGCGCTTCAGCCCAGGCGCTCTGATCGCGACCTTGATTCGCGCGGCGAGGGCGGCCTTCGCCGAACGCAAACGGCTGGAGAGGCTCGTTTCACCACCGGCCGCTCCGGCAGCCACCAACATCAAGAAGAACGGCCAATCCAAAGAGCCCGGGCCGGCGCGCTCCGCTGCCAGCTTCGCCGCACCGCCTACAGCGCTGGACGCAACGCCCGCGTGGGAGGTCGAAGAGGCCGCAGAGGAGTCAGAGGCAAAGCCAACTTCAGCCGCTGCCTCCGAGCGGCCGGTCCAGCCGAAGGTGCTGCACGTCGTCGCGGAACCCGAGGACGATCTGCCTGAGATCGAATGGAAGCTGCCTTCGATTTCGCTTCTCGACACCGTCACGGCGCGCCGCGAGCGCATGGCGGATGAGATCAAGCGCAACGTCAAGATCATCGAGAGCACTCTCGAAACCTTCGGCGTTCCCTGCAAGGTCGTGGGCGTCAACCCCGGCCCCGCGGTGACTCAGTACGAACTCCAGCCTGGGCCGGGCATACAGGTGAAGCGAATCACTGCGCTCCAGAACGACCTTTCGCTCGCACTGGCCGCGGCTCCGCTTCGGATCGAGGCGCCGATACCCGGAAAGGCCGCGGTGGGAATCGAGGTGCCCAACAAGTCGGCCAGCCTGGTCACCATCCGAGAGGTGCTCGAGACCGCCGCATTCAGGGAAGGCACACGTGTCCTCGCGCTTGGACTCGGCAACGACGTGACAGGGGCATCGATCGTCGCCGACCTCACGCGCATGCCGCACCTGCTGATTGCCGGCGCGACCGGTCAGGGCAAGAGCGTGTGCATCAATGCACTGATCACCAGCCTTCTCTTCCAGATGACGCCCGATCATATGCGGCTTCTGCTGATCGACCCAAAGCGCGTGGAGCTGACGGGCTACAACGGACTGCCGCACCTCGCGCTGCCGGTTCTGGTCGAATCGCATCAGGCGGCCGCCGCGCTGCGCTGGGCTGTCGCTGAGATGGACCGCCGCTACAAGATGTTCTCCGCTGAAGGCGTTCGCAACATCGCCGCTTACAACGAGAAGGCAACCCAGAAGCTCGCACGAGAGATTCCATATATCGTCATCGTGATCGACGAGCTCGCCGACCTGATGATGGTCGCGGCGGGCGAGATCGAGGAGCTCATCTGCCGCATAGCCCAGCTCGCCAGAGCGGTTGGCATCCATCTCGTGATCGCGACCCAGCGGCCCTCCACGGACATCATCACCGGCCTGATCAAGGCCAACATCCCGTCCCGCATTGCATTCGCGGTTGGATCTCAGGTGGATAGCCGCGTCATCCTCGATTCGGGTGGGGCCGAGAAGCTGCTCGGTCGCGGTGACATGCTGTACCAGCCGGTCGACGCCGGCAAGCCGACGCGAATCCAGGGCGCGTTTGTGAGCGATCCAGAGGTTGAAGGTGTCGTCAACTTCTGGAAGTCGCAAGGCCCGCCGCGGTACATGGAAGAGATCCTCGAGGAGGGCGCGGGCTCGGAGTGGGAGAGAGGAGAAACCGCCGAGCGCAAGCTTGACCCCCTCTTCGCGCGCGCCGCACGCGCAGTTGCCGCAGAGGGCGCTGCGTCCGTATCGTTGGTGCAGCGCAAGTTCAACGTCGGCTACTCGCGCGCCGGCCGCATCGTGGACCAGCTGGCGGAGAACCACGTGGTCGGCGGCTACCAGGGCTCGAAGTCACGCGAGGTGAACATGAACCTGCCGGACGTGGATGAGCTGTTGGAGCGACTGGGCATCGAATGAACGGGCGGGAACCTGCGGGTGGGCGGGGAGCCGTCGTCGCACACTTAAGGTAGGGAAACCGGTGAATCTGCCCAACGCGTTGACGCTGAGCCGCCTGGCGGCGATCCCCGTGCTGATGGTCCTGCTCATCGCGCGGTTCCAGGGTCACGACCAGATCGCAGCGGCCGTGTTTGTCGTCGTCTCATTCACCGACACGCTCGATGGCCAGATCGCCCGGAGGCGGGGAATGGTGAGCGACCTGGGCAAATTCCTCGACCCGCTCGCCGACAAGTTGTTCGTCCTCTCAGCGCTCATCGTGCTCGTCCAAGAGGGGCTCGTCGCCGCGTGGATCGTGGTCGTCATCTTCTCGCGCGAGTTGCTGATCACGATCCTCCGGTCGGTCGGCGCAACTCAGGGCCGGGTCATCTCGGCTGCGCCGATGGGCAAGACCAAGACGATGACGCAGATGGCGGCAGTCGTGCTGCTGATCCTGCAGCGCCCCTACCCGTCGCTGGTCCCTTTCGCCGAGCTGGCGGTCGGCATCGCGATCATCTTCACCGTCGGGAGCGGCATCGACTATATGTGGCGATTCCGCCACGTGCTTTGGCCGTCCGCAGGCGGAATCGTCAGCAGCGAAGGGCTGAGGGAAATCAGCGCGCAGGTCGATCCTCTAGCCCGCGAACTGGGACTCCAGCTGACCAAGAGCAAGCTCACCGTTTCAGTCGCGGAATCTTGCACGGCCGGCCTGCTCGGGTCCCTCATCACCGACCAGCCGGGTAGCTCGGCATATTTCATAGGTGGCCTAATCGCCTATTCGGACGAAGTCAAGCGCGCACAGCTGGCCGTTCCCTCCGACCTGCTCGCAAAACACGGAGCGGTCAGCCGTGAGGTTGCGATCGCAATGGCTGAGGGTGCCCGCTCAAAGTTCGCGACGACGCTCGCAGTGTCCGTCACCGGCATCGCCGGGCCAGGTGCCGAAGGCGGTAAACCCGTCGGTCTCACGTACATCGCGGTCGCAGGCCCGCGAGGCACCACCAGCAGCGAATTCAGGTTCAAAGGGGATCGCTGGTCCAACCGCCGCGAGGCTGCCGACGAGGCCCTGCGGCTGCTTATCGATGCGGCCCAGTCCATCGAAGGCAAGCTGGCCTCTTGACCGCCGAACGCATGTTCGCTACACTCTGCCGACGGCCTACATCGAGCACTGCTGTTAAGCACCCATTGACCCCAGCACCACGACGTAGAACACTCGCCGCAACCACCAAGGAGGCTTAGATGGATCAAGACAAAGAAAAAGCAAAGTCACTCGACTCGGCGATCTCCCAGATTGTCAAGAGCTACGGAAAGGGCGCCATCATGAAGTTGGGTGAGCAGGCCGCGTTGCACGGGGAGATCATGGTGATTCCGACTGGCGCTCTGTTGCTCGACCTGGCGTTGGGAGTGGGGGGGATCCCCCGTGGCCGTGTGACCGAGCTCTACGGCCCGGAGTCCGCGGGCAAGACCACGCTTGCGCTGCATGTCATCGCCGAAGCCCAGAAGCTCGGTGGTGTGGCGGCTTTCGTTGACGCCGAGCACGCCCTCGACCCGCTTTATGCGGCGAGGATCGGGGTCAAGATCGACGACCTGCTGATCAGCCAGCCGGACACGGGCGAACAGGCACTCGAGATCGTGGAGGTCCTCGTCAGGTCAGGTGCGATCGATGTGATTGTGATCGACTCCGTCGCCGCGCTGGTGCCCAAGGCTGAGATCGAAGGCGAGATGGGTGACTCCCATATGGGCTTGCAGGCACGCTTGATGTCACAGGCTCTGCGCAAGCTGACAGGTGCGATCTCCAAGTCGAACTGCTCGGTCATCTTCCTGAACCAGTTGCGCGAGAAGGTGGGGATCATGTTCGGCAACCCTGAGACGCAGCCCGGTGGACGCGCGCTGAAGTTCTACTCGTCGGTCCGCCTCGACATCCGCAAGGTCGAGGTGATCAAGAACGGGCTCGACTCGGTCGGGGCGCGGGTCAAGGTCAAGGTGGTCAAGAACAAGGTGGCGCCTCCGTTCAGGTCGGCCGAGTTCGACATCCTCTTCAACGAGGGCATCTCGCGTGAAGGTTCCCTGATCGACGCCGCCCTCGAGTACTCCATCCTTGAAAAGAGTGGGACGTGGATGTCCTACGGAGACCAGCGCTTGGGCCAGGGTCGCGAGAACGTGCGCAACTACCTTCGTGAGAACCCAACCCTGTCCGCGGAGATCGAGGCCAAGGTTCGGGAGAAGGCTGCGGGCGGCGTCACGCCTGCCAAGGCGGCGTCAATGGCAATGAAGGCTGCGGCGGCGGGTGCAGCAGAGGAGCTCTAGGCGACAAGCGGCACCGCGAGACCGCTCGCCCGTCCCCCCTTCCGATAGTCCAGTCGACAGGGCCGTAAGCCTGCTGTCGCGGCGCGCCCACTCCCAGTGGGAGCTGCGCCGCAAGCTGCGGATGAAGGGATTCGCGTCTGAGGCAGTCGACATAGCCATGGCGCGCCTGGTCGAGCTCGGCTACCTCGACGACCCGTCGTTTGCGAAAGGACTGGTCCGGCGTCGCAGTTCAATCAGGGGTCCGCGCGCCCTGTCAGCGGAACTTGCCGCCAGGGGCGTCGACCGGGCCGAGGCGGACGCGGCTGTCGCCGGGTTCGACATTGAGGCCCAGCTCGTTTCGGCCACTCGGCTCGCCGAACGCCTGTACGCGCGTAAGACGGGGATCGGCTACCGCGAGCTGCTGGACACGGTGGGAACCAAGCTCTTGAGGCGCGGTTTTTCGGTTCCCGTCGTACGGGAAGCATGCCGCTCGGTGTTGTCGGGTGCGGAGCAACCGCCCGAAGACTAAACTTTTCCTTCCGCGGCGCTCTTGAGCGCCCGCAGTCATTGAGCCAACCCGACGCGGGGCCCGACGCCCTGCATTGGATCCGCACTTTGACAATTGAATACATGAGGTGCATGTCACATGCCTATCTACGTCTTCGTACCGATATTGGTGGTGGCACTTCTGGCCGGCTTTGGAGCGGCGTATCTGCTCCTTCGTGGCCGGCAGAGCGATGGGAGCAGCGCGCTGCAGATCAAAGCCCAGCAGGCGCTTTCCGAGGCCGAAACGCAGGCCAAAGAGAAGCTTCTCGAAGCCAAGGAGGAAGCGGTCAAGATCCGCACCGCCGCCGAACAGGAGGCCCGGGAGTACCGGGGACAGTCGCAGCAGATCGAAAAGCGTCTTTTCCAGAAAGAGGAGAACCTCGACCGCAAGACCGAGGATCTCGGCAAGCGTGAGCGTGAGCTCGGCGAGAAGGAGAAGGCGCAGGACGAGATCAAGGCTCAGCTCGAAGAGACCTATAAGCAGCAGGAGAAGGAGCTTCAGAGGGTCGCCAACATGACCCGGCAGGAAGCCTCGGGAGTCCTGATGAGCCAGGTCGAGCAAGAGCTTCGCAACGAGGTTGCCCGCAAGGTGCGGGAGGCGGAGCTTGGAGCTCGCGACGAGAGCGAGCGCCGGGCCAGGGAGATCGTCACCGAGTCGATACAGCGCATCGCCGCCGACCAGACCGCCGAGGTTTCGGTCTCGGTGCTGCCGCTGCCGACCGACGAGCTCAAGGGCCGCATCATCGGCAAAGAGGGCCGGAACATCAGGGCCCTTCAGCAGGCCACGGGGATCGACCTGATAGTGGACGACACCCCGGAAGCCGTGATCATCAGCGGTTTCGATCCGGTCCGCCGCGAGGTGGCTCGAGTCGCGCTGAACAAGCTGATAGTCGACGGCCGGATTCATCCGGCCCGAATCGAAGAGATCGTCGCCAAGTCCCGAGTCGAGGTCCTGCAGAGGGTCAAGGAGGAGGGGGAGGCGGCGGTGCTGGAGGTCGGCCTGCAGGGTCTCCACCCCGAGGTCGTCCGGCACCTGGGCATCCTGCGTTTCCGGACGAGTTACGGACAGCAGGTGCTCAACCACTCGAAAGAGGTCGCTTATCTCGCCGCCATGATGGCGTCGGAGATCGGCGCCGACGTCCGCACCGCCAAGCTGGCGGGCCTGCTTCACGATGTCGGTAAGGCCATCGACCACGAGGTCGAGGGCTCTCATGCCGTGATCGGGGCGGACCTGCTCCAGCGACACGGGGTACCCAAAGAGGTGGTGCACGCGGTTCGCGCACATCACTACGACGAGGAGCCTCACAGTCTCGAGGCGCTGCTGCTGATCGCCGCAGACGCCATCTCCGCTGCCCGCCCGGGGGCGCGCAGGGAATCACTCGAGGCTTACGTCAAGCGGCTGGAAAAGCTGGAGGAGATCGCAAACTCGTTCCAGGGAGTCCAGCAGTCCTACGCCATCCAGGCCGGACGCGAGGTCCGGATCCTGGTCAAGCCGGAGCAGATAGACGACACGGCTGCCCAGCTGATGGCCAGGGATATCGCCAAGCGGATCGAAACGGAGCTGAGCTTTCCAGGTCAGATCCGGGTCACGGTGGTCCGCGAGACCAGGGCCATCGAATACGCCAAATAAATCCAATCAGGGGAGCCCGCAAGGGCTCCCCTTTTTTGTTGGCAAGTGTCCTCCCCAGTTTGTCTGGGGAGGTGGCCCGAGGGGGCCGGAGGGGGCGTGGTGGTTAGCACCATCCGTGCCAACCGCTAGCCTTTCCACGACGTGACTGACGATTTCCGCATCCTCTTTGTGGCCGACGTGGTCGGCTCCCCCGGTCGCGACGCCGTCAAAGCGATCCTTCCCGACCTCAAGAAGGAGGTCGGCGCGCACCTCACGATCCTCAACGGAGAGAACTCGGCCGGAGGGTTTGGCATCACCGGCAAGCTCGTCGCCGAGCTGAAGGCGGCGGGGGCGGACGTCATCACCACCGGCAACCACGTCTTCGCCCAGAAGGAGTTCCTCCCGGAACTGCCGAAACTCGAGCGGGTCCTGCGGCCTGCCAACTACCCGCCCAAGGCGCCGGGGCAGGGCTGGTGCGTTCTCGAAGCCGGCGGCCTGCAGATCCTGGTCATGAACCTGATGGGCCGCATCTTTGTCGACGCCCTGGATGACCCGTTCCGGGCGGCGGACGCGATTCTGGAGGCTCACCCCGGGATCAAAATCGTCTTTTGCGACATGCACGCCGAGGCGACCTCGGAGAAGACGGCTATGGGTTGGCACCTGGACGGCCGGGCCAGTGCGGTCGTCGGCACCCACACCCACATCCCGACCGCTGACGCCAGGATCCTTCCGGGCGGCACGGCCTACGTCACCGACGTCGGCATGGTGGGCCCCAGGGACGGTTGCATCGGAATGGACAAGGATGTCGTGCTCCAGCGTTTCCTGACCGGGGTGCCCACGAGGTTCGTGGTCGCTTCTGGGCCCGTGACATTCAATTCGGTACTGGTTACCATTAGCAGTTCCACCGGCCGGGCAACATCGATCCAGAGAATCGACAGAGAGCATTCCTGAAGGGGTTCCAGCAAAAATGACAGGCGAGCGTGCACCAGTCGAGGTGCTGAAGGTTTCAGCCACCTCCAAGCCTGTCGCCGTAGCGGGGGCCATCGCCGGTGTGATCCGGAGCAAAGGAAGGGTAGAGGTGCAGGCGATCGGCGCGGGCGCCATCAACCAGGCGGTCAAGGCAATCGCCATCTCGCGTGGTTATGTCGCACCTGGAGGCCTTGACCTGGTATGTATCCCCGCCTTCATCGACATCTCCATCGACGGCGAGGAGCGCACAGGAATCCGCTTGCTGGTGGAGAGCCGCTGACCTCGAAGGCAACAGGTACAGCCAGGTCGTTTCACATTTGGACGATCGGCTGCCAGATGAACACAGCCGACTCTGAGAGCCTCGCTCGAACACTGCTGGCTGCCGGCTACGTTGAGGACTCGCTCGACCGGGCCGACGTCGCCATCCTCAACACCTGCGTCGTGCGCCAGGCGTCAGAGGATCGTGTATACGCGAAGCTGCACGAGCTGAAGGAGTGGAAAACGCCCGAGCGCACGATCGCGGTGACCGGATGCATCGTGGCCAAAGAAGGTGCCACCCTCGGGCGGCGCTTCCCGATGCTCGATCCGATGGTCGTACCTATCGGCGAGTACGACGCGTTCGTCGCCGGCCTCGA
>JBDUAO010000107.1:0-9089 GCA_040004595.1 Candidatus Dormiibacterota bacterium | reverse complement strand
GAGCAGACCCGCCGGCACAGCCGCCGGGTCGATGAGGGGGAACCGACTGGTTCCCCCTCATAAGCGGAGCAAGGCCGAAGGCCTTGCGGAGCGTCAGTGGCCCCACATAGCGCGTTCCGCGTGCTGGACGGTTTCGGCTCCGTGTTCACCCGTTCTGATTCTCACGGCGTCCTCAACGTCTAAGACGAAGATCTTGCCGTCGCCCACCTCGCCGGTGCGTGCGGCCGCGGCCATCTTGTCGACCACCGTCTTGACGATCTCGGCTCGCATGACCGCCTCGATCTTCAAGCGTGGGCGCAGCGAGATGTGCACCGCCGTGCCTCGATATTTCTCCGTGTAGCCCCGCTGTGCGCCACACCCTTTGACCTCGGTCACGGTGACCCCAGACACTCCACACTCGTCGAGCACGTCCTGCACCTCCTGCAGTCGCTCGTGCCGGATGACCGCCATAACCATCTTCATGCTCATGCTCGCGCCACCTCCCCGTGGGTCGGAACCGTCTCTGTCGAATGATGTGGCATGACGGTAGGCGTGTCAGCAGGACGGTAGATGCCGCCGGGCACTGGCATGAACGACTCGGGATAACCCCACATGCCGTGCTCACTGATGTCCAGCCCGTCCATCTCCTCGCGAGCGGACACGCGCAGACCGACGGTTTTCTTGATGATCCAGAAGAGCGCATAGCTCAGCACGAACACCGTCACGAAGGAAGCGGTGACCGCGATCGCCTGCGCCCCGAGCTGGTGAAAGCTGCCGGTGTAGAAGAGGCCGCCCTGGCCGACGCCGTTGAACTTGGCGAGCGCCGGTACGGTGAACAAGCCGCAGCTGAGCGTGCCCCAGATCCCTGCCAATCCGTGAGCCGGCAAAGCGCCGACCGGGTCGTCGAGATACTTGTCGAGCGCCAGCACGCCACCGACGACGATGACGCCGGCGACCGCACCGATGACGACTGCGGCCCACGGCTCGACATAGCCGGATGGCGCCGTGATGGCGACCAGTGCAGCGATCGCGCCGTTGCCGATCATGCCCACGTCCATCGTCTTGGTGATCAGGTAGATGGTGATAAGCGCCGCTACCGCGCCCGCCGCCGCGGCCAGGTTGGTGACCACCACGACGTCAGCGAAGTGAAGGTTGGTGGCGTTCAGCGTGGAGCCCGGGTTGAATCCGAACCACCCGAACCAGAGGATCAGAACCCCGAGCTGAGCGAGCGGCATGTTGTGGCCTGGGATGGCGTTGGGCCTTCCCTTCTCGTACTTCCCGATGCGGGGACCGAGAAGCAGCAACCCGGCGAGGCCTGCCGTGGCTCCCGTGAGGTGCACCACGGTCGAGCCCGCGAAGTCCTGGCTGCCGAGGGTCGCCATCAGGAACCCGCCACCAAACAGCTGGTGGCTGATCAGCGGATAGATGAAGGCGGCGAAAGGGATGCCGAACAGGATGTAGACGATGAACTTGGTGCGCTCGATCATCGTGCCCCAGACGATGGCGAGCGATACCGCGCAGAAGACAAACTCGAAGAAGAACTTGCCTGACGCGGGGACCGTGCTGAAGGAGAGTGCCGGCAGGCTCAGCGTCGAGCCTGGGCTGAAGGTCGGGAAGAAGCTGCTGCCGCCGATGAAGGCAAAGAGACCGCCCGCTCCGAAAGCGAATCCAAACCCAACCGCCCAGTAGCTGATCGAGCTGACGCTGAGGTTCGTGACCACCTTGGCGACGACGGTGCCGACGTTCTTCATGCGGCTGAAGCCCACCTCGAGCATCGCGAAGCCGGCCTGCATGAACATCACCAGGCAGGCGGCCGTGATCACCCAAACCGTGTCGGCAGCGACTCCTGCCGCCTGGGTGGCCGTCGGGTCGTCGGCCAGAACTGCGATGGGCAGCAAAGCGCCCACTCCCGCAACGCTCGCGGCGATGGCAAGCATCCATTTGCGCTTCATGAGCGCGCGTTCAAACAACCCGGCGACCCCAGCGTCACTCTCGGCGGTCAGCTGACTGAGTGCACCTGACAAACGACCTCACCTCCTGGGTAAACCCCCCGAATGACTGCGTGGATCCAAAGCTAGGGGAGACCACGGCCACCTCGAAACGTGTGGATCGGACGAACGAGCCCCCGGTCTCTTGTGTACCTCACACGACGCCTGCTGCCTCGTGGATATCTTTTCTCGTGTTAACCACACGTGAAAGAGGCGCATAGATTCGTGGGGGTGGACCGTGATCCGGGGAGCGTGGGATCAATACGATGAACCGCGAGCTCGTCAGATCAATGAGGTTCAGGAGGGTGTGATGGCAGTAGCGACGAAAGCCGGAAGTAGGACCAGCCCGCGCGAGGTACTAGAACGCGCGAAGGCTGAAGGCGTCGAGGTGGTCGACGTACGCTTCATCGATCTCCCCGGTACGTGGCAGCATTTCAGCCTGCCGCTGAGCGAGCTCGACATCGACAGCTTCAAAGACGGCCTCGGATTCGACGGCTCGAGCATTCGCGGCTTCCAGGCGATCGACGAGAGCGACATGCTGCTCATCCCCGACCCCGACTCGGCGACCATCGACCCATGTCTTTCGCACAAGACGCTCTTTCTGATCTGCGACGTCATCGACCCGATCACCCGCGAGCCGTACAGCCGCGATGGCCGTTTTATCGCCAGGAAGGCCGAGGAATACCTTCGGCGCTCTGGTATCGCCGACATCAGTTACTGGGGCCCTGAAGCAGAGTTCTACCTGTTCAGCTCGCTGCGGTTCGACCAGAACGCGCACAGCGGCTACTACTACATCGATTCTGAGGAAGGCATCTGGAACTCGGGCAAGAACTCCGAGCCGAACCTGGCGTTCAGGCCGCGGCACAAGGAAGGCTACTTTCCGGTCCCGCCGACAGACAAGCAGCAGGACCTGCGGTCCGAGATCATGTTGAAGCTGATCGAGGCCGGCATTCAGGTCGAGGTCCAGCACCACGAGGTGGGCACCGCCGGCCAGGCCGAGATCGACATGCGGTTCGACACGCTGACCAAGATGGGCGACAAGATGATGGTCTTCAAGTACGTGATCAAAAACATCGCTGCCCAGCACGGCTATGTCGCGACCTTCATGCCCAAGCCGCTCTTTCAGGACAACGGCTCCGGGATGCACATCCACCAGAGCCTGTGGAAGGACGGGCAGAACCTGTTTGCCGACTCCAAGGGCTACGCCGGGCTGAGCGACATGGCGGTTCACTACATCGGCGGCCTTCTCAAGCACGCGCCGGCGCTGCTTGCGATCTGCGCGCCGACGACCAACTCGTACCGGCGCCTGGTACCCGGTTACGAAGCGCCGATCAACCTCGTCTACTCCAAGCGGAACCGGTCGGCCTGCGTTCGCATCCCGATGTACTCGACCAACCCGAAGACCAAGAGGGTCGAGTTCCGCTCCCCGGACCCGGCCGCCAACCCGTACCTCGCGTTCTCCGCTTGCCTGATGGCCGGACTCGACGGGATCAAGAACAAGATCATGCCGCCCGAGCCGGTGGACAAGGACATCTACGAGCTCGAGGGCGCTGAGAAGGCCAAGATCAAGTCAGTGCCAGGCTCGCTGGCCGAGGCGCTCAACGCGCTGGAGAAGGACCACGCCTTCATGCTCGAGGGCGACGTGTTCACCAAGGACGTCATCGAGACCTGGATCGACTACAAGCGCAAGCGCGAAGTGGAACAGGTGGCCCTCAGGCCACACCCATGGGAGTTCATGCTCTACGCCGACGTATAAGCGGGTCTGATCGACCCGCTTTATGAGGGGGAACCAGTCGGTTCCCCCTCATCGCCCGGCGCTTCGCGCCGGGCTGCTCTTCCTCCCGGGATCGGATTAATTACGGATCAGTTACTCCACGCGATGCTTGGGGGACCAGATAGACAAAGTCATGGCCGGGGGGACCCCGGCCAACCCTGCGGCGCGAGAGCCGGGCCCGCTACTGATCGGGGCCCTTTTCCTTTTGTGCGAACCCGAGCAGTCGCCGATTGCTAGGTTCGTCGTCGAAGGTGGCCGAATCCGTCGACGTCGTGCTCGAGTAGGTACGCCATCCGCCCCCTTCCGCCTGGATCGACGTCCGCACTCGATCGATCGAGTCGCCCTCCTTCCAGACCTCGACCATGACGCCTCCCTGGAACGCGGCGAAGATGAAGTCGAGTACGTCATCGAGACCTTGCTGGGCGTGGCCTCCTGGGAAGTGAACATGGCCGGGGCCATAGTCGACGACGACTTCGTCGTCAGCCGCAATGCGAACCTCAAGGTCGAGGCCGTCCTCGTCTTTGTGGGATAGACGGACAACTGTGCTGCCATCGGGTGTGTCCAGATCAACGAAGTCGAGGAAAGGGAGGTCCAGGCTGCGGAGCATGCCCGCCAGCTGCCGCATAACTTCTCGCTGCAGCTCGGTCAGGTCATCCCAATCTGCTGCGGCCTCGAGCCAGTCCGAGTTGGACTCGAACTCCTGCGGCCCGTAGAGGTGGAACGTGCCGAGCTGCGCCAGACCGGTCAGACGCAGCTCTTCGATCAGCTCATGTTGCGGATTGGCATCAGGTTGGCTTGCGAGCCGGGCCACCATGGTCTCAACGTCCTCGAAGCTCGTGGGTGAGGCGCCAACCTCTGCGAGAGCCTCGGCGATCTGGTCCCGGAATTCGGCGGCATCCACGGCAAACGCAACGCCCGTGGTGACACCACCGCTTGAGTGCCGGAAGTTCTCAGTCCATTTCGGGTCGTCCGCTTTGATTGGCGCCGCTTCAACCAAGCCGATCCAGACGGGCCGTGCAGACGGGTTCTCCGTCATCACCGGCTCACTCTACGTGGGATATGCCCTCCGCTTAAATCCCCAGCACGGTAGCGGCGTGATCGGTGATCAGCGCCCCGTGACGAGTAACCCGCGGCGTTCGAGTTCATCTTCTGCCCCGAGGCGCATTTTCCGAAACTGGCGCCTGCCCTTCGCGGAATGAGCCGGCGGCTCTTCAGCCATTCGCTCCAAAGCCTTGCAAGCCTCGATCCAATCGGCGAGCTCCGCGTCACTGAATGAGCCGAGCGGCTTAACGAGCGTGATGCCTTTATGAGTTCGCAGAAGAGCCTTCTGCGATGGGGTCAGGACGCGAGACGCCATAGTGCGCATGATCCCACCCACGGTGCCCCCAGATCACATTTGTTCACACAAGAGCGGGAAGGACGGACTCCTTACATTCCAAGCATGGTGCGGGCGCGCAGGGCGATTGAGATTGCCACCCTCGTTTCCGGGTCGTCCAGCTGCAGGCCGGTTAGGGTTTGGATCCGCTCCACCCGGTAGCTCATCGAGTTGATGTGGATGCCCAGGTTGCGGGCCGCCGCGCGCCGGACCCACCTGGCTGCCGACAGTGCCTCGAGCGTCTCGAGCAGAGGTGTGTCGCGTGACTGCGCATAGCTCAGCAGCGTTCCCAACAGCTCGTCGACGAACCGCCGCAACGCGTCCGGGCTTTGCACCTCGAGCAAAAGGCGGAAGGCGCCCAACGACCGATAAGAGGCCACGCGGCCCCGGCCGCCGGCGCGACGGGTCAAGCGCAGCGCCTGACGCGCCTCGAGATGCGAGCGCGCCAGCTCCCCCACCGAGTTCGCCATGTTGCCGATCCCGACCGAAGCCGATCCTGGCTTCATGATCGGTGCCGCTCCGGCGAGAATCTGCGCAGCGAGCTTCTCGATGGCGGCGAGGTCAGGCGCCACTTCGTCGGGCACCAGAAACACTGCCGAAGCTGATCGCACCAGCGTGAGAGCGTCGGGCATGCGTGAGCGGACGATTCCGCTCAGGGCGCTGTCCAGCCGGTCCTGCCGCCATGGCGCGACCAGCGCCGACTCGGTTTCGTCGTCGTCCGGCTCCAGCAGCATCACCCATGCGCGCTGGGGCAGCCGATGCCCCAGGCGCTCGGCCTGGCGCGCGATCCGCTCGGCTTCATCGCCTTCGAGTCCGCCGGCCAGGACCTCTTCCACGAGGTCGCCGCGCAGTCGACGCTCGACCTCGGCGGCCGCGCGCGCCTTGGCGAGCTCGAGCGCAAGGATGGTGGAGCCGTGCTCCAGGGCGCGGCGCCGGCCATGCGAATCAACAGTCTTCTCGTCAACTCCGACCGCCAGGAGTCCGAGCACATCGGGGCCGGCTCGCACCGGCACCAGGTCGATCGCGCGGGCCGGCCGCCCGGCGTTCATGCGAACCTCACGAGCGCCGGCCTGTGCCAGCGGGCTGGGCACATTGATTCGCGGCGGCATGGCGTCCGTGGCTTCGCCGGCGCCCCTGATGCGATAGCCGGCGGCCGAGTACAGGGCTGCACGACCGCCGGCGAGCGATCCCACCACCTCGAGGATCGACTGGATGCCGGCGCCCTCCAGGGAGAGCTTCGTGAAGCGTTCGTGGATGTCGTGGGAGAGCTGGATCTCGGCGAGCTGGACCTCCATCGCCCTCTGGAGCTCGCTGCGTTCCAGGATTCCGGCCACCTGTCCGGCGATGGCGCGCAGGAAGTCGATGTCGCCCGAGTCGAAGTTCCGCTTGTACGCGGTCTGGACGTTGAGAACGCCCACCAGCCGTGGACCGGATTCAATCGGGACCGACAGCATCGAATGGAATCGATCCTCATCGAGGCCGGGGACCCACTTCCAGTGCGGTTCCCTGCTCACATCCGCGACCACCGCAGGTCGGCGTGTGTCGGCGACCCAACCCGTGATCCCCTCGCCGACCTTCATCACGACCTTGCCGACCATCGTCTCGTTGAGCCCGTTGGTCGCCGTGAGGAGGAGGTCACGACCTCGCGAAGTGACCAGGTAAAGGGAGCACACGTCGGTGCCCATCGCGGAGGTTGCCTCGCGGATAATGAGCTCGAGGAGCTCGTCCGGACGCTGCGTCGAGGCCGCCGCCTGCGCCAGCCTGACGAGGAAGCTCAGCTCCCTGGCTGCGAGGCTGGAATCCGCACCCTCGGTGCTCACTGCCATCCTTCGGAGCTTACGGCCCTGCTTCAAGCTAAAACTCGTGTGAACAACACAATCCAGACCCGCGAGATAGTGTGACCCAAACTAAACCTGGTTCACGCACGGCTGGCGCCAAACGTGCCCAACGATGGCCCAGGCTGCGACCGGCCGGCGCCAAAGGTGCGGAATGACCGTGGAAGGCCGGGCGGAGGTAGGCTAGGCGGCAAGTGCACCCCTCTCACTCCGGCCGTTGGCGCGAGCATTTCGCCGGAGTCGACCTGCCAGTGCCCGTTGTGGGCGGCGGGACGGTTATCGGAATCAACTTCGACAACGCCGCCAGCACGCCCCCACTCAAGCGAGTGCGTGACGCGGTGACTGGGTTCGCAGAGGTTTACTCCAGCGTCCACCGCGGCACCGGATACAAGTCGCGCATGGCGACCGAGGCCTATGAGCAGGCGCGCGAACGCGTGGCCGAGTTCTTGAGAGTCGACAACCAGAGCCAGGTCGTCATCTTCGTCAAGGGCACCACCGACGCACTCAACCGGATCGCCGCCGAGCAAGCCCGGCTGGACGGTCGCCAGGTGCTCGTGACGGAGATGGAGCACCACGCCGACCTTCTACCCTGGCGCCACCGCAGCGGCCACCTGCTGGTCGGCTTGACTCCCGACGGTCATATCGACCTCGATGCAATCGAAAACGCACTGAAAGAGAGCGCCGGCAGAATCGGCCTGGTCGCTGTAAGCGGTGCGTCCAACGTCACGGGCTTCATCTCCCCCATTCATGAGGTCGCGGAGCTCGCGCATCGGCATGGTGCGCTGGTCTCGGTTGACGCCGCGCAGCTGGCGCCGCATCGGCGAATCGACATCCGCCCCGCCGGCGACCCTGGGCACCTCGACTTCGTCTCGTTCTCGGGCCACAAGATGTACGCGCCTTATGGCGCCGGCGTGCTCGTCGCCCCACGCGACTTCTTCGCCGGGGCGCCGGAGGTGATGGGTGGCGGCGCGATCAGGATCGTGACCTGGGATGACACCGTCTGGGCGGATCTCCCGGACAGAGAGGAGGCCGGTTCGCCCAACGTCATCGGCGCGGTCGCGCTGGGAGTCGCCATCGAAGCGCTGATCGACCTGGGTTTCGACGAGATGCTCGAGCACGAGATCGAGCTCGGCGGGCGATTGCTGACGAGCTTGCGCGACATCCCCGGCGTGGCCGTGCTCGGCGGCATCGACTCGGGGCACGAACGCTTGGGCCTGGCCAGCTTTGTCATCGACGGCGTGCATCACGGGCTGGCGGCTGCAGCGCTGAGTCACGAATGGGGCGTGGCTGTTCGCAATGGCTGCTTCTGCGCCAACCCATATGTATTTCACCTTCTCAACATGTCGAGGCAGGATGTGGAGGAGGTCGAAGGCGAGGTGGCGGCAGATCGCCGAACCGCACTGCCCGGCGCCGTGCGCGCAAGCCTGGCCCCCTACAACGACGAGGCCGAGGTGGACCGATTTGCCGATGCCGTCAGGCGCGTCGCCAGTGGACAATTGAAGACGCGGTACGAGCAGGCAGATGACGGAACATTCGCCCCCGAGGGCGGGTGGCCGGCAATCCCGAACCCGCTGGAGTCGTTGGCAAAGCGCGGCGCATTGAAAATCTAGGGGAGGTTGTTGATGAAGCTTCTGGTCGAGATTCTCCTGGCGATCTTCTTGCACCCCGTCGTTTGGGTGCTGTGCGTGATCAACATCGTCGGCCGCCAGGACATGGGCGGTTTGAGCAAGGTCCTGTGGATCATCATCACGTTCTTCTGGGGCATCGGCCCGATCCTGTACGTCCTTCTCGCCAAGGGAGCTTTCTGGTAGGCGTGTGATCACGCCAGCCCGGGAGCGCTCGGCCACCAGGGCGCTCGTGCTGGGGCTCCTCGCGATGCCGTTCGGCATCTTCGCTCCCTTCGCCATCTGGGCCGGCTTCAACTCGCTCCGCCGAATTCGTGCCTCCGCGGGGGCGCTCGGAGGCGAGGCCTTGGCCGTGGCCGGGCTCGCCGGCGGACTGCTGGGTCTGGCAGTCGTGATCGCCGGCGGCGCTTACTGGCTTTTCTCATCGTAAAGCGCGGATCCGTTATCGGCGCAACCCTCCTGGTCTCGGTGGTTGCCGCGTTGACCTATCCGGGTGCGGTGGTCACATCCATA
>JBDUAO010000208.1:0-2719 GCA_040004595.1 Candidatus Dormiibacterota bacterium | reverse complement strand
CGGCCTATCAAGCCTTCCTCGCCGAGACGGTCGCCCGCAAGAATGCACGCCGCGCCGCTGCCGTCGCAATCGAGCTCAAGGCGCTCGGGTCGCTGCCGCGCTACCGCACGACCGACTTCTCGGTCGCAACCGCCGGCGTAACCCGCTCGGGCACCATCAGCGTGCGCGGCGTCCTCTACACCGTCCCCTCGCGCCTGATCGGCAGCCGCCTCAAGGTCCACATCTACGACGACCGGCTGGTCTGCTACCTGGGCGTCTCGCCCGTGCTGACGGTGCCGCGCAGCTATCGCCGCGCCGGCGACAAGGCGGTGCGCCGAATCGACTACCGTCATCTGATCGGTGCGCTCGTCAAAAAGCCTCAGGCGTTCCGCCACTCGGTATTTCGAGAGGATCTGTTCCCGCGCGCCGCCTTCCGCCGTGCCTGGGAGGTGCTCGACAAGAAGCTGGAGCCGCGCAAGGCCTGCCGCGTCTACGTCGGCCTGCTGCACCTTGCCGCGATGCGGGCATGCGAGGAGGCGCTCGCCCACCACCTCGAGGCCATTCTCGACGCCGGCAGCGTGCCCGACCTGGAGACCGCCCGCATCGCCGTGGCGCCGGTGCCGACCGCGTTGCCGACCGTCACCATTCCTCCACCCAACCTGGCGCTCTACGACCGTCTGCTCGGACGCGCCGAACCCCGCGAGATCTCCCAATGACCGACGCCGCCAAGCTCCCCCTCATGCTCACCGAGCTCAGAATGCCGACCATCGGCCGCCTCTGGCAGGAACTCGGGGCCCGCGCCGACAAGGAAGGTTGGGGCTCGGCCCGCTTCCTCGCCATCCTGTGCGAGCACGAACTCGCCGAGCGAGCCACCCGGCGCATCGCACGTCATATGGCCGAATCCGGCCTTCCTGCCGGCAAGACGCTCGAGACCTTCGACTTCGCCGCCGTGCCCTCAATCCGCAAGGCCCATATCGTAGCGCTCGCCACCGGCAACGCCTGGATCGAGCCAGGCGCCAACATCCTCATCTTTGGGCCAAGCGGAACCGGCAAGACTCACGTCGCCGCAGCGATCGGCGCCGGCCTCATCGATCACGGCTATCGCGTGCTCTTCACACGCACCACCGATCTTGTGCAGAAGCTACAAGCCGCCCGCCGCGACCTCATCCTGCCGGCAACTCTCGCCAGGCTCGACAAGTTCGATTGCCTGATCCTCGACGATCTCGGCTACGCCCGGAAGGATCAGGCAGAGACAGCGGTTCTCTTCGAGCTGATCGCCGAGCGCTACGAGCGCAAGAGCATCATCATCACCTGCAATCAGCCCTTCAGCGAGTGGGACAAGGTCTTCCCCGATCCCGCCATGACGGTCGCCGCCATCGATCGCCTCGTCCATCACGCAACCATTCTCGAGATCAACACCGAGAGCTACCGTCGGCGAACCGCCGCAGAGAGCAGCGCCACTGCCAACAAGGCCCGCGCAAAGAACCCCACCTAATCGCAAACCCGCCGTTAACCGGTCATCCCAGTTAGCGCCGACCGGTCACGATAATAGTCGTTGCACAGCCGGTGATAGTGCCGATCAGTGTAATCGATCAGACCTGCGTGATCGCAGCTTCATATTCTTGGTTTCCTCCACCAACCATGCGATGGCGCCTGGAGTATCCCGCCAGGCGAATCCATACTCATCAAGGTAGTAGGCCGCTTCGTCTTCACCCCCCATGGTGTAGTAGCCGGTTCCTGGGTCTTTGACTTTCTTGGCACCGCAGAGAGCAACCGGAATGTGCACGTTGCTATGCCATGCCTCTTCCGCCAGCTTCCTTGCTTGCTGGCTGGTTCCAGTCCTCCGGAATGCCATGAGCGCCCGGGTGTAAACCATATAGGCGCTGCCATCGTCCTCTTGCTGTTTAAGCAGACGTTCAAGACCAGCATCGTCCTGCATGTGAAGCAAGCAGGCCGCCAGCAAATATCGAATTCCCTGATTGTCGCCGGGGTTCAGACTCAGCATCTCCCGATAATGGCGGACGGCTTCGCTGTGATGCCCTTCCGCCCATAGGGCTTGCGCCAGCCCCGCGCGCGCTCGCATGTAGGGACGCGTTTCGAGGAAGCCCCAGAAATGCCCGGCATATTCCCGGAACCGGTCAGGCCCCAACGCCGTCTCCCCGGCCTTGACGCCAAGCTCATAGAGCTTCTTCTCCTCCTCAAGCGAGGTTGACGCCCGCTCCGCCAGAAGGACATACGCGTCGGCGCAGAGCGGCGAGATCTTGATCGCGCGTCTGGCAAGCGCCACCGATTGCTGTTGCTCGCGCGCCTCCCACGCCTGGTACATCAGGTCCTGCGCCTTATTGAGTGCGCCATCCGGGGATCGGCCACCAAGAGCGCGCAGATAGCCCTCCATCGAACGAGGATCAGGCAAGGCAGCGATAGTGCTTTTCGATGTGACCGCCTTCTTCGAGGCGGGCTTCTTTCCCGCTGGCGTTTTCGACATCAGCCTCAACCTCTTTCAAGCACGTTGCTATGCGCAATGTACCCGAGCTGACCGGCCCCGGCACCTATTGGACCACCGTGCCCCATCGCTACTCCGCGAGCGCACTGCCCGTCATCCTACCAGTCATCCTAGTTGTCGCTGGCCAGTCACCGTAATTGTCGTTGCACAATCAGCTTGGCGGTGACGCTCACGTCTCGCTCTTGGGCGAACAGCAGGAAATCGCCGAGATGCAGCAGCCCGACCGAGGTCAGCGTC
>JBDUAO010000106.1:0-9225 GCA_040004595.1 Candidatus Dormiibacterota bacterium | reverse complement strand
CGCTCCGGCCCAGGCTTTCTCAAGAAGGTCTACACCCCCGCGGAGGTCGCCTACTGCGCGGGCAACTCCGAGCGCCTGGCCGGCCGTTGGGCGGCCAAGGAAGCGGTCATCAAATGCTTCGACGGCACCGGGATCTGCTTCCCGCGCCGCCGTATCGAGGTCCTGCCGGGCGCCAGTGGCGCCCCGCGGGTCCGCCTGCTGGGCAACGACCACGGCGCCCAGGTCGAGGTGAGCATCACTCATCACAGCGCCCTGGCCGTGGCGACTGCCCACCTCGAGATGCCAGACGTCGTCGACGACCTGCTGCCTGCCCCAGACGCGACAGTCCTTCCCGACCGGCCTCGCGACGCCCACAAGGGCACGTTCGGCACGGTGGTCGTGCTCGCGGGCAGCCTCGGTTTCACGGGCGCCGCCTACCTGTCATCCACCGCTGCAGCTCGAACGGGCGCAGGCCTGGTCAGGCTCCTGGTCGCCGAGACGATCTATCCGATCCTCGCAGCCAAGTGCACGGAGGTCATGGCGACTCCTGTGCCCGAGGTCGCGCCCGGCGCCGTCGGCCACGCCGCCTACGACTCCTTGCTGCGCCAGCTGTCAACCGCCGAGGCTGGGGTCATCGGCCCAGGGCTGGGCCGCGACCGTTCCACGTGGCGGCTGGTGCTCGACCTCGTGCAGCACGTCACCTGCC
Organism: Candidatus Dormiibacterota bacterium; assembly: GCA_040004595.1. GTDB lineage: Bacteria > Chloroflexota > Dormibacteria > Dormibacterales > Dormibacteraceae > Palsa-872. The sequence continues at coordinate 8,540 of JBDUAO010000106.1, read as the reverse complement.
CCCTGGTGGTTGACGCTGACGCGTTGAACGCGCTGGCAGATGCTCCGCGCTCGAAGGCCAAGCTCGGCAAGAATCGCGTGCTGACCCCTCACCCGGGCGAGATGGCCCGCCTCACTGGAAAGTCTGTCGAAGCGATCAGTGCCGATCGCGTCGGCACGGCGCGCAAAGCGGCCAGGGAGTGGGGGGCTGTGGTGGTGCTGAAGGGAGCCAGGACTGTGGTCGCACACCCGGACGGGCGCTCGAGCGAAGACCCCCATGAGATACCGGCGCTCGCCACCGGCGGCACTGGAGATGTCCTTTCTGGAATCATCGGCGGCCTGCTTGCCCAGGGCTCGAACCCTTTCGAGGCGGCGGTCACCGGGGTTTACATCCACGCCGCTGCGGGACGGCGCCTCTCGCAGCGCCTCGGGGAATCCGGACTTCTCGCCAGCGACCTGCTGCTCGAGATCCCGCTTGTGATGAACGTGCTGAGGCAGGGCGGACTCTGACCGCCGCGCTCCGCTGGGCCGAGATCGACCTCGACGCAGTGCGCGCCAACGTCGCGACGATCCTGGCGCACCTGCCCAGGGCCACCAAGATGTTCGCGGTCGTGAAGGCCAATGGCTATGGCCACGGGGCTCAACAGGTCGCCCGTGCGGCGTTGCATGGTGGCGCGTGGGGCCTTGCCGTGTCGACGCTCGAAGAAGCCGATGAGCTCGCGGGTCTGGTGAAGGCCGAGCGGGTTCTGGTTATGGGCGGCCTCACATCGCGGCAGGCCAGGGAGGCCGCGGGGAGCGGGTGCAGCATTGGCGTGTCGAGCCTCGAATTCGCGAAGGCGCTGGGCGAGCAGGACGAGGTGGTTCCGGTGCATCTGAAGATCGACACCGGGATGGGGCGCCTTGGCTGCCGGCCGGATACGGCAGCCGCGATCGCAAAGTTCATCGACCAGGCGCCTTCCCTTCGCCTCGCCGGGACGTGGACCCATTTCGCCTCCGCCGACTCCGACGAGACGATGACGCGCAAGCAGTTCGACCGCTTCACCGCGGCGCTCGAGACATTCGAGGTCGAGCCCGGCATGCGCCACGCATGCAACTCGGCCGGCGCCCATCGGTTCCCCGAGCTTGCCCTGGACGCGGTCCGCACCGGGATCGCGCTCTACGGTTGCGAGTGGCCAGGCACGAAGCCGGCCCTTTCTCTTCGATCGGTCGTGACTCATCTCAAGACTCTCGTCCCAGGAGACACGGTCGGCTATGGGGCGACGTGGCGTGCCAGCGCCAAGACTCCGGTCGCAACGGTCGCGATCGGATACGCCGACGGCGTGCATCGCGCCCGATCCAACCGCGGCCACGTTCTGATCCGAGGCCATCGCGCGCCGGTCATCGGCCGCGTGAGCATGGACGCCATCACGGCGGACGCATCGAATGTGCCAGGCGTGCGGGTGGGCGACGTCGTCACGGTGATCGGCAGGGACGAGGCCGATCACATCAAGGCAGAGGAGGTCGCGGAGTGGTCCGACACGATCTCCTGGGAGGTGCTCACGTCGATCGGGTCCAGGGTGGAGAGGCGCTACTCGGAATAAGGACACCCCTCCATGCGATTCCAGATGGCGCAAGGCAGGTGTACGTAAACTGGCACTTCTAATGGCGGAAAGTCCGGCGCGCACCGCGTTTGCGGAAGAGGCATTGACTCATCTGGACACGTTGTATCGCGGCGCACTGCGCCTCACCCGTGACCCTGACCAGGCACAGGACCTGGTGCAGGAGGCCTACCTGCGCGCTCTGCGTTACCAGCACAGCTACCAGCCCGGTACCAACATGAAGGCCTGGCTCTTCGCGATCATGCGAAACCTGTTCTGGGATCGCTTCAAGGGATCCCGAAAAGAGGATGTGAGCCTTGACGACGTCGGCGAGTTCATCCTGTACGAGAAGTTGCGGGACGAAGGCGCAAGGCCAGAGGCCGACGTGCTCGACAAGCTGGCGGCGTCGGAGGTGGTCGAGGCGGTTGAGAAGCTCCCCCCGCTGCATCGCGAGGTGGTGCTCCTCGTCGACGTCGAAGGCTTCTCTTACAAGGACGCGGCCCAGACGCTTGGCGTGCCTATCGGCACCGTGATGTCGCGCCTCCACAGGGCGCGGCAGCAGCTTCAAAGATCCCTCTATGACTATGCCGTCGAATCCGGTATTGTCCACGGCAACGGCGCCGGACCGGTGCCACAGCCATGAACTGCAACGACTGTAAAGACAAGCTGGACCGCTACGTGGACCGTGAGCTGAACAACACGGAGGTTCTCGAATTGAAGCTGCACCTCGAGGGGTGCCCCCCCTGCGGGGATCAGTACGAGTTCCAGGCCCACATGAAGCGGCTGGTCAAGGTCTGCTGCGACAAGGACACCGCCCCCGCCGCCTTCAGGGAGAAGCTCCGCCAGATCCTGCTTTAAGGGACCCGGTGGCGGTTGTCCACAGGGTCGTGCACAGATTTCAACCAGGCAGTGGACGGCTGAAAGCGTTTTGCAAGCGCAGGTTCGCAACATCTGATCTCAAATGGCGCAGATCGCCGATGTCAACCGCGAAATCGAAGGAGCCGACCACGCCCGGCGCAACCTGCGCACCGAGACGGAGCGGCTGACTGCCATCATCCGGGCGATCGACGAGCTGATGTTCTCCCTGGAGGAGCTGAACCTGCAGGGCATCGATAGGGTCCCTGCCCGTCTGCGGGAGCGAGCCGGAGCGCTGATCGAGCTCGTGCTGGCCCGTCCCGCCCCCGCGGAGGTCCGGACCGACCCGTTCAGGATCCGCTACCGGGTGGTCCCGATGATGGATGTCCTGTTCGAGGTCCAGGACCGGGTCCTGCGCCTGCGGAACCCCATCAGGATCTCCGACCCCGAGGACGTCCAGGAGAGCGCGTAAAAAAGTTCGGTAGATTTACCGGGCCACGCCACACGCCCTTCAGGACCGCCTGCTCGCCGCCCGCCTATATGTCATCACCCCGGACGAGGACCCCGACCGGGTCGCAACGCTGGCCGCTGCCGCCCTCCGTGGCGGCGCCGACATCCTCCAGCTCCGTCAAAAGCTGCTCGGGCGCGGCGACCTTCTCGCGCTGGCTCGCCGGCTCCGTGTTCTCACCCGCGATGCCGGCGCTCTCTTCGTGGTCAACGACCATGTCGACCTGGCCGTGCTCAGCGAAGCCGACGGCGTCCACCTGGGCGCTGACGACCTGAGCCTCGTCGCCGCTCGCCAGATCGCCGGTGGCCGTTTGCTGATCGGTGCCTCGGCCTCCACTGCCCAAGCCGCCCTCGCCGCCACCAGGTCCGGCGCCGATTACATCGGCTGCGGCCCCGCCTTCGCCACGCCGCTCAAACCGCAAAAGGCAGTCATCGGACCGACCGGGGTGGCTGAGGTGACGAGCCGAGTGGGTCCCTCGGTCCCCGTGTTTGCCATCGGCGGCATCGACGCCACGAACATCGCGCAGCTCACCGCCGCAGGAGTGCGGCGGGCTTGCGTCGTCAGAGCGGTGGGGGACGCGCCCGACCCGGCGGCAGCCACCCGCGAGCTGCGTGCCATGCTGGAACCGTGAAGGTCGAAGGCGCAGGCGAGCTCGAGCTCCTCAGGCGGATCATGCCGTTTCTCGCCACCGAGGGATTCGAGATCACCGCGGGCGAGGACGACAGCGCGGTGTGGAACGACCATGGCTCATACACCGTCGCCAGCTGCGATATGGCCGTGGAGGGAGTCCATTTCGACCTCGGCTGGATGACGGCCGAGGATGCGGGTTGGCGGGCTCTCGCTCTTGCGCTTGGCGACCTCGCTGCCAAGGGCGCGACACCCGCATGGGCGCTGACCTCCGTCGCCGTGCCGAAGACATGGCAGGTCGAGAATTTCGTCGGCCTGTACAAGGGTATGAGCGCTCTCGCGCGCGACACCGGCCTGTTGATCGTCGGCGGCGACATGAGCTCGATCGACGGACCGGCTGTTCTATCGATCACCGTGGTCGGCCGCACCGTGTCAAAGCCGCTGGCCCGTTCGCAGGCGAAACCCGGTTGGGCGGTCGCGGTGACTGGCCCATTGGGCGCGGCCGCGCTGGCGCTTAAAGCACGCCGTCCATGGCGCCTCGTGCCTCGCCTCGACGAGGGACGCCGCCTGAACCAGGCCGGGCTTTGCTGTGGCGATATCTCTGACGGACTTCTGCGGGAGATGGAGAAGTTCGCCGCCACGTCGCGCGCCGGGTGCGTGATAACGGCAGCCGGCATCCCAGTGGTCGAGGGTGCCGGCTGGGAGGACGCGCTCACGAGCGGGGAAGAGGCGGAGCTCGTCTGCGTTGGTCCGGAGGACCTGATCCGGCGCGCCGGGCTGGTCCCGTTTGGCCTGCTGACCGAGGACACGGCTGTCAGGGTCGTCGGCAGCGATGGGATGTCCCTGCAGCTGCACGTGAGCGGCTTCGACCACTTTGCTTGACGCCACCACCAGCTCTTCCGCGGAGACGGAGGCGGCGGGCGAGCAGTTTGGAAAAGAGCTGCGGCAGGGCGACCTCGTTCTCCTGGCGGGCGACCTGGGTGCGGGCAAGACGACGTTCGTCAGGGGAGTCGTTCGCGGCTCCGGATCGCCGGCGCACGTCGCCAGCCCAACGTTTCAGCTGGTCCGCGTCTACTCCGGACCCGTGCAGATCGCGCACGTGGACCTGTACCGCCTCGAGGCGGGAGCGGGGCTGGTGGATCTGGGGCTTGAAGAGCTGCTCGACCAGGGAGCGGTGCTGGTGGAGTGGGGAGACCGGCTTGAGGCCAGTCTCGACGTGCCCGAAGGTGCCCTGCTTTCGATCGAGCACCTCGGCGGAGACCGCCGCCGCCTGCGTCTGATGCGAGAGCTGCAGCGGTGATCTTCGTCGTCGACACCTCGTCGGCCCTCTCCGCGGTGGCGGTCATCGGACCGGACGGCGTCGTCGTCGCTGAAGAGACACATGAATCCGGACGCACGTTCGACCTTCCCGGCCGGTTTCGGGCCCTGACGGCGGGCCTCACCCTGACGAAGATCGCTGTGGCCACGGGGCCGGGCTCCTTCACCGGCCTCCGCGTTGGCGTCTCGTTCGGGCTCGGTGTCGCCATCGGTCTCGAGATCCCGACGGTTGCCCTCGGCACGCTCCATATCCAGGCTGCGCGAAGCGCCGAGCCGGTTGTCGCTGTGGCGGAGGCCGGGCGAGGCCGCGTGTACGCGCTTGCCCCCGGCTCCGACCCGCAGATCAGGGCCCCACAAGAGCTTCCGAAGCACTTGCCGGTGGTCGGCTGGCTGCGTCCGGCTACAGAGGCGTTGCTCCGTGCGGCGGGTCTCGATTTCGTGCCGGAAACCGAGCTGAGCACATTCGGCGCCGCCGCATCACGCGTGATCGAATCGGCTTCCGAAGTTGCCTATGGTAGTGTCAAACTTGAGTACATGCAGGGCTTGGGTATTGCATCTGCGCGCAACCGCTGGACGCGAACGTGATGGTTCAGATTAGACAGCAGCTGGCTCTCGAGCTGATGCGAGAAGCCGACATCGCCACGGTGCAAGAGATCGAGCGAGAGATCTTCTCGACTCCGTGGCCAAGGAACGCTTATTACCGCGAGCTGGCTTCTCGCTCGAGCGCCCATTACCTGGTCCTTCGCCAGGAGGGTCCGGTTGAAACACCGGCCGGTTTCCAGGGCGCCGACTTCGACCCGAGCATCGTCGGCTACGGAGGGATGTGGCGGATGTACGACGAAGCGCACGTCACCACGATCGGCGTCCGCCACGATCTTCAGCATCGGGGCCATGGCCGCGTGCTGTTCGCCGGCCTGGTACAGGCGGCGTATGACATGGGCGCGAAGTGGGTGACGCTCGAGGTCCGCACCTCCAACGAGAACGCGATGAAGATGTACGAGACATTCGGCTTCAAGGTCATCGGGCGGCGCAAGGGCTACTACACGGACAACGGTGAGGACGCGATCGTGATGTGGTCGGACTCGATCCAGTCGCCCCGCTTCCGCCGCGCATACGAAACCAACCTGGAGCGCATCGATTCAGACGTTCGCGGCCTACGCCGCGACCTGATCACAAGAGAAGGCCAGCAGTAACCAGCGGGGTTACGCTCGGTATCGAGACCAGCTGCGACGAAACCTCCGTCGCGGTGGTGGCGGGCGGGCGCACCGTCCTCTCCAACGTCATCCACTCGCAGGTCGACCTGCACGCCGAGTTCGGCGGCGTCGTGCCCGAGCTCGCCGCCCGCGACCACCTCGAACGCCTGCCGCACCTCCTCAACCTGAGCCTTGCCCGAGCCGGTGTCGGCCGGGACGACCTCGACCTTCTCGCCGTCACCCGTGGTCCGGGCCTGGCGGGCTGCCTGCTGGTGGGAGTGGGCGTCGCAGAGGGCCTGTCGGCCGCCTGGTCCCGACCGCTCACCGGCGTAAACCACCTATGGGGCCACATCTATGCGGCCATGCTCGCCCGCCCCGATCTCGAGCCCCCGCTCCTCGGCCTGGTCGTGAGCGGCGCTCATTCCGACCTCGTGCTCATGCCGGAGCACGGACATTTCGAGGTCATCGGCCGCACCCGCGACGATGCGGCGGGGGAGGCCTTCGACAAGGCGGCGAGGATGCTCGGTCTTGGCTACCCCGGCGGGCCCGCGCTCGACCGGCTGGCCAGGACCGGCCGCCCGGAGCGCCAACCCTTGCCCCGCCCGTCCCTCCCGGGGCTCGAGTACAGCTTCAGCGGTCTCAAGACCGCCCTCCTTTACCGGCTGCGAGACCTGGGGGAAGGCGCGGGACCCCAGGAGCGCGCCGACCTGGCTGCCTCGTTCGAGCGATCGGTGGTGGAGTCGCTGCTCGAGAAGCTCGACGCCGCGCTATCCAGGACAGGCCTGCCGGAGGTGGTGGTTTGCGGCGGGGTGGCAGCCAACACGCTGCTGCGCCGGCGGGCGGCGGAGGTGGTGGGGGACAGGGCGCGACTGACCATGCCCCCCCTGGATCTCTGCACTGACAATGCCGCGATGATCGCGGCGGCAGCCCACTTCGCGGTGAGAGCGGGCGGCCTCCAGCCCACGACAGTCGACCCCTCCCTGAGCTGGTAACAGGAAAATAGACGGGTGGGGGTCGAAGGCTGGGAGATCGTTTTTCGCGGTGACCGAATGGAGGCGGACCTCCTGGCGGCTGTCCTGGAGGCGAACGGCGTCCGGGCCGAGGTGTTCGGCGATACCGCCTACTCCTACGCGATCAACTTCACCGAGGCCCGGGTCATGGTCCCGGCCGACCAGCTGACCACCGCCCAGGAGCTGATCCGGACGGCGCAAGCGGGTCTCTAGTAGAATTAGCAGTCGATCCCCCCGAGTGCTAAGCGCTTGGGCATGGGGAGTGCTAACACCACCAGTCACCTGAGGAGGGGCCTACATGAACCTAAAACCGCTAGGCGATCGCGTAGTCATCAAGCCGTCCGACAAGGAAGAGAAGACCAAGAGCGGGATCTTGCTTCCGGACACCGCCAAGGAGAAGCCCCAGGAGGGCACCGTCCAGGCCGTGGGCACCGGAAGGGTCCTCGACAACGGCACCAAGGTGCCGATGGAGCTCAAAGTCGGCGACAAGATCCTGTATGCGAAGTACGCGGGCAACGAATTCAAGATCGACGAAATCGACTACCTCATCGTCTCCGAGAAAGACGTGCTCGCGGTTGTCGGCACCAACGGCAAGAAATAAAGGAAAGAGGGAAAACAAAATATGGCGAAAACAGTCACATTTGACGTAGAGGCCCGACAAGCCCTGAAGAAGGGCATCGACATCGTGGCCTCCTCAGTACGCATCACGCTCGGCCCCAAGGGCCGCAACGTAGTGCTCGAGAAGAAGTTCGGCGCCCCCACCGTCACCAACGACGGCGTGACGATCGTGCGCGAGATCGAGCTCAAGGACCCGATGGAGAACACCGGCGCGCAGCTGCTTCGTGAGGTCGCCACCAAGACCAACGACGTGGCCGGCGACGGCACCACCACCGCCACCCTGTTGGCGCAGACGATGATCAACGAAGGGTTCCGCAACGTCACCGCCGGCGCGAACCCGATGCAGCTGAAGATCGGAATCGAGAAGGCCGTCGAGGCCGTCGTCGAAGAGATCAAGAGGCTTTCCGTTCCCGTCAAGGGACACGAGGACGTCGCCCACGTGGCGGCGATCTCCAGCCAGAGCGAGCAGATCGGCAACCTCATCGCCGACGCGATGGACAAGGTTGGCAAGGACGGCGTCATCACCGTCGAAGACAACCAGACGATGACCACCGAGCTCGAAGTGGTCGAAGGCATGCAGTTCGACCGCGGCTACAGCTCGGCCTACATGGTCACCAACCCTGACCGCATGGAGGCTGTGCTCGAGGAGCCGTTCGTTCTCATCACCGACCGCAAGATCTCGGCCATCCAGGACCTGCTCCCCGTTTTGGAGCGCGTGGTCCAGCAGGGCAAGCCCCTGCTGATCGTCGCTGAGGACGTCGAGGGCGAGGCACTGGCCACCCTGGTCGTCAACAAGCTGCGTGGCACCTTCACCGCCGTCGCCGTCAAGGCGCCGGGCTTCGGTGACCGCCGCAAGG
>JBDUAO010000105.1:0-9318 GCA_040004595.1 Candidatus Dormiibacterota bacterium | reverse complement strand
TCGTGGTCGTGATGATGGTGTCCAGGCTGCGCGTGATGTGGCGCAGGGACCGTCCCAGCAGGACGGCGGTGTCGCCGAAGAAATGCTTGGTCATCGTTGCTCCCTGCCCGTCCGTGCCGGCGCGGCGTCATGACTTGCGCTGCCGTCCTGGCTGTCGTCACCGACGATGGCGAGAAAGACGTCCTCGAGGGTCGGCTGCTTCTCGACGTATTCGACTTTGGCCGGCGGGAGCAGCTGCTTGAGTTCGGCGAGGGTGCCGTTCACGATGATCCGACCCTCGTGGAGGATCGCGATCCGGTCGGCGAGCTGCTCGGCCTCGTCCAGATATTGCGTCGTGAGCAGCACCGTCGTGCCGTGCTCGGCGAGTTCCTTGACGGCACGCCACACCTCGATGCGCGCCTGGGGGTCGAGCCCGGCCGTCGGCTCATCGAGGAAGATGACCTTCGGATTCCCGATCAGGCTCATCGCGATATCGAGGCGGCGGCGCATGCCACCCGAATAGGTCGACACCTTCCGAGCGGCCGCGTCGGTCAGCGAGAAACGATCGAGCAGTTCATCCGCGATCGTGCCCGGGCGCTCGAGGTGCCGCAATTGAGCGACCAGCACGAGGTTCTCCCGCCCGCTGAGGATCTCGTCGACGGCCGCGAACTGTCCGGTGAGGCTGATCGACTCCCGCACGTCGGGAGCGTGGGTGGCGACATCGAAGCCATTGACGCTGGCGCTCCCCCCGTCGGCTTTGAGCAGTGTGGACAGGATTTTCACGACCGTCGTCTTGCCCGCCCCGTTGGAGCCGAGCAGGGCGAAAATACTTCCCCGCGCCACTTCGAAGTCGACCCCGCGCAGGACTTCCAGCTTCTTGAACGACTTCTCCAGGTCCTGCACGTGGATCGCCGGCCCCCGGACCTGATTGGCTTCTATTTGCATCTATTTGTTTTCCCCCTGTTAGCGCTGTAAGCATACAGCGTATACCTTTAGGCGATCATAGGTATGCCCCGTATACTTGTCAAGACCCATGCCGCATGTTGACCAGGGCAAGCACCGAGGCCTGACACGGGCCGCCATCGTCAAGCGGGCGCTGAAGATCGGCGAAACCGAGCGTCTGGATGCGGTCAGCCTCCGCCGCCTGGCGTCGGAGTTCGGCGTAACGCCGATGGCGCTCTACCGCCACGTGCGGGACAAGCAGGATTTGATCAACGCGATGGCCGAGGTGGCCATGGAGGGCCTCGACCTGACAGTCGGGTTCCGGGCTTCCATGAGCTGGACGGACCAGCTACGGCGAGCGCTGCTGAATTTCCGGGACCAGATGGACGAACGACCACTCGCACTCCAGCTTCAAATCGCCTACGGCGGTGACAACATTTCCGCCTTCTGGAGGCCGATTGAGGACGTGCTCGGTATCCTGCTGAGTGCCGGTTTCAAACCACGTGACGCTGCCAAATTGATCCGCATCGTCTCCAACCTCCTTGCCGGCTATCTCCTGCTGGTGGGTCCGGCACGACCGAACGCCAATCAGCAGGGCAATATCGACCGAGAGCTGCTGCGAAAGCGTTTCGAGCTCGGGCTGCTCAGCCTGCAGCACGACCAGTTTCCGATCAGCGTGACCAATGCCCGAGGGCTCGCGGACGCGTGGGCCGGCGGCCCCGATCGCTGGTGGTCGGACACCGTGGACTTACTGGTCTTTGGCCTTGAGGCGATGCTGCGCAAGGACCGCAAGGGCCGCCGGGAGTAAACCGCCGGCGCCCCCCGGCTCAGACCGCTAGGGGAGGGCGGGCTCGCTGATCTGCAGCACTCCTCCGCGACCGATGAAGGGATGGTCCGCCAACAACTTCGCCGCCGCACTCAAGTCCTGCGCCTCGATCACGGACCAGCCGTTGGGTGGTCCGTCGGCACCACCCGTTTTCGTGCCCTCGCTCGACACGGTTCTCGTGCCGGCGATCGGGGCACCGGGTTCCACCAGCGCCCGCCCGGTCTTTTGTGCCCACTGCATGAAGGCATCGCGAGCCTTCGTCATGGACTCGGGATCGTGAGGCATGTTGCTGCCGTGATAGGTGACAAGGAACTTGGGCATCAGAAATCTCCTCGCGGTACGGCTTTGGTGATGACGTTGCCAGCCTACGGTCGCGGCTCGCGCGGGGCCAGCCTTCAGACGACACGAAAACTGTCGCAGCGTCCAGGCTTTCAGGGCCTTGGAATTCAAGTCACGCTGGACGCTCGAACAAGCTACAACTAGGCAGTGGATCTCCTTAGCGAGGCGCTGCGCAGTCTCCCGATGTCAGGTTGCCTCATCGCCAGGGCCGAATTGCGTGCACCGTGGGGTCTCGGACTTGATCGATTTGATGCCGCTGTGTTCCACGTCATGCTGTCCGGCTCATGCTGGCTGGACGCCGGAGGCGGTCGACGGATCCCAATGGCATCAGGCGACATTGCGGTCCTCATGCAGGGCCAGTCACACCGCCTCATGAGTGACCCAGGCGTCCCGGTCACCGCCTTGTCGGACCTGATGCAGCACTGTGTCCCGGGCCGCTTCCCATCGATCGGCATCAATGGGGGAGGGGACGGCGCAGCGATGCTCTGCGGGTTTTTCAATTTCGACCGCCAGACGGCGCACCCGCTCCTTCGCGCCCTTCCCGACTTGATCCATGTCAACGCGGGGGCAGGTGCAGGGCTTGTCGGGGGACTTGTGGCAATGGCGGATGCCGAGTCAGCCGCGCCTCGGCCAGGCTCGGGAGCATTGACGGATTTGTTATGCGGGCTGCTCCTGGTGCAGATACTCCGAGCCCAGCTGGCTGTCGATTCGCGCGCGGCGGCACCGTGGATACACGGCCTCCAGGATCCCCAGATTGGAGCTGCTCTTGAGCTCATCCATCAGTCCCCGGCAAAGCACTGGACGGTGGCCGGCCTTGCCTCGGCAGTCTCGATGTCGCGATCAAGCCTGGCGCGGCGCTTCGTCGAGTGCGTTGGTGAGACACCGATGCGATACCTGGCGCGCTGCCGCATTCTCCGCGCGGCGCAAATGCTGGACGCGGAGCACCTGTCCGTCGCCGACGCGACGCATCGTGTCGGTTATGAGTCGGAATCGAGCTTCTCGAAAGCCTTTCACCGCTACCTGGGCTGCTCGCCGGCCGCCTACCGCCGCTCTGTTCGGCGCGGGCGCGTGGAAAACTCGTGACCGGCCCCCGCGAACTGAGGGTCGGGCCTTAGCTTCGCCGTCTTCCTGCAGTGGACCTGCAGCAGTTTCCTTCGGTCTCTCTGGTGAGGCCGGAGCCGGAACCGCTCAGCCCGACTGGGCCGCGGGCTCCCCCTGACGCCTGCCGAACTTGCTCCTGCGGGAGCGATCCGCCTCCGAGTGACGAGCCGTGGCGCCGTTCGGGGGCGCTGAAACGTTCAGGACGGGCGATCCGAGCGCTTGCCGGACGAGCTCCGCCAGACGCAACGGCGTGGTCCGGCTCTTCACCAACCAGGCCAGCGCCCCCGCCTGGGTGGCGCGTTCGATCTGCCCGTCGTCGCGGCCGTCGCAGTTGCTCAGGACGATAACCGGCAGCCGCACCATGCTGTCGTAGAGACGCAGGTTTTCGAGGACGTCGATTCCGGTGATGACTCCTCCCAGCTGGAAATCCAGCACGGCGGCGGCCGGAATCTCGTCTTCAGCTGAACAGAAGAACGCGCCCGCGTCCTGGAAGACTGCGACCCTGAACCCAGCCTTCTCGAGGCCGAGGCGATACATCTCCCCGATCGCGGGATCGTCCTCGACGAGCACAACCAAAGGAAGCGTGTCCCTCACGGCGATTCGCTCGCGTCGCCGTCGATGACCAGGTTGGGTAGCGCTCCCCAACCGACCATGGACATCACCCTTCGTATGGACGCTGGAAGCCCGTGAAACACGAGCACCGTTCCCCTCTCGACCTCCGCGGCCAACCGGCTCAGGGCCTGGATGCCAGTGGTGTCAAGAAACTCCACCCGAGTCAGGTCGAGGTGCAGCTTGCGGTCGTCCGCGCCCACGGCGGGCCAGCCGTTCGCGCTCACGCGGGCGGCGCGCAACTCCTGGTTCACGAGCGCCGGCAGCGACTCGGCGTTGAACTGGCCGAGCGTGCCGGCCAGCGTGAGCCATCCGGGTCCGCCGCGTTCCGCGGTCAACACCCCGGTGCCCGCCAACCCATCGACAATCTGTCGACCCACGGTGCGGCGGGTCGATATCCCCCGAAGTCTCGAATCATTGGGTCTATGCTGGCTCTCAGGGGCGGCGCTCACATCGCCAGTCGGGACGGTTCCAAACTACTCAATTTGGGGTAGGCGGCTGGCGGCGGGCGCGTTTAGCATCGAAGAGAGCTCAGCCCGAGATCCCATCCAACGAATCCATCCAGAGGTATTGACGCCATGGCCGTGAACACGGACGCCCTGCCGGTCGAAACGCTGCGCGCCAACTATCAGGCGATCCTCGACAGCTGGCTCGCGGAGCAGAAGTCGAGCAGTGCGGCGAGACCGGATCTGATCAGCGACGCCGACCTCGCCCGCCAATGCACAGAGGTGCTCTCGTCCTTCCTGGAGGCGATCGGCTCGGGATCGACGGACATCGGCAACCCGGCCTTTGAGCGGATGCGTTCGACGCTTCGCGGCATCTCGATGTCACGCGCCCGCGCGGGTTGGAGTCCATCTGAGACTGTGCTGTTCATCTACTCGCTGAAGCGCCCGCTGATCGCCGCGCTGGGCGAGTCGGTGGGTGTCTCGGCCGTGCAGGACATCGACCGCGTGATCGATCGCCTCGGGCTCTTCACGGCGGATCACTACCAGCAGGGTCGCGAGGAGGTGATCACGAGGCAGCAGCAAGAGCTGCTGGAGCTGTCAACGCCGGTCGTCAAGCTGTGGGACGGAATCCTGGCTCTTCCTCTCATCGGCTCGCTGGACAGTGAGCGAACGCAGGTGGTCATGGAGACCCTCCTACAGGCACTCGTGGAGACCGGCAGCACGATCGCCATCATCGACATCACAGGGGTCCCCACCGTCGACACGAAGGTGGCACAGCACCTGATCCAAACGGTTTCGGCCGCACGGCTGATGGGCGCCGACTGCCTCATCAGCGGCATCCGGCCCCAGATTGCGCAGACCATCGTGCACCTCGGGGTCACGCTGCCGGACGTCGTCACCAAGGCGACGCTCGCCGATGCATTCGTCACCGCGCTCGACCGTCTCGGACGCAAGGTGGTCTCAACGGGGCAGGCGCCGGCGCCAGGTCGCTGACCCGTGGAGCGGATACCCATCATCAAAGTCGGCGACTTCCTGCTGGCGACCGTTCAAACGGATGTCCAGGACGACGTGGCGCTGGCTCTGCAGGAAGACCTGGGTAATCGCATCGTGAGCACCCGCTCCCGGCTCGTGCTCTTCGACATCTCGTCCCTTCAAATCGTTGATTCGTTCATCGGGCGCTTGATCTCGGACATCGCCGGGATCGCGAAGCTGCTGGACGCTGAGGTGATCGTCGTTGGAATGCAACCCGCGGTGGCGATCACCCTGGTGGAGCTGGGATTGACGCTCAAGGGAGTCAAGACAGCGCTGAATGTCGAGAGCGCCCTGGCGATGGCGGGCATAAGTGCTCACGCCTGATGGAACCGGAGGGGAGCGCCTGACCGTACGGTTGCGCAGCCAGGAGGACGTTGTGATCCTCCGCCAGCGCGTGCGAGAGAAAGCTGTAGGCATGAGTTTCAGCCTTCTCGACCAGACCAAGATCGTGACTGCCGCCAGCGAGATTGGCCGCAATGCGGTCATCTACGGTGGTGGGGGCGAGGCGATCATCGAGCCCTCGCACAACGGCTCCCGCGTCGGCATCGTGCTGACCGTCACCGACCAGGGACCCGGAATCGCCAACGTGGATGAGGCGATGCGGGCCGGCTTCACAACCGGGTCGGGTCTTGGTCTTGGCCTGAGCGGCACGCGGCGTTTGGTCGACGAGTTCGAGCTGCGCTCGCAGGTCGGCCACGGCACCACCGTGCGCATATTGCGATGGAAGTAACCGGTCTCACGCGGCGGATCTCGGTCCGGCAGCAGTCCGACGCGGGCGACGCGCGCCGACAGGCAAGCCAGGCGGCCGAGAGCGCGCGTCTCGACCCCGAGTGCAGCGGACGGTTGGCGACCATCACCGCGGAGATGGCCAGCAACCTGCTCAAGCACACCGCCAATGGCGGTGACGTCCTGATCAATGCCCTGGTCCCGGCCTCGGGCAGCGGCGCTGTGGAGCTCATCGCCATCGACCGTGGACCGGGGATGCGTCGGGTCGCCACATTGATGGAAGACGGCCGGTCCAGCGCCGGCACCCTCGGCATCGGCCTCGGCGCGATCCGCCGGCACGCGAGTCACTTCGACATCCACTCCGTGCCCGGGCGCGGGACGGCGGTGCTCGCCCGCGTGCACGCCAATGGCGGGTTGCCGGGCCACCCGGGGTTCGACATTGGGGTCGTCACCGTACCCAAGGACGGCGAGATGGTGTCGGGCGACAGCTGGGCGGTCACCGCGAAGCCCGACGGCATCCAGGTCCTGGTGGTGGACGGGTTGGGCCACGGTCTGCTTGCCTCCGAAGCCGCCTCTGCCGCAATCCGGGCCTACCGCCAGACGGCGGGACCGCCGGTCGATGTGCTGCGTGCGCTGCATCCGGCGCTGCGTGGGACCAGGGGGGCGACGGTCGGCGTGGCCGACGTGGACACGCGCTCACATGTCGTGACCTTTGGCGGCATCGGGAACATTGCCGCGGCTGTGTTCTCGGAGGGCGGCGCGCGGCGGCTGGTTTCCCTGAACGGCACTGTCGGTCGCGAGCCGGTCAGCTATCAGCAGTTCCACGCTGAATGGGACCCTGGCGCCACACTCATCCTTCACAGCGACGGGCTGATGACGCAATGGCGGCTGGACTACCTGCCAGGACTCGCCGCCAAGGATCCCAGCCTGATCGCGGCCGTGCTGTTTCGCGACTTCGCGCGCGAATTGGATGACGTGACGGTGCTGGTCGCGCGAGAGGGCTCGCCTGCAAGGAACGGGGAATCATGAGCGCAGACCCTGGCGTCAGCCGGCTTCAGGTCAGGTCCTTCGAGGACGTCGTCAGCGCAAGGCAACGCGTGCGCGAGGCTGCCGAGCGGCTGGGGTTCGACCTCTTCGACCAGGTGCAGATCGCGACCGGCGTGTCGGAGGTTGGGCGCGAGATGGTCGTCGCCGGCGGAGGGGAGCTCTCGCTTTGGATCTCACCGGCTCAGCCTCGACGCCTTGTCATCGGCGCGATGGGTATCGAATGCGGCGATGAGCTGGTCGCCACGAGCTCGCCGGGCATGGTGGCCGCCCGCATGTTGCTGGGGCCCCCGCTCGACTCGGATCCGGCCGAGGGCGGTTGCACGTTCACACGCCTGCTTCCGAAATCGGCCTCGCCGGCCGCAATCCAGGACGCGCTGCCGAGCCTTCCGGGCGACCCCTACCACGCGTTGCAGCATCAGGATACCGACCTGATTCAGCTGATCGAGATGGCCCGGATTCGTGAGGGCGACCTGGACAGCCTGAAACGTGAGCTCGAGGAAACCAACCAGGGCGTCCTCGCCCTCTATGCCGAGCTCGATGACAGGGCGGAGAGCATCCGCCGGGCGAGCGAAGAGCGTTCGCAATTCCTGTCGAACGTGACGCACGAGCTTCGTACCCCCCTCAGTTCGATCGTGGCTCTCTGCCGGCTGGTCCTCACCAACACGGACGCGCCACTCGCGGGTGAGCAGGTCTCCCAGGTCGGCTACATCCAGAAGTCGGCGCAGGACCTCCTCGATTTCGTCAGTGACCTGCTCGACCTCGCGAAGGTCGAGGCCGGCAAGGTCGCCGTGCGCCCCGCGCCGTTCGAGGTTGAGGACCTGTTCGCCGCATTGCGCGGGATGTTTCGTCCCCTGTCCTCGGATGCCCCTTTTCCGATCGTCATCGAACGGGCGCAGGTTCCGACGATGGTGACGGACGAGAACAAGGTGAGTCAGATCCTGAGGAACCTTATTTCGAATGCGCTGAAGTTCACGGAGCGAGGCGAGATTCGGGTGTCCGTCCGGCACGATTCCGACAGAGGCGAGGTTGTCTTCGCGGTGGCCGACACCGGAGTTGGAATCGCGGCCGCCGACCTGGGCCGGATCTTTGACGAGTTCGTGCAGGTGGATACCAGACGCGGTCGACGTGAGCGCAGCAGCGGCCTGGGACTCCCGCTTTCACGGAGCCTTGCGGCGCTGATGGGAGGCTCGCTTACAGCCGAGAGTGAGGTGGGGGTCGGGTCGAAGTTCACCCTCAGGCTCCCCACGGCATTTGCCCAGGCCACGTCGCGGCCGGCCGATCCGAAAAGCGGGTATGTGCTGGTCGTCGACGACGACCAGATCAGCCGCTACGTGGCGAGGGAGCAGCTGGAGCGCCATGGGTGGCGAGTCCTGGAGGCCGCGGACGGTGAGATGGCCCTCCGGCTGGCCAGGGAAGGCGATTGCCGCGCGATCGTTTCCGACCTCGCGATGCCCGGCATGAGCGGGTTCGAGCTCCTCAATCACCTCGCTGAGGATCCAACGACCGCGGGGATCCCGGTCGTCATCCGCACCTCGATGCCTCAGGCCGATCTGGACATGGCCTCGCTTGCGCGGGCTGCGGCGGTCTTCTCCAAGGATGATGACAGCATCCAGTCCGTGGTCGATCGCGTCGCCACTTCCATGGGCGCCCCGGCGAGCCACCCCGCGGCGAGGCGGTAAACAGTCATGCTGCGCCGTCCCCCCGCACCACGTGGAACCCATCCCGCGACGGAGCCCAAAGGGCCGATCAAGGTTTTGCTGGTCGAGGACCATCTCATCCTCGCGGAATCTTTCGGCGCCCTCCTCAGGCGCGATCCTGCCATCGAGGTCGTTGGTATCGCGGGCACCGCCGCCGCCGCCATAGATCTTGCGAGGACCCACTTACCCGACATCGTCCTGATGGACGTTCGGTTGCCGGATGGGTCCGGGGTGGATGCGGCCATCGCGATCCGTGCAATCACCACCAGCACGGCCTTCATCTTCCTCACCGCCTACGTCAGCACCGAAACGCTCTTTCAAGCGGTCGAGGCGGGGGCGGCGGCGTTTCTTCCGAAGTCGGAAGCGTCGGAAACCGTGGTTGAGGCGATCAAGCGCGTGGCTGCCGGCGAGATGCTGATCGAGCCCGGCCGGATCCAGGACGCTCTGGCTTGGCACAGGGCGCGTCGTCACTACGAACGCGAGCGTCAGACCGTCCTCGACTCCCTGTCGCCTCGCGAGCTGCAGGTGCTGGGACTCCTGTCTGATGGGGCCATCACAACCGCCATCGCAGCCA
>JBDUAO010000016.1:0-30030 GCA_040004595.1 Candidatus Dormiibacterota bacterium | reverse complement strand
TGCCCGCGTCAGCCTGAGGGCGGCACTCCTTTGCCGGCCAACCTCTCTTTCGCCGGCCGGTAGAAGGGATCGATGACGAGGGCCATCCTGTAAGCGGCGCGTGCCTCGGCCGAGCGGCCCAGCGCCTGCTCGGCGTCTCCGGTGTCCACATATAGCTGAGGGTCGCTTTCGCCCAGCCGTGCGGCCAGCTTCATCTGATCCAACCCTCGGGACGTTGAGCCGATCGCCACCAGGTCCTGGCCCAGGCTCCAGTGATACTTGCCCTGGAGTGGGTCGACCACCACCGAAAGGTCGGATCTGCTCTCGTAGTACCAGATGTCGGCCAGCACGGGCGCGATGGCCAGCCACAGCACGGCGACCGCCAAAACGGTCGCCCCGAGGTAGCGCACGGTTGGCGCCAAACGAGCGCTATCCACGCTGCCTAAGGCCGCGGTTGGGCCCAAACGTGCGGAATCGCTGGTCGGGCTCGCCGGGTGCGCCCTGGCGGCCGACCAGGCGGTGCCCGCCAGCAGCCAGAACGCACCGGTGGCGGGAGCCCAGTCGAAATTGAAGACAACCCAGACGCTGTAGCCGATACACGCGGCGGCCAGCGGGCCGACCGATTCCGCAGAGCGCCCGCGCCACAGACCGCGGAACAGACTCAGCAGGACCCATGCGAGCGCTGCGAGCCCAAGCACGCCCTGGGTGGCGGCGATGTCGAGCGGGCCGGAGTGCGCGCGATCGACGCTGGGCGCCCAGTCTCCGCTCAGAAAGCGTCCATACACACGCCCCGTCGCATCCTCCCCCCAGCCGGTCAGCGGCCGAGCGGCAATCATGTGGATCGCGTCAGGCCAGAGGTGAAGGCGGGCGGGACCGGGGTCGTCGTTGAGGAAGCGCAGCGGCGTGAAGACGATGAGCATGAGCGCCGCCACGACGACCGCGAACGCGACGGCCCCGCCGATCAGCGCCGTCCTGCCTCTGAGCATGAAGACCACCACCGCAAGACACCCGGCGAGTGCTCCAAGCGCGCCGCTGCGCGAGGTGGTCGCCACCAGGGCGCCGGCCATCAGCGTCAGAGCCACCCACCAGAGCACGCCAAATCGCGGCGCCCGCAGCCCTCGGGCGAGGGCCAGCGGCACCGCCATCGCCAGCAATGCGCCCAGCAGGTTGGCGTTGCCGAGGTTGCCGTCTGGCCGGTAGTCGATGGCGTGGTTCAGCAGCAGCAATTCCTGGCCGAGCGCCTGAAGGGACGCTATTGACGTGCCGATGACAAATGCAGTGATCACACGCTCGCGCGATGTGTGGTCCCGAAGGAGCCAGACGGGCGCCGCCAGTAGGCCCAGGTAGGCGAGCCTGATTGGAAGCGATTCGTAGCGGGTATATGAGCCTTCCAAGCTCACAGGCCACGAAACCGAGAAGGCAAAGGCAAGCATGGCGGCGGCGGCGGCGGCGATCAGCGGCAGTCGAAGCCGGCCGAGGCCAGGCCCGGCAGGGACCAGGAGCGCAAGGCCGCAGCCAAGTCCGGCGCCGGCGAGGACGATGGAGGCACGCGGCAGGATGTAGGAGTCGACCGCAAACGGAATAAAGACGGTAGGTAATGCCAGGGCGATCGCCGCGGGGAGGAAACCGCCGAGGCGCTCAAGCAGCCGCCTCAAATGTGCCTCCACCAGGGAATTACGCGGGTTGAGTTGTTCGTTATATTAAATGCGCGGTACCAACCGGTACCCTTGCAACAGATCGAGGAGGTGCTGGCCCCACCCGAAGCAGGTCGTAGTCCAGGAGGAAGACCTTGTATCCGTTTGAACGATTCACTGAGCGGGCGAAGAAAGTTCTGACGCTCGCCCAAGAAGAAGCAGAACGATCGCACCACAGCTACATCGGAACGGAGCACCTGCTCCTGGGCTTGCTACGCGAAGGCGAAGGCCTGGCCGCCAAGGTTCTGAACAACCTTGGCGTGGAAATCGGCAAGGTCCGCCAGACGATTGAATCCGTACTCGGCCGGAACGAGCGGATCATCATCCAGCAGATCATCCCGACCTCACGCGTCAAGAAGGTCATCGAGATCTCCTTCGAAGAAGCGCGCCGAATGGGCCACAACTATGTCGGCACCGAGCACCTGTTGCTGGGACTGCTGATCGAAGGCGAAGGCATCGCCGCTCACGTGCTCGAAGACCTGGGCGCAACCCTCGAGAAGGTTCGCTCGGAGATCGAGCGCCTGCTGCACGACTCGAGCGCGGAGACCGAAGCCGAGCCCGCTCCCAAGAAGCCCTCGAAGACCCCGCTGCTCGACCAGTTCGGCCGCGACCTGACTGAGCTCGCGCGACGGAACCAGCTGGATCCCGTCATCGGCCGCGAGATGGAGATCGAGCGGGTGATCCAGATCCTGAGCCGCAGAACGAAGAACAACCCAGCCCTTATCGGCGAGCCGGGCGTCGGCAAGACGGCCATCGCCGAGGGTCTCGCGCAGCAGATCAACCTCGGCAACGTGCCCGAGTCGCTGCAGCACAAGCGGGTGCTCACGCTCGACATGGGCGCCCTCGTTGCCGGCACCAAGTACCGCGGCGAGTTCGAGGAGCGCTTGAAGAAGATCCTCGACGAGATCCGATCCAGCCGCGAGGTCGTGCTGTTCATCGATGAGCTGCACACGCTCGTCGGTGCAGGCGCAGCGGAAGGCGCGATCGACGCCGCCAACATCCTCAAGCCGGCGCTGGCTCGCGGAGAGATCCAGTGCATAGGCGCAACCACGCTCAACGAGTACCGCAAGTACATCGAGAAGGACGCCGCGCTCGAGCGCCGATTCCAGCCGGTGTTCGTCGACCAGCCGAGCCTGGCCGAGACCATCGACATCCTCAATGGCGTGAAGGCGCTTTACGAGAAGCATCACCGGGTCACCATCACCGACTCGGCGGTGCAGGCCGCTGTGGTTATGAGCGACCGCTACGTCAGCGACCGCGCGCTCCCCGACAAGGCGATCGACCTCATCGACGAAGCCTCAGCGCGCGTGCGCATGAAGCTGACGACCACGCCTGATGACCTTAAGGAGCTGCAGAAGGAGATCAAGAAGCAGCGCACGGACCAGGACGAATCGGTCAACAAGCAGGACTTCGAGGCGGCGGCGAGCGTCCGCGACAAGGTCAAGAAGCTGCAGGACAAGCTCGCGACGAAGGAAGCCGCATGGCGCGACAAGCTGGGCGAGACGGTCCCCGACGTCACCGAGGAGCACATCGCTCAGATCGTGGCTGCATGGACCGGTGTGCCGGTGTCCCGCCTCGTCGAGGAAGAGACCGCGCGCCTGTTGCGGATGGAAGAGGAGATCCACAAGCGGATGGTCGGCCAGGACGAGGCGATCAAGACCGTGTCGCAGGCCGTGCGGCGCGCGCGCGCCGGCCTGAAGGACCCTCGACGTCCGATCGGCTCGTTCATCTTCCTTGGCCCGACCGGAATCGGAAAGACTGAGCTGGCGCGAGCGCTGGCCGAGTACCTGTTCGACTCGGAGGACTCGCTGATCAAGCTCGACATGTCCGAGTTCATGGAGCGCCACACCACAGCTCGCCTGGTCGGTTCGCCTCCGGGCTACGTCGGCTACGACGAGGGCGGCCAGCTCACGGAGGCCGTGAGGCGCCGGCCTTACTCGGTGATCCTGTTCGACGAGATCGAGAAGGCCCACCCCGAGGTGTTCAACATGCTGCTGCAGATCCTCGAGGATGGCCGGCTGAGCGACGCGAAGGGCAAGGTAGTCAACTTCGCGAACACCGTGATCATCATGACCTCCAACCTGGGCATCCGCGATGTGAACCAGGCGGGTACTTCGCTCGGCTTCCAACCCGCCGTGGTTGACGAAGCCGGCGAGGTTGAGCGCCGCCACAAGAACACGAAAGAGAAGATCGACGAGGAGTTGAAGCGGATGTTCCGCCCAGAGTTCCTCAACCGGGTCGATGCCGTGGTCGTTTTCAAGAGCCTGACCACGGCTCAGATCCGGGAGATCGTGGACCTCCAGCTGAACAAGCTGAGCAAGCACCTGGTCCAGCAGCAGATCGTCATCGAGGTCACTGACGCGGCCAAGGACCTGCTTGCCAAAGAGGGCTACGACCGCGTGTACGGCGCGCGTCCGCTGCGGCGCGTCATCACGAGCAGGATCGAGGACCAGCTGTCCGAACACCTGCTGCGAGGAAAGATTGCGCGCGGCGACACGGTGCAGATCGATGTCGACGGTGAGGACGGCTTGAAGTTCACGCCGGTGAAGCACAAGCACAAGGAGCCCGCAGCCGCCGCTGCAAAGCCTTAGCGCTCGGACTTGCCGGCTGGTTTCTTCTAAGCGAAGGGGTAACGCAACCCGGTCAGCGGCGCGACAATGGCTCGCACATTGAGCGTTCCAGCTCCACTGCGGCTCCGTCCCCTGGAGATTGGCGACCTGCTGGATGAGACATTCCGAATGTACAGGCGCCACTTCTTCCTGTTTGCGGGTATCTCCGTGATCCTGTCGATCCCACTCGCCGCGAGCGCAGGTTTCAGCTTCTTCACGCTGTTCAACGAACTGGCCCAGCAGGCTGCATCAAACCAGCCCCCAGACCTGGGCCCGACCCTGGCGTCGCTGTCAGTCGTCCTGGTGCTCACCATCGTGCTCTACCCGCTGCTGTACGGCGCGATCACGTTTGCCGCCTGCGAATCCGCCCTCGGCCGGCCCGTCACCTTCTGGGGTGCTCTCCGCGCAGCGTTTCGCCGCTACCTCCACATGGTCGGCTACTTCCTCCTGATTCTTGGCATGGCGGTGTTGTTCTGCGTATTTCCGCTGTGGATCTGGATCGGTGTCCGCTGGATCGTGTGGATGCCGGCGATGTTCGTGGAGAACTTCGGACTGGGCGCCGCGCTGGGGCGGAGCTGGAGGCTGGTCGAAGGGCGCTGGTGGCGCACCTTCCTCATCCTCTTCCTGATGTACATCCTCATCGAGGTGGTTGGCACGGCGCTGCAGGCATTCCTCTACCTGGCGCAGCTTCTGTTGCAGGCAGTGCTCAGCTCGTACCTCAGCCTTGCGATCTACGAAGCGGCAGGAATCCTCGTCAGCGCCCTCGTTGCCCCGATACTGCAGATCGCCATCGTGCTCATCTATTTCGACCTGCGCGTGCGACGAGAAGGCCTGGATCTGGTCCAGCTTGCCCAGCGCGTGGGGACTCCGCCTCCGGCGGCGTGAGGACAAATCTGAAGACGCGCACGTTGGCCCGCATCGTTCTGTTGGTGGTCCTGGCGCTCGCACTTGCGCTTCCAATGCAGGTTGCGGCGGACACCTCGAACTCTGCCGCGTATGAGAAGGCCGTCAGGGACGCTCTGTTGCTGATCAACAGCTCCCTGCCGAACGATTCGGCCAAGGCGCAACAGGTGGTGAGCGTCCTCGAGTCCGGCACCGGCATCAGTCAACGGGAGGTCATCGCCGACCTCGAAGCCAGCCCACCCGATTTTCAGGACGCGGTCATCCGATTGCAAGCGCTGCTCGATGCGATCAACGCTCCCGCGGATACGTCAGATCCAACGCAAGCGCAGCAGCGGCTTCGCGACGTCATGGCGATGCACAGGTATGACGCGCTCCACCAACCGCAGACCTGGCTCGATCGCCTGCGCCAATGGATCAGCGACAGGATCAACGACCTTCTGAACATCCTTCGACGTGAATCGGGTTCTCTGCCGCTGCCCGCGTGGGTCTACTACCTGTTCGGCGGGATCGTGGTGGCGATCGTGGCTGTCCTCATATTCAGCTCGACGCGCGGTCGTTTTCGGGAGGGCTCGGCACCTGGCAGGACGAGCGGGCCCCGCGCCCCGGCCGACTACTTCAATGAGGCGGATCGGCTGGCGGCCGCGGGCGATCGGGTGGGAGCAATTCGAGCGCTGTGCGCGGGCGTGGCGGCGACGCTCGCCGGCGAGCGCACGTGGGAGGGGAGCCCTCTGACCGTGCGCGAGATCTTCCAGAACGCCCCAGACCCCGCGAGCCTCCGCCCGCTCCTGAGCCCTTTCGAAGCCGCTGTATATGGCGGCCGCGAAGTCGACAAGGTCACATATGAGCGCGCGCTGCGGGTGGCGGTGCATTACCGGCAGCCGAAAGAACTGGCGGCATGAGAGGAGCGCGCGGGTGGGTGATCGCCGTGGCGATCGCTCTCGCCATCGCGGGCCTGGCCTATCTGGCCCAACCGCCGCAGGGTTCCCCAGAGCACAGCTCCAAGAGTGACGCTGCCGATGGCGTGTCCGCGGCGGTGCTGTTCGCGCAGGCCATGGGCCACCCGACGCTCGAGATTGCCGGGTCCTTCGCACCTCCGTCCGCCAACAGCCTCATGTTCGTGTTCACCCCGACGAGCCCGTTCACGGCGGGCGAAGCGAATCGGACCGCCGAATGGGTGCGCTCGGGTGGTGTCCTGGTCTACGCGTCCGAGCAGGGCGATCCGGAGCTGGACCAGGTTTTCAATGTGAGCCGCATCAACGGAGTGGTCAGCAGCAGCAAGGCGATCGCAAACCCGATTCTCGCCGGCGTCAACCAGGTCGCGGGTGCCGACGGTGCCATCCCGCTTGACCCGGCCGGCAACCAGGTGCCGATTCTGCGGACTCCCGGAGGCTTTGTTCTCGGTTTTGTGAGCTCGATCGGGAGCGGTCGAGTCGTCGTGCTGGCCGACCCGCTGATCCTCTGCAACGGTTACCTGGAAAAGCAGGACAACGGGAGGTTGCTGGCCGATCTTCTCGGCACCGATCGCGCCACCGTGGCCTTCGACGAATACCACCACGGGCTCACCTTCAGCGACCTGTCCCCGCAGGCCTGGTTGCTGACGCCGTGGGGAGCCGGGATGATGTGGCTGCTCGTGGCAGTCTTCGTGGGTCTGTTGCTTCGCGGCCGGAGCTTCGGACCCCTGAAGCCGCGGCAGGTTGAGGCCGTCCGGGCTGACGCAGAGTGGGCGGTCGCGGTCGGCGAGCTGCTGCGCCGGTCGGGCGCTCGCGCGGTCACGCTCGGCGTGCTCGCGACCGCCAGCGAGCGAGCGGTCGCAGCGCGCACCGGCCTACCTTTGAAACCACGTGAACGCTTTTGGAACGCCCTGTGGATTCGCGCGCCTGAGCTTGCCAGCGCCCTGGCCGAGGCCGAAAACGCCCTACATGGCACAGCCGGCGGGGAAGCCGACCTGCTGAAAGCGGCACAGCGGTTGCACGACGTCGCCTATCCCGTTTCCCCGGAGCACAGCCGGCCCCGTCCAACCGCGTCCAAGGAGATCAAATGACCGAACATTCTGGCGTTGTCGCCGCCCCCGACTTTTACATTCGCCTTCGCGACCAGCTGATCAAAGCCGTGGTCGGTCAGGAAGACGCCATCCGTCTGTGCGCAATTGCGTTGGTGGCCGAAGGCCATGTCCTGTTGGAAGGCGTCCCCGGGACCGGCAAGACGCTGCTCGCCAAGTCGATGGCGCGGGCGTTGTCCTTGCAGTACAGCCGCGTGCAGTTCACTCCTGACCTGATGCCGGCGGACATCGTCGGCACCTCCGTTTACGACCTGGCCAATCGAACCTTCGCGCTCCGGCGCGGCCCGATTTTCACGAACGTATTGCTGGCCGACGAGATCAACCGCGCTCCGGCCAAGGTGCAGTCCGCGCTGCTCGAGGCGATGGAGGAAAGAGGAGTCACGCTGGAGGGCGAGCAGCTTGCCCTGCCCGCTCCTTTCCTTGTGCTGGCGACACAGAATCCAGTCGAGTACGAAGGCACCTACCCGCTGCCCGAAGCGCAGCAGGACCGGTTCCTCTTCAAAGTTCGGCTTGACTACCCGAACGCTGCCGACGAGATGGAGATCCTGCGGCGCTGGGAGTCGGGCATCGAGCTGCGCGACCCGGCCAAGGCCGGTGTGGAGCCCGTCCTGAGCGCTGGTGATATTGAGGCCTGCCGCCAACAGGTGGCGAAGGTCGTCATCGACGAGAGGATCCGCAAATACGTGGTTGACCTTGCCGCTGCCACCAGAAACGCTCCGGAGATTGCGTTGGGCGCAAGCACCAGAGCCGAGGTCCTGCTCATGCTCGCGTCGCGCGCCCTGGCCGCTTTCGAAGGATCGGACTTCGTGACCCCCGACCACGTCAAGAAGCTCCTGGCGCCGGCGTTCCGCCACCGGCTGATCCTCAGGCCGGAGGCCGAGGTCGGCGGTCAGACCGCTGACAGCGTCCTCGAGGCGGTGGCAGCCAGGGTCGTTCCCCCTCGCTGACGGTGTCCCGATGATTCGAGGGCTCGCGCCTCAACCCCGACTGCTCTGGGCGATTGCGATCGGGGCGGCACTGATTGCGCTGTCAGTCGCTTCGCCGCTGCTGGGCGTCGTTGCGGTCGCCTATCACGTGGTCCTGGTCCTGATCCTCGCGCACGATCTCGCTCTGCTGCCGGCACGCGCAGGCTATCGAGTTCAGCGTCACGTCCCCGAACCCTTCTCTCTGGGCGAGCTCGAGGAGGTGCGGGTGGTGGTTGAGAATCCTGCAGCTGCGGGGCTTGTCGCGCGGGTTGCTGATCACGCGCCAGCCGAACTGCATCCGTACCCGCGGGAGCTCGCCGGGCGGTTCGATGCAAGCGGCCGCCTCGCGGTGAGCTACTTCACCTCCTCACCACGACGCGGCGCCTTCCGTTTCGGTCCCGTCGACCTTCAAGTGTCGAGAGAGGACGGCTGGTGGCGCCGTCAGGTCAAGCTGTCTCAGCCGGACGAGGTGGCGGTTTTTCCGAACGTGGTCGCCATCAAGCGGGTGCAGCTCACCCTTCGCCGCGGGCTGCGTGCGATGGCCGGACTTCGGCGTGCCCGTCCGCCAGGGGCCTCGACCGCCTTCGCAGGGTTGAGGGACTACGTGCGAGGTGACGATGTCCGCCGTGTGAGCTGGACTGCCACGGCGAGGCGCGATCGGCCAGTCGTGGTTGAGGTGGAGGCGGAGCGTGGACAGCAGGTGATGATCGCCGTGGATTGCGGCCGCTTGATGACCGCCCCAGCCGGCGACCTCGACAAGCTCGACCACGCGGTCAACGCGGCTCTCATGCTCGCCTGGGTGGCGCACGCTTACGGCGACCGCGTCGGCCTCATGACGTTCGACGATCGCGTCACCGGGTTGATCAAACCCGAACGAGGCAGCTCACAGATACGGCGGCTCACCGAGGCTCTTTACGCGGTCAAGTCCGACTATGTGGAGCCTGATTTCGGCCACGCATTCACGCACCTCGCGCTGAGGCTTGGGCGCCGCTCGATGGTGGTCGTGCTGACCGATGTCCAGGATCCCGAGGCCTCGAAGGAGCTGGTCGCTCACTGCCTGCGCCTGGCGGCCCGGCACCTGGTGCTGGTGGTGGCGATGTCCGATCCCGCGGTCCTCAACGCCCGCGATCAACTCATCACCACGTCATCGCGTGCTTACGAGTGGGCAGCGGCGGAGGAGTTTGTCGCGAGCCGCCGCGAGAGCTTTGAGCTTCTCCGGCGCGGAGGGGTGCTTGGCCTCGACGTGGTCGCGGGCAGGCTCAGCCCAGCCCTGGTCGAACGCTACCTCGAGCTCAAAGAGAGGGCGCTTTTATGACCCTGGGCCAACGCCCTACCAGGAGCAGGTACGAGTAAAAGAGCAAGCCCGTTGTCAGTCCGATCGTGAGCTTGACGGCGAACGGTGCGTCTGAAGGGGAGATGTTGCCCTCGATGGTGCCGGCGACAACAAGAAGCGGCGCCAGGCCGATCAGCAATATGAATGCGCGCCGGGTCGCGTCGACGAGAGCGTCCACCCGCTTTCGGTTGCCTGGCGAGATGAGCGCCCAGCCCATCATCAAACCTGCGGCGCCTTCCGCCACGATGATCGACAGCTCCAGGACCCCATGCGCGATGACGAACTCGAACAGCCCGCCGGCCAGGCCATAGGCGCCGGTGAGCCCGAACAGCCCGCCAAGGCTGATGCCGTTCGTGACGAGGATATAGATCACAGGCAGCGCGAACACAACTCCAAATCCAAATGCCACCATCACGACGATGATGTTGTTGGCCATGATCGCGCCGCCGGCAATCGCGCGCACCTGTGACGGTATATCCGTCCACAGCTTGTGGTGGCGCACCTGATCGATGAGGTCGGGGGAGGCGCCGACGGCGGTGGCTGAATCCGGCTGGGCCAGGACGACGAAGAAGCTGACGATGGCCGGCACAAACAGGAGCGCCGCCGAAGCCGCCAGATAGGGCCATGCTTCGCGGTAGGTGCGCGGGAGCAGCTCCGTGTAAAAGTCGCGGATCCTGCGCCACACTCTGCCCCCACGCCTGTACACGACTCCATGACCTCGGCCGACGAGGCCGTTCAGGTAGCTGTGGACGGGCTCATCGGGCCAGTCCCGCTGCGCCCTCGCGAGGTCGGCGGTGGCCCGCCTGTACAGCGCCGCCAGCGTCAAAACCTGGGCAGGGGCAAGAGCGTTCAGGTGGCTCGCGCCGGCGCGCGCCAGGAGGTCTTCGAGGCGATTCCAGTCATCGCGCCGCAGCGCGACGAACTCCTCTGAGCGCATGCCAAGCAAAATACTCGACATGGAGCGGCCGCTCTCTGATTCCAATCTCATCGTCGCCACGCCGGAGCGCGTTTCGTTCGATTTCCAGATCGCCGGGCTCGGGACGCGGGCGATCGCTCAGATCCTCGACCTGCTGATCGTCGGCACGGTCGAGGTCGCGATTCTCTTCTTCGGATTCGCCGCAGGCACCGTGACGAACTCCGTCACGGTAACCGTCCTTGTGATCATCGTGCTCAGCTTCATCAACGTCTTTGGCTATTTCTGGGTCAGCGAGGCGCTGTGGTCGGGTCAAACCATCGGCAAGAAAGCATTCAGGCTTCGGGCGGTTGGGGATCGGGGTGAGCCGCTCACGTTCATGCAGGCCGGGATCCGCAACATCGTGAGGATCGTCGACTTCCTGCCCTATGGCTACGGGATCGGAATGATCGTCCTGTTCGCCAACGGGAAGGGCAAACGGCTGGGCGATCTTGCCGCCGGGACGATCGTCATCAAGGACTCGGACCACGTGAGGCTCTGGCAGCTTGCGGGTGGCCCCCCGCCACCCCCGCCTGGCGCACGGGTCAGCTTTCCCGTCAGCCCTTACGCGCCGGCATCCGCAGCCGAGCTGACCCTTCGCCGTCTGGACCCGGAGCTGCGCCGCTTCGTCACGTCATATGCGCGGCGCCGGCCGCAGCTCTCGCTGGGTTTGCGGGTCCAGCTGGCGGGAACCGTGCAGGCCAGCCTGCGCCAGGCGATGCCTGATGTCTTCACGCAACGGGGGCCCCTGGCCACCCTCGACTTCCTGGCCGACCTCGAGAGGCAATAAAAAAGGAACGGATCTGGTCTTCGGTCAGGTTTCCACCACATAGCGGTGTTGCCACGCGGCGCCCTTCCAACTCCTTCCGCCTTTTCGCGATCGCTGCGAGGCCAGCCGCACCTGCCGGTTCAACCACCAGGCCTGTCTCCCACAACAGCAAGCGCATCGCGTCGACGATCTCCTGGTCGCTGACCAGCATCACCTCATCGACCGTGGCGCGCATCGTGGCCAGCGCCTCGGGGACCGGGACCCTCACGCCGATCCCGTCCGCGATGGTGGTCGCCATCACAGTGCTGACTGGCTTCCCCGCTCGCCAGGACCGCTCCATCGATGGCGCCCCCTCGGCGCAGACGCCGACGACGGTGGTAGCCGGGGAGAAATGCTTGAACCAGACACCGATCCCGTTGATCAGCGAGCCATTGCCGAGGGGAACGTAGATCGCATCCAACCGTTCCTTCATTCGATCGAGCTCGAGCGCGATCGTGGCGGCGCCCTCCGCGATCTCCGGCAAAGCGCCGTCCTCGATATAGAGGGCACCGCTCGCGTGGGCTTGCTCTTTCGCTGCGGCCTTGGCCGCGTCGAAGTCGGCGCCGGCCAGCCGGACCTCGGCGCCAAGCGCGCGCATGCGGCTGATCTTCAAGGGGTTGGCGGTCACCGCCGCCACGACGGTCAGGCGTTGGCCGCGCTTGCGGGCCGCGTATGCCATTCCCTGGCCGAAGTTGCCTGCCGACGCGCAGATCAAACCCTCTGGCCGGTTGCCAAGCCGGTGCAGCAGGTAGTCGGTGCCGCGACCCTTGAAGGAGCGGATGGGATTGACGCACTCCACCTTGAGCACGATGTTCGGGCCCAAACGCTCGCTCAGGGACTCGGCAAGGAACTGAGGGGAGTCTTTGAAGGCGGGGTCGATCACCTCCGCCGCGTCGCGAATCCTGTCAATCGAGATCGCCATGGCGCCCGACGATAAGCCATCTCAGACTGTCAGACAAAAGTGACGCCGCCCCGGGGGTAGTCAGGGCGGCGCCATACGAGTCAAGGAGCCGGGAGGCACTCCGGCGGATCCTCTGTCTGAATAACGAACGACCCTGTTAAAAGGCTACGGCTCAGGTTGTAAAAACCTGATGATGGTCGAGTTGCCCATGCCCAAAGCCACGCTCACGTTTGTCTGCACCGACTGTGGTGGCGAGACGCCACGATGGGCCGGCCAGTGTCCGCACTGCCAGGCCTGGAACACGCTCCAGGAGTTCCAGGTCCGCAAGGCTCCCGGCGGCCGATCCCGGCAATCGCCTCCGCCGGCCGGTAACCAGCCGGTCCCGCTCACCGAGCTGGCCTCTGAGCCGGCCTCGCGACTGACGTTGTCCTGGGGTGAGCTGAACCGGGTGCTTGGCGGCGGCATCGTCCCGGGCAGCCTGGTGCTGGTCGGGGGCGAGCCTGGAGTCGGCAAGTCGACGCTGTTGATGCATGCGGCCCAGCAGGTGGCGGCGCGCGGCGGCAAGGTCCTTTATGCGTCGGGGGAGGAATCCCCCCAGCAGATCCGGATGCGGGCGCACCGGCTCGATGCCATGGAGCCCGGAATCCTCCTCATGGCCGAGAACGATCTCGACGCCATCTGCGAGGCGATCCGGTCGGCTCTGCCACAGCTGGCAATCATCGATTCCATCCAGACCGTGACCGATGCCGGATTTGAAGGCAGCGCCGGCAGCGTGACGCAGGTGAGGGAGTCCGCGGCCCGCCTGATGCGCCTTGCCAAGGAGGTCGGGGTGCCGATCTTCCTGGTCGGCCACGTCACCA
The DNA here is from genome assembly GCA_040004595.1 of Candidatus Dormiibacterota bacterium. Classification (GTDB taxonomy): domain Bacteria; phylum Chloroflexota; class Dormibacteria; order Dormibacterales; family Dormibacteraceae; genus Palsa-872. The sequence continues at coordinate 16,967 of JBDUAO010000016.1, read as the reverse complement.
AGGAAGGGGCGATAGCCGGTCCCCGGGTACTTGAGCATATCGTTGACACCGTGCTGTACCTCGAAGGCGATCGGCGGCAAGAGCTGCGTGTCCTGCGTGCCATGAAAAACCGCTTCGGCTCCGCCGAGGAGATAGGCGTGTTCGCCATGGGCGAGGCCGGCCTGGAAGAGGTGCCCGACCCCTCGTCTGCGCTGCTCAGCCAGGCCACCACGTCGTCGCCTGGGACCGCCATCGTGGTTGCGCTCGAGGGCACGCGCCCGCTGCTCATAGAGATTCAGAGCCTCGTCAACGCCAGGGGCGACAACGCGATCGTTCGCCGGATCGCCAACGGCGTAGACATCAACCGCCTGCACATGCTGATCGCAGTGATCGAGAAGCGGGCAAACCTGAAGCTCGGATCATCGGACGTCTTCGTCAACGTCGCCGGCGGCATGCGCATCACTGAGCCTGCCGCCGATCTCGGTCTCGCGCTGTCGATTCTCAGCAACGATCTCAACAGGCCCCTGCCAGACGGCCTGGTTGTCATCGGTGAGCTGGGGTTGGCGGGCGAGGTGCGCCGCGTGGGCCAGCTGGAGCGCCGCCTCTCTGAGGCGGCCCGGCACGGGTTCACGCGCGCTTTGATTCCGGCCGGTTTCAAAGCCGTCCGGCCGTCCGGTCTCGACGTGGTCGAGGTCCGGACCTTGGCGGAAGCTAAAGCCGCCGCGTTTTCTTCACCCATCACGTCTGGCAGATTCACAAAGGAGGCCGGCGTCTCGGTCTCCTAGGAGGTTCCCGTGAAGCGTTCTGAGAAGCTGGCCCGCTGGCTTGGGGCGGCGCTCGGCTTGATCGGCGGTTTTTTGCTCGGCTATTTCCTGGTGCGTGGTGGCACCCACTCATATCCCGGCTACGTGATCATCGGACTGACCAGCCTGGAAGGCCTGATCTTCGCGTACCTCGGGACTCCGTACGTGCTCGGTGGCTGGCGAACGTTCAACTTCCGCCTCCTCAGCACACCGCTGCCCGACCTGTTGAGCGGGTTGCTGGGAATGGTGATCGGATTGGTGATCGCATCCCTGATCGGGGTGTTCGTGCGCGACCTGCCCAACGGGGTGCTCGTCTCGGCCATCCTGGCCCTCCTGCTCGCTGCCCAGGGGGCCTCGGTCGGGCTGACACGCCGTTCCGAGCTGGCGGCGCTCTTCTTCGGCGGCGCCACCCAGCAGAAGAGCCACCGCCTGAGCGGAGTTCTGCTCGACACCTCGGTGATCATCGACGGCCGGATTCTGGACATCGCAAAAACGGGCTTTGTCGACATGCCATTGGTCATCCTCAGCTCCGTGCTGCGGGAGCTTCAGCAGGTCGCGGATTCCGCGGACGCCACCCGGCGCCGGCGCGGCCGGCGCGGGCTCGAGGTCCTAACCGAGATGCAGAAGGATTCGACCATCCCGCTCGAGGTGGTCGATGACGACATGGCCCCCAGCGTCGAGATCGACGCGCACCTGGTGCGTACCGCAAAGCGAAAGGCCTGGGGCATCATGACCAACGACTTCAACCTCAACCGGATCGCGCGCCTCGAAGGCGTCACGGTCTTGAACCTCAACGAGCTTGCCCATGCGATGCGTCCGGTGGCGATCCCGGGCGAGGAGATCGTGGTGATGGTGGCCCGAGAGGGCAAAGAGCCTGGGCAGGGAGTGGGGAGCCTCGACGACGGCACGATGGTCGTCATCCAGAACGGTAGGCGCCTGCTCAATCAGACGATCACCGCCGTCGTCACCTCAGTGATCCAGACCTCCGCGGGGCGGATGATCTTCGCCGAGCCTGCTGCGATTGACAGCCGCCGCAACAATCCACGCGCCAAGGCGGAAAGTGGGTAGGTCGATCACCGTCGGGGCCATCGTCGCCGCCGCCGGCTCAGGATCGCGCCTTGGCCGCGGCAGCAAGGCGCTCGTGCGCTTGAACGGCAGGACGACGCTGGCTCGCGTGCTCGAGCTCTTTCTCGCACTGGACGAGATCGACCGCATAGTCGTGGTCGGTCCGCCGAGCCGCCTCGATAACGCGGAGCGCGAGGTGGCTGCGCTGCATCCGCGCAAGCCGGTCACGGTGAGGGCAGGCGGCGAAAGCCGGCAGGAGTCTGTGCGTGCCGGGTTGGCCGCGCTGGGAGAGTGCGACTTCGTCCTCGTGCACGATGCTGCCCGCCCGCTCGCGACCGCCACGTTGGTGCGCCGAGTGCTCGCGGCCGCTGTGGAATCTGGCGCTGCATTTCCAGCGATCTCGCCACGGGACGCAGTCAAACGTGTCGAGGGCCACCGGCTGGTGGAGAGCCTCGACCGTTCGCGCATCGTCCTCGCGCAGACCCCGCAGGCCTTTTCTTACGAGCTCCTGGCGCGTGCACATCGCGAAGCGGCGGATGCCGGCCTGGTCGGAGACGACGACGCTCAACTGGTCGCCGCGACGGGCCACGCGGTGATGGCAGTCGAGGGCGAGCCCGCCAACATCAAGCTGACCACCCCAGAGGATCTGGAGGTGGTCGAGGCGCTCATCAGAGAACACGAAGCGGCGACGACGTGAGGATCGGCATCGGCTACGACGTCCACCCGCTGCGTCCGGGCCGCGATCTGGTCATCGGGGGCGTGCATATCGACAATCCGCTGGGCCTTGACGGACATTCGGACGCTGACGTGTTGACTCACGCGGTCATCGACTCCCTTCTCGGGGCGGCTGCGCTTGGCGATATCGGACAGCACTTTCCCGCGAGCGATCCCGGGTATGCCGGGGCTTCCAGCCAGGACCTCCTGACGATGGTGGTACGCACCGTGCGCCAGGCCGGCTATCGGGTCGTCAACGTCGACACGACGGTGGTCGCCGAGGAGCCGAGGCTTCAACCGCACATCGACGCCATCCGCAAGCAGCTCGCGACGACGCTCGGTGTCGACCTCGGGGCGGTCAGCGTGAAGGCGACGTCGCCGGAGGGGCTCGGCGCCCTGGGCCGCGAAGAAGGCATCGCGGCGCATGCCGTGGCCCTCATCGAGGCAACCGGCTAAAGCTACCCTACGTCGGTGGCTCTCAAGCTTCACAACACGCTCAGCGGCACGAAGGACCTGTTCGAGTCAATCAAGCCGGGACATGTCGGCATGTATACGTGCGGACCGACAGTGTGGAACTTCGCGCATGTCGGCAACCTGCGGGCGTTCCTGTTCTACGACCTCCTGCGCCGCCACCTGCAGGTCGCCGGGTACGGTCTGAATCACGTCATGAACGTGACCGACATCGACGACCGGATCCTCGACCAGTCCATGCACGCCGGCATGACGATTGGCGAGTACGTCAAGCCCTACCTGACCGCGTTCTTCGAGGATATGGCGGCCCTCCGCGCGCAACCTGCCGAGCACTACCCCAGAGCCACGGAGCACATCCACGACATGGTCGCGATGATCAGCGCCCTTCTGGAGAACGGTCATGCATACGTCGCCGACGGGGACGTCTACTTCAGGATCCTGAGCTTTCCTGCCTATGGAGCGCTCTCACGTCTGGATCGGGGCGGGCTGAGGGCCGGAACGAGAGTTGCAGCGGACAAATATGACAAGGAGTCGGTCAGCGACTTCGCGCTGTGGAAGAAGGCGCAGCCCCCAGACGACCAGCTCGGGGCGGCCTGGGACGCGCCTTTCGGGCGCGGCCGGCCGGGCTGGCACATCGAGTGCTCCGCGATGAGCAAGCGCTATCTCGGGGACACCTTCGACATCCACTGCGGGGGCATCGACCTGATGTTTCCGCACCATGACAACGAGATCGCTCAGTCCGAGGCTGCCAATCACCAGCCGTTTGCGCGCGTATGGCTGCATTCCGAACATCTGGCGGAGGCCGGCGGCGAGAAGATGTCGAAGAGCGCCGGCGGCTTCATCACCCTGCGCGACCTGGTCGCCGCGGGACACGACCCGCTGGCGGTTCGCTTTTTCCTGATCGCGAACGCGCACTATCGCGCGCGAATCCGCCTGAGCAACGAGGCGCTGCATGCTTCCGCCGAGCAGGTGCGACGCCTGCGTGACTTTGCCGGTAGAGTGCGGCGTTCGAGTCCGACCGCGAATGAAGACGGGGACCTGGTCAAGAGGATCGCCGGCGTGCGTGCGGCTTATCGCGAAGCCCTCGACGACGACCTCAACCTGCCGCAGGGAATCGGGTTGGTGTTCGAGCTCATTCGTGAGGCCAACGCCGCCCTCGACGAAGGCCGCGTTGGCGACAGAGGGCACGCCGGGCTGAGGGCGTTGATGGACGAGGTCGACGCCCATCTGGATGTGATCGGTGCGGATGAGCCGGGCCTCGCGGACGAGGTCGAGCGTTTGATCGCCGAACGCGAGGCAGCTCGCGCGGCACGGGACTTCGCGCGCGCCGACCGGCTTCGTGAAGAGCTTCGTGAGCGCGGCATCGCCCTCGAAGATTCAAAGGAGGGAGTGCGTTGGAAACGGGTCCACGTCGGGACAGAGTAAAAAGGCGCTCCGGCGACACGCCGGACCGCAGGCTTCGCCGCATCCCTGCCGGTGTGGGTCGGGACCGCGGCCCGGCCGGGACGTCCGGCGACAGGCCGATACGCAGGCCGCGTCCGACCACGACTGCAGGCGGCCGTGAGCGCGGCTCTGCGGGTGTGTCGGGCGACAGGCCAGCGCGCAGACCCGTGCCAACCTCGAGCGGAGGTGGTCGCGAGCGCGGCCAGGCGGGTTCGTACCGTCGAGCGCCCACGGCCGAGCGGGAGGTGTCAAAGGCACCGTTGATCTACGGGCGCAATGCCGTGCTCGAGGCGGCGCGCGCCGGTCGCGTGCTCAAGGTGTTGCAGGCTTCCGGTCTCGGCCACGACCCGCGCCTGGAAGAGCTGGGCAAGCTCGTGCGCATCGAGGTCGTCGGCCCTGAGCGCCTCGACATCCTCGCGCCAGGCGTGCATCAGGGCGTGGCCGCTGAGCTCAAGCCGCGCCGGCAATGGACGCTGAAGGAGCTGCTGGCGACGAGCCCGACACTCCTTGTCGCCCTCGATTCGATCATGGACCCGCAGAACCTGGGCGCCATCCTGCGAAGCGCCGAGGTCTCGGGCGCCGACGGAGCGATCCTGCCAGAGCACCGCAGCGCGCCGCTCTCTCCGGCCGCGGTGAAAGCGAGCTCGGGGGCCAGCGAGCTGTTGCGGATCGCGCACGTCTCGGGGATGCCGTCGGCGATCGCCGAGGTCAAGCGTTCGAACATCTGGTGCGTTGCGCTCGACCCTCGGGGCGAGGCGCTGCCCTGGGAGTTCGACCTGACCCAGCCAGTGTGCCTGGTGGTCGGTAGCGAGGGCGAGGGTGTCCATCGGCTGGTCAAGGAGCGATGCGACGTGCGCGTCCGACTGCCGGTTAAAGGACACATAGCGAGCCTCAACGCGTCAGCGGCCGCCGCCGCCCTCCTGTACGAAGTGATGCGCCAGAGACACGAGCGGCAGTAATCGTCATCTCTAGACTGGTCGCGATGGATGCTTCTACCGACCTCGCGAAGGCCACCTTTGACATTTCGCTGACCGGCTCGGGACGAGAGGTGCTCGATCGCGCCGCGGCCATCGCCACCACCCGAGGCGCAAATCAAACCGACCCGGTTGACGTGCTGAAGGCGATTCTCGAGAGTCGCGGCACGCTCGCGGCGCAATCGATCCGCGAGCTCGGCGGCGACCCAACGGGGATCAGCGCTCAACTGGTGCAACCGGACGGTACTGCCGGCTTGCCGATCCGCCAGCTGTTGGTCAACGCCAACCGCGAAGCCGGTGTCCTGGGCCATTACCAGGTCGATTCGATTCACCTTCTCCTGGCGCTGCTCTACACCGATTCGCCGGTGACCTCGGCTGCACTCCAGAAGGCGGGGCTGACACTTTATGACCTGCGCCGCCACATCCAGACCGCCGCGAAACCTTCATTCGCCGGCGATCCACGCTCGGCGCGCCCCCCCGATGCATCGCTACGTCGGAAACCGCTTCCACCGCTGCGCGGCGTCGTCAGCGTCAGCCCGGTATTTCTCGGATTGGTGGCTCTCACTGCGGGCAGCGGCGCCCTCATCTTCTTTGATGTGGTGCCGGCGATGGTTCCGATCCTCACGGTGGTGTTCGTCACCGCCGGCTGGATCACCTCGGTGTGCGTACACGAGTTTGGTCACGCGCTGGTCGCGTACCTCGGAGGCGACCGGAGCGTGGTCGGCCATGGATACCTGACGTTGAACCCGCTGCTCTACACCAGCATGGTCCTCAGCGTTGTGATGCCCATAGCGTTCCTTCTTCTTGGAGGCATCGCTCTGCCGGGGGCCGCCGTCTACATCAATCGGTCAGCTCTACGAAGCAAGCTCTGGGACTCGGCGGTTTCGCTCGCCGGGCCGGCCGGCACCGCGCTGTGCGGGCTGCTGATCGCGATCCCCTTCCTCGTCCCGGGCCACCTCGCGTGGATGGGCTCACATGTCAGCTTTTTCGGAGCCCTCGCCTTCCTGGGATTCATCGAGGCTTTCGCTCTGCTTTTGAACATTCTTCCAATTCCAGGCCTTGATGGGTTCGCCGTCATTCGGCCCTGGCTTCCATATGCGGCGCAGGACCTCGCCACCTCATTCGGCCAGTCTGCGATTTTCGTCGTCTTTATCGTGCTGTGGTTTGTGCCTTCGGTCGCGCAGGCATTCTTCGGTGTCGTGTTCCAGATCTCCGACGTCGCCGGCATCGACCGCGCGCTGATCTCAATCGGACAAGCTCAGATGCCGCGCCTGCGCTGATGGAGCGAGTCATCGTCGACGGTTACAACGTCGTCCACGCCTGGGTGCCGTTGAAGCGCCTCCTCGACGTCTCCCTGGAGGCTGCCCGCGACAAGCTCATCGAACGGCTGGGCGTCTACGCGATGGTCATCGGTGCAGACGTGACAGTCGTGTTCGATGCCCATCATTCCGCAGCCCGCATGAACTCCGAGGCGATGGTCGAAGGCGTGAAGGTGGTGTTCACTCGCAAGGGTCACTCGGCCGATCACGTAATCGAGAGAATCGCGTACGCCGCCACTGAGACGGGCGACGTGATCACGGTCGCGACGTCGGACCGCACCCAGCGCGATCTGGTGCGGGGAATGGGCGGGGCGGTCATCGACGCGCGCGAGCTCGAGCGCCGCGTCGTGGATGCCGAGCAGGAGATGGGCCGTCGAGTGGAAAAGTATTCGAAGTGAACCGTTGATTCGCCGCACGCGCATCGTTTGCACGATCGGGCCGTCGAGCGCGTCGCCGCCCGTTCTGCGCAACCTCCTGAGGGCAGGCATGGATGTCGCGCGCCTCAACTTCTCACATGGCGATGAGGCGACTCACCGACAAGCGGCACTCGACGTGCGCGCCGCTGCCGAAGACGCAGATTGCCCGGTGGCGCTCCTTGGTGACCTGCAGGGGCCGAAGATCAGGACGGGCGCTCTTGAGTCGGCATTTCAACGGCTGGTGCGCGGGCGTCGCATCTTCCTGACGGGAGGCAAGCGGGAAGGACAGAACGAGATCGAGATCAGCCATCCGGAGCTCGTCGATGCGCTGCGAGTCGGAGACCGCGTGCTCCTCGACGACGGCCGCATCGAGCTCCTGGTCCGGGGTCGCGCGCCAGGAAGCGCCGAGTGCTCGGTGGTGCGGGGCGGCCTGCTGGGCGAGCGGAAGGGAGTGAGCGTCCCCGGCCGCCCGATCGCGATGCCCGCCCTCACCGATAAGGATTTGCTGGACCTGAAGCTTGCGGTCGAGCTCGGGGTGGACTACGTCGCGCTTTCGTTCGTACGCCACCCCGAGGACGTCCTCGCTTGCCGAAGCCATCTCGAGGGCCTTGGCTGCAAGGCGCAGGTCGTCGCCAAGCTCGAGAAGCTGGAGGCGATCCGGAATCTCGACAAGATCCTCGAGGTCGCCGATGCGGTGATGGTCGCGCGGGGCGACCTTGGCGTGGAGCTGAAGCTGGGTGAGCTGCCGGCCGTGCAGAAGGACGTAATCGACAGGGCCAACCGCGCGGGCGTTCCTGTCATCACGGCAACGGAGATGCTCGAATCGATGGTCACCTCGACCCGCCCGACGCGTGCGGAGGCCTCCGACGTGGCCAACGCGATCTGGGACGGAACCGACGCGGTGATGCTGTCGCAGGAGACGTCGATCGGGGCCCACCCGGTCGAGGCGGTCCGGGCCATGGCTCGCATCTGCCTCTCCGCTCAGAGGCATCCGGCATTTCAGCGCCAGCGCCAGATCTGGCGCGAGCCGGGGGAGATCGGAAGCGCGATCGCCCACGCCGCGGCCGCCAGCGCCGACGAGCTCGGCGCCCGCGTGATCATCGCCTTCACGGAGTCGGGCACCACCGCATTGCGGTGCAGCAAGGCGCGCCCTCGAGTCCCTGTGATCGCCGCCAGCCCCAATCCCGACGTCCTTCGCAAGACGGCTCTGTACTCGGGTGTGATTCCCCTGCTGGTGAGCCCCGGCAAGGACACCGACCAGATGGTTGCCAACGCCACCGCAGCTGCGGTTCGCAGCGGGCTGGTGCGCCACGGCGACAGGGTGGTCGTGGTCGCCGGCGTCCCGATCGGCCGCCCCGGCCAGACCAATCTTTTGAAGGTCGAGATCGTCTGAACCCCTGGCCTAATCCGGGCTGAACCAGGCCGTTGCAGGGATACAGTGAAAGCCGTGGCAACGTCGAACGGCCTTCTCGGCCGCATCCAGACAGCCAATGACGACGCCTCACGACGCTTTGGGCCGAATACCGCCGAGGTGGAGGCGTTTATCGACGCTGCTGCGCACCTCACGCCCTGGCAATGGCGCCAGGTCCTGGCGACCAGGCGGCTCGTGGCCTCGGTCACCAAGGAAGGGATCGGCAAGGCGTCGGAAGCGCGGCGGTTGATTCATGCGGCAATTCGCTCGACCGAGGGCGGCATGTCCGAGCCGATGGCCCGGACAGGCGAGGCCCTGTTCGAAGCCCTGGCGAAGCGGACCGATGAGAAGGTGGTCGCCGCGTGGCAGGCGGCGTCGGCGCTGGTGCTCCGCCACCACCTGCCGGCCCTGAAGTTCGCAGCCCACTACGCGCCGTTTGCCAGGCTCATCCCCGTCTCGGCATCCGGCGCGCTCGATCCCACGACCCGGCGCTACCTGGCCGCGATCGAGGGTCTGTCGCCAGCGCATGCGGAGATGCTGTCGAAGTCGTGGAGGCTGGACCACGACGCGTCCCGCGCGCTGACTCAGGCGGTGGCGAAGAACAGGCACCTCAACGTCGAGGAAGCTGTGGCCCTCTCCGCCCTTTCGACGATCCCCGTCACTCTCAGCGGCGATGCCGGGTGGGCGGCCGTCAGGACGGCGGTGCATGGAGGCAGGGTGTTGAGCCGTCGGTCCGAGCTCTCAAAGGAGGAGGTTGCCGTCCTGTGGGCTCCTTTGCAGCCCGCGATTTCGCTGAGGTCACTCGAGAAGGGCACGGGCCGAAAGAGCACGCGCGTTGCCGTGCGCGCCGCCGTGACCAAGGCCATGGAGACGATCAAACCGCCGAAGACGCCGCCGGTCCCCAACACACGAGCAGCAGCACCATATGGCGCGAACAGTGGGGAGGTGGCCGCTTTCTTGAAGGCCGTCCTCGAGCTGACGCCGATCCAATGGCTGCGGGTTCTCGATCGCCGACAGCTCGTGGCCAGCGTGACAAGAGAGGGCAGCGCCGAGCCCGCCAGCGTGGTCAGGGCTCTGCTCGCGACCATCGAGGGAACCGCAGAGCTGGACACATTCACTCGCTGCCGTGCATTCGCCGCGGTCGAGCGAGCGAGCTTCGCCGTCGAAACCAAGTCTCACGCGAAGCCGGAGCAGGCCGTCCAGCACTACGGTCCTTTCGCAGCACTCATCCCGTTGGAGGAAGTCGACTCCGACGAATTCGTGCGGCGTATCGGCTCGCTGAGCGTCGAAGACTGGACACAGGTTGCGGCGTCGGTGCCCTCGGTAAACCAGGATGTCGTGGCACCGCTGGTCAAAGCGGGGACGGCGCTGATCGAGTTCCTCAGGCAGCGGTCCGATGACGAGGCCGTGGCGACATGGCATGCGGTGTCTGCGCTTGTGCGCCGGCACCATTTGACCCCGATCAAATTCGCCGCGTCGTACGCGCCGTTCGCATCGGCGATTCCAACCACGAATGCAAGGGCTCGCGGCGCGATGGTCCTCCGTTATGTGACGGCCCTGGGGCGACTGGGTGGCAGCCAATGCGAGGCTCTGGCGCAGCCCTGGCAGCTGAGCGACGAGATGTCCAACGCGCTTTCGCGAGCCATGATGGACGGCAGCGCGAGGCCCGCCGAAGAGGCGGCGGCGCTGGCCGCCGTGGTCACCGTGCCGATGCGACTCTCAGGCAGCGCCGGCTGGGCGGCCGTGAAGACGGCGGCCTTCGGCGGTCGCGTGATCGCGTCGCGCACGCGTTTGACGGCCGAACAGATCGAGGCGTTGTGGAAGCCGATCCAGGCGGCGATCCCCCTGTCTTCGCTGGGAGCACCCGCCAAGGCAAAGGCTGCGCTCTAGCTTTTCGTCGCGCTGCGCGTCTGACTGCGGTCATCCCGTACTCTTCAGTGCCGTGGCAACCAAGAAGACCGCAACCACGACAGGGCGCAAAACGGCTGCCAAGCCAAAATCCAAAACGCCGAAGTTCGACCGCGTGCTCGTCGTCTCGGCGCACCCCGACGATCCGGAGTTCTCGGCAGGGGGGTCGGTTGCCAAGCTGGCGATGGATGGCGCCGAGGTCACCTACGTCATCGTCACGGACGGCTCGCAGGGTGGTGAGGATCCAGACCAGAAAGACTCCGAACTCGCTGCGATTCGACAGAAGGAGCAGCGCGCGGCAGCCCGCGTGCTTGGCGTCAAGAAGGTCGAGTTCCTTGGCTACAAGGATGGGCACCTGACGCACGACCTCAAGCTGCGGCGAGACATCGTCCGCATGATCCGAAAGTACAGGCCCGACGTGGTGATCACGCATCTCCCCGGGCGCCTCCTCGACGCCCCGATGGGCGGTTCCCACCCCGACCACATTGCGGTCGGTGAGGCGACATTTGCGGCCGTCTATCCCGACTCGCGCAACCCCCGCGCATTCCGAAGCCTTCTCAAGGAGGGTTACCCGGCCTTTGTCGTCAAGGAGCTGTGGGTGCCTTACTGGACGTCGGGCGATTTCTTCGTCGACATCAGCAAGACCCTCGACCTGAAGATGCAGTCGTTGAAGAAGCACAAGAGCCAGGTTGCCAAGCCGGGAGCGGAGTGGGACTACGAGAAGTTCATGCGCAAGCGCCACCGCGAGGTGGGGAAGAAGGCCGGCTACACGTACGCCGAGTCTTTCAAGCGAATCAAACTCTAGGTCGCGGCAGCCTCCGTCCAGGGTTCGCGAACCGACTCCCAGATCACGTCCGCCCAGGCCGCGTACTGGCTGTCGCCCGGGTGCAGATCGTCCGCCGAGATCCAGCCGGGCGAGCCATGGCGTGAGGTGCTCACGGCGGTGATGTCGACCCACAGGAATCCTCGCTTCGTAGCTTCCGTCCGGGCCAATCCATTGAAGTCATCGGTGAGGCGGCGCAGCCGGGACGGATCGCCAAACCCGGCGGCGGCGGGGACGATCGACCAGTTGGGGATGGAGATCGCCACCGTTCTGCCGCTCGCGAGCTGGAGGGTGGCGACCTCGTCGTAGATCGCTGCGAGCGATTTCCGGTAGGACTCCTTCGAGCGGCCCCGCACGAGGTCGTTGACCCCGATCAGGATCGTCACCAGCTCTGGACTCAACCGGCTGACCAGGCCCAGCTCGCTTTCGATGAGGTCCTGGGTGGTGAAGCCGTTGACCGCAGGGTTGGTCAGGTCGACCTTCGCGCCAGTTGAGTCCGACAGGCGTGCCGCAAGAATTGACGGGTAGTTGTGGGCGTCTCCGGAAGCGCCGGTGCCGATGGTGTAGGAATCCCCGAGGGCGAGGTATCGCAGCCCCGGGTTATCTTTCGACGTCGGCGAGCGCGCTCCACACGTCGATCTTGGTGCGCACGCGGCGGACCACCTCATCGGCGAAATCGGTCGTCGACGCGTGCCCGCCGAGGTCAGCGGTTCGGATGCCGTCGGAGACAGCCTCCAGCGCCGATTCATAGATCGCGCGTGAGGCTCTGTGCGCCTTGTCATCCTTCATGTACCCGAGCAGCGAGGCGACCGCCAGAATCATCGCCATGGGGTTGGCGACATTTTTCCCCTGCAGCGCTGGAGCCGTGCCGTGAGGAGCTTCCGTCATGGCGACCGTCACCGCCCCGTCGTCGTTGAACGCCAGCAGCACCGATTCCGCGCCGGCAATCGTCCCGAACATCTGCATCACCAGGTCGGAAAGGGTGTCGCCGTCGCGGTTCAAGGCGGGGATCACGAGCGCCTCACCCGTGGTCGCGAGCAGCAGCGCGTAGGTCGCGTCGATCAGCTGCGGGTCGTAGCGGACGTCTGGATTGCGCTGCGCCGCCGCGTCGAGCTCCTCTTTGAACATCCCTTCGTACACGGGGCTGACTGTGAACTTGGGCCCGCCGAACACCTTGGCCTGGATCCGCTTGGCGTGCGCGAACGCGTAGTCGGCGACCATGCGGCACGTGCGGCGGCTGATCTTCTCTGTCCGGAAAGCCCACTCGTCGAGCCCATGCCCTTCGCGCCACTCCTTGGCGCCGTAGGCGTCGTCCACAGCCATGCGGATCACGGAGATCGGAGCGTGGACGCCAGCGAGGGGCCTCACGCCTGGGATCCGGCGGCCGGTGCGCACGATCACGCGCCCATCGACCTGCTTTCTCAGGATCGCGTTGGGGCTGCCGACGTCGCCCGCTCCGACGGGAGTGATGGTCGCCGCCTTGAGGCCGAATCCTGTCTCTCGCAAGGCGTCCGCGGCGTCCTGGACAACCTGGTTTCGGGTCTCGCGGCGCCGCTCGAGCGACAGGTCGAAGTCCTTTCGTTTCACCTCGAAACCGAGCACGTCCGGCTCGAGCAGGCGGAGCGCCTCCTTCAGGAGCTCCTCGCCGGTCTGGTCCCCGTGCAGCACAATCACGGTGGAACCAGGCATCGACCAATCATATTGGCAGCCAAGGTTGGTCGGTCCAGGGACGCTGTCCGGCCGCCGGTCAAGCGCGCCGGAAAGCTCTGCTACTATTGACACCGCCTAGGTAACCTAGGCTTTTTCTTTTCAGCCCCAGCCAAAGAGCCAACCATGGAAGACATCATCAGCCTCGCCTGCGGCGTGTGTAAGCGGCGCAACTACACCACCGTGAAAAACAAGAAGAACGATCCGGACAGGCTCGAACTGAGCAAGTACTGCCGGTGGTGTCACAAACACACGCCGCACAAGGAGACCAAGTAGTGGCCGTCAGCACCAAGAGGCGTGCCGAGTCGGCGCCATCCTTCAACGTCGTGCGCTTCCTGCGCGAGGTGTACGACGAGCTGCGCAAGGTCGTCTGGCCGACCTGGGGTGAGCTTTACCGCTACACCCTGGTCGTGATCGTCACCGTGATCGTGATTGGTGGATTCATCGGCGGGGTCGACTACATCCTTGCCGAGGTCGCCAAGCGCTTCATCTACAACGGGGTGGCCCACTAGATGGCTGTCGAAAAAAACAACGCGCCCGAGCAGGAGCCCCAGTGGTACGTGGTCCACGCCTATTCCGGTCACGAAGAGAAGGTCAAGAAGAACCTCGAGAAGAGGATCGAATCCATGGACATGCAGGACAAGATCCTGCAGGTGCTCGTCCCGATGGAGGACGAGATCGAGATCAAGGATGGCAAGCGCCGCCACGTCCAGAAGCGAATCTTCCCTGGGTACATCCTGGTCCGCATGGTGATGTCGAACGAGTCGTGGTTCGTGGTCCGCAACACTCCAGGCGTCACGAGCTTTGTCGGCTCAGCGAACAGTCCGGTGCCCCTTCAAGAGAAAGAGGTCAAGGCGATCCAGAAGCAGATGAAGCAGGAAGCGCCCAAGATCAGGGTCGAGTTCCAGGTCGGCGAGTCGGTGCGCGTGGTCGACGGACCGTTCACGGACTTTCACGGCAAGGTCGATGAGATCAACCCCGAGAAGGGCAAGCTCAAGGTGCTCGTCAACATGTTCGGTCGCGAAACTCCAGTCGAGCTCGACCTGCTTCAGGTAGAGAAGGTTCACTAATTAATTGAGTAAAAAGAAGATTCGGGCGGTACTGAAGCTGGAGCTGCAGGCGGGTAAGGCGACACCCGCGCCGCCGGTGGGCACCGCGCTTGGACCTCACGGCATCAACATCATGGAATTCACCAAGGCCTACAACGAGCGCACGGCTCAGCAGGCCGGTGACGTGGTGCCCGCGGAGATCACCATCTTCGAGGACCGCACCTTCACCTTCGTCCTCAAGACGCCTCCCGCAGTGAACCTGCTCAAGAAGGCGGCCGGCATCGAAAAGGGATCAGCCAAGCCGAACCGCGAGAAGGTGGGCCGGGTCACGCGCCTGCAGCTGCGCCAGATCGTCGAGGTGAAGAGGAAGGACCTCAACGCCTACGACCAGGATGCCGCCATGAAGATGGTCGAGGGCACCGCCCGCTCCATGGGTTTGGAGGTGATCGAGTAAGTGCCGAAGAAGCGTGGGAAGAAGTACATCGAAGCGGCGAAGAGGATCGAGGCGGCCCTGGCCGGCAACGGCAACGGGGGCCTGACGCCCGAAGCTGCCGTCCAGATGGCGAAGGACACCTCGATCTCCAAGTTCGACGCGACCGTGGAGGCCCACATTCGGCTTGGGGTCGACCCCAGGCATGCCGAGCAGATGGTTCGTGGTTCCGTGGTACTCCCCAATGGCACTGGCAAGAAGGTGCGGGTGCTGGTGTTCGCCACCGCCGACAAGGCCAAAGAGGCCCAGGAGGCAGGTGCCGATTACGTGGGCGGCGACGACCTCGTCAAGAAGGTTTCAGAGGGCTGGACGGATTTCGATGCCGCGATCGCGACGCCGGACATCATGTCCAAGGTCGGACCTCTGGGCAAGATCCTCGGCCCGCGCGGCCTCATGCCCAACCCGAAGTCGGGGACGGTGACCTTCGATGTCGCACGGGCGGTCCGCGAGGTCAAGGGCGGCAAGGTCGAGTTCCGGACCGACAAGTTCGGCATCGTGCACGCACCGATCGGCAAGGTGTCGTTCGGCGGGGATCAGCTGCACCAGAACCTGAGCGCGCTGGTGGACGCGTTGATCCGCAACAAGCCGACCACGTCGAAGGGCCAGTACCTGAGGACGTTCTTCGTCGCGGCAACCCAGGGCCCGTCAGTCCCGGTCGACGTCAAAGAGGCGGCCAAGCTACACACCTCGAGCTAGGCGCCCGAGCTCGTCAGAGCCGGCTCGCCTCGTCCTCACGGCCCAGCGCGCGGAGAGCTTCACCAACGGCCTCCTTGGCGTGCTGGATCAGAGCCGGCATCTCCGGATATCGCTCCCTTGACGCCAGGGCGCGCTTGAATGCCTCGAGCGCCGCTTCATGCTCGCCGGCGTCCTGGTACTCCCAGCCGAGGTTGTTGTAGAGCGGTCCAAGCCAGTACGAAACGTCGCGGTCGCTGGACTCGGTCGCGATGCGGACGCCTCGCCCTGTCCACTCAATCTTGTCCTTGCGATCGGGTGAGGCGATTGCCGCCATGTGCGCAGCGTCAGCCGCGAGGAGCGACTCACCACCCTGTTCGGCGGTCTCGAACGCAGCTTCGAACAGGGCGAGGGCGGCGGCCGGATCTCCGCCCGAGTTGCGCAGCCGCCCGCGCTCCAGCTGGATGCGCGCGCGCACGGCCGCGCCCCCATCGGACAGCTGCTCTGCCTGATCGATCAGCTCGTCTCCAGCCGCGAACTCGCCGCGAAGGCCCTTGACCCGCGCAAGCTGAGTCAGCACCTCGGCCCGGCCGGCCTCCGAAGCTTCCTTCGTGAGCTGCTCGTCGAATCGGCGCTCGGACGCGTCAAGGTCGTCGAAGTCCCACTGAGGACGGAGGTGGTCGGCCACGTGGTGCACTTTAGCCAAAGGCGAGTTCCCTATAATCACCCTTCTGCCCTAGACCGTAGGTGCGGGCGATGCGCCCGCTTAATTTCCTACCGAGGCGAAAGAAGTGAAGGACGCTGGATCCTTCCTGCCTTTTGTTGTGGGCAGGGAGGATTTTTTAATTGCCGAAAGCCAGGAGAGAACAGAAGGTCGAGCAGGTCGAGCTTCTGACTGAAAAGTTGAAGAGCGCCAAGGTGGCGGTCCTGACGGATTACCGCGGGCTCAAGGTCAACCAGATCCAGGACCTGCGAGGCAAGCTCCGGACCGGAGACGTCGAGTACCGCGTCGTCAAGAACACGCTCGCCCGGCGTGCCGCGGAGGCTGCCGGCTTCCCGCAGCTGCAGGAAGCGATCAATGGGCCGGTGGCGATCGCCTTCGGCCACGACGACCTCGGCATCCCCTCCAGGCTGATCAACGAGTGGGTCCGCGCCACCCGGCTGAAGCTCGATGTCGTGGGTGGGCTGGTCGAGGGCAGGGTCTTCTCATCCGCTCAGATCAAGCAGCTGGCCGACCTTCCTTCTCGTGAAACGTTGATCGCCCAGCTGATGGGCACTCTTCAGTCGCCCGTCGCCCAGCTCGTCGGAATCATGCAGACACCGCTTCAGCAGCTCATGGGCACGCTGAATGCGTACAAGACCAAATTGGAGGCAGCGTAAACATGGCAACCAAGCTCACACCCAAGGATTTCGTGGAGGCTCTCAAAGACTGGAGCATCCTTGATGTCGTCGAAGCCGTCAAGGCAATCGAGGACGAGTTCGGCATCAAGGCAGCGACCGCGTCGGTGGCGGTGGCAGCGGCGCCATCGGCCGCAGCCGAGCCGGTCGAAGAGCAGACCGAGTTCACAGTGACGCTGACCGCGGTCGGCGAGAGCAAGATCAACGTGATCAAGGCCGTTCGCGAGCTCACGCAGCTGGGCCTCAAAGAGGCCAAGGATCTGGTCGACGCAGCGCCGAAGCCGGTGCTCGAGAACGTCAGCAAGGCGGATGCCGACAAGGCAGT